>DAORCC010000219.1:0-1541 GCA_035345235.1 Azospira sp.
GGCAGTTCCTGCGGGATGCCGTTGAAGCGGCTGCCGATGGTTTCGACCGGGAGTTCGAAGAGCCATGCCACGAGCGTTCCCACGACGAGGACGGCGAGCGGCCCCGGCGCCCGGCGCAACAGCGCGAGACGCTGCGCGAGTCGATTGTAGGAGAGCAGGAAGATCAGGCAGCCGATGGCGAGTCCGAGCGTCGGCAGGTCGACGGTATGGGCGTTGGCGGCGAGGGTCTTGATGCGGGCGAAGAATTCCGCCGGCAGGCTGTCGATCTTCAGGCCGAAGAAATCCTTGATCTGCGCCATGAAGATGACGACGGCGATACCGTTGGTGAAACCGATGACGACGGTGACCGGGATGAAGCGGATCAGCTGCCCCATGCGCGCGATGCCCATTGCCAGCAGAAAGGCGCCGGCCAGCATGGTCGCGCCGAGCAGGTTCACGAAACCGTGGGCGGCAACGATCCCGTAGACGATCGGGATGAAGGCGCCGGTGGGGCCGCCGATCTGCACGCGTGAGCCGCCGAAGAGCGAGGTCAGCAGGCCGGCGACGATGGCGGTCCAGATACCGGCGGTCGGGGAACATCCGCTGGCGATCGCGAAGGCCATGGCCAGCGGCAGGGCGAGAACGCCGACGGTGATGCCCGAAGCGAGGTCCTTGCCGAACTGCGCGCGCGAGTAGTTCGGCAGGCATTCGAGGAGCTTGGGGCGGAAAATGATGCGCATGGCGGTCGCTCGCAGAGTGAGCGACGCATTCTATTGCTTTACAATGATTTGTAAATACTAATCAAATGATAATGCCAGCCTGTTGTCATGCGCTTCCGGTGACGGTCGGGCATGTGCAGCGCGGGTGCTCCCGCGTCCGGTCGATGCAGCCGCCGTCGGCGTAGGTGCCGGCGAGGTCGCGCAGACGGAACATGCGGGCAAGGATGGCGGCCCGCTCGTCCGGTCGCGCATGCGATTCCGCGATCCGGCGCGCGACCCTGTCTTCGTCGATGCGGGGCTCGCCCGCGTCGTCGTGGTACAAGCCATGGCGCCAGTGGAAGATTTCCAGGCATTTGTCTTCCAGCGTGTAGGGCCGCTCGGGGTGCCAGAAATTGCTGAACAGGCCGCCGCCCAGGTAGAACACCCATGAGCCCTCGTAGCCGGTGGCGTCGGAGGAGGCCTCGTCGGGGTTGCGGAACCAGACGCGGTCGCCCGGCGTGTAGAAACGGGGCGGCAGCGGCGCCTCGTTGCTGCCGTGCTCGTCCAGGAATGTGTCGTGGAATTCGCGCGACATGATGGCGCGGGTTTCCCACTGCCGTTGCAGCATTGCCAGCCGGTCCGGGTTGTATGACACCAGCTCGCGGGCCAGCCCGAGCAGGATGACGTATTCGGTCGCGCGGTAGCAGGAGAAGGCATATCGCCTGCCGTTCGTCGGTTGCGTTGCCCGGGTCAGGGCGTCGATCAGTGGCACGCCCGGCAGCACGGTGAAACCGGTGGTCTCGTCGTAGCGCCAGGCCTCGCTCGGCCGCTCCGCGGCATCGGTGTCGAAGCTGAGCGCGGTCA
>DAORCC010000219.1:1641-3690 GCA_035345235.1 Azospira sp.
GCAAAAAAACGGCACCCGCAACGGGTGCCGATGAACTCACGAAGCCATGACGACCGGTCATGCAAAGAATGGGCTACGCCTCATGAGGAGAGGGTCACAGCGATGTGACGTGATGAGGATTATATTTACTTCAATTGATCCTGCAATTACAATTTGATTAACATAATGTCGTTGTGAAAAGCCAATCCATGGAAAATCGTACCGCACGTCTGACGATTCTCATTGATCCGCGCAAGAAGTCGCTGTTCGATGAAATCTGCGCCCAACAGGATCTGACGCCTTCCCAGGTCGTACGCAAGCTGATCCGCCAGTACATCGTCGACAATGCTGCCGGCCGCGAGCTGCCGGAGTGGTTGCTCGCCCACGCGCCACGCAACGCCGACAATCGCTGAACCGGGGGACTTGGCTCCGGTGCGCGGCGGCCGCGCAAAAAACCTTCGCGCCCACCCTTGAAATCGGCGTGGGGCGCCACTATTATTAGCACTCGTTGGCCATGAGTGCTAACACCTTCTGTTTTGAATCCAGCGCTGACCTTTCGTGGCCTTGTGCCAAGACAGCTATTTGTTAGCAATCACTATCGCTTTAATCCAAGGAGAACCGAATGAAAATCCGTCCTTTGCACGATCGAGTCATCGTCAAGCGTATCGACGCCGAGCGCACCACCGCCTCGGGCATCGTCATCCCCGATTCCGCCGGCGAGAAACCGGATCAGGGCGAAGTCCTGGCCGTGGGCCCGGGCAAGCGCGATGAAAACGGCAAGCACATTGCCGTCGACGTGAAGGTGGGCGACCGCGTGCTGTTCGGCAAGTACGCCGGCCAGGGCGTCAAGGTCGATGGCCAGGAACTGCTGGTCATGCGCGAAGAAGACATCATGGGCGTCGTCGAGGCCTGATCCACGGATCACCTTCACCCGACCCATCAACAGAATTCAGGAGAAACATAAATGGCAGCCAAAGAAGTCAAATTCGGTGATTCCGCCCGCTCGCGCATGGTCGAGGGCATCAACATCCTGGCCGACGCGGTCAAGGTGACCCTCGGTCCGAAGGGCCGCAACGTCGTGCTGGAGCGCTCGTTCGGCGCCCCGACGGTGACCAAGGACGGCGTTTCCGTCGCCAAGGAAATCGAACTGAAGGACAAGTTCGCCAACATGGGCGCCCAGATGGTCAAGGAAGTCGCTTCCAAGACCTCCGACATCGCCGGTGACGGCACCACCACCGCCACCGTGCTGGCCCAGTCGATCGTCCGCGAAGGCATGAAGTACGTCGCCGCCGGCATGAACCCGATGGATCTCAAGCGCGGCATCGACAAGGCCGTCGTCGCCACCATCGACGAACTGAAGAAGATCTCGAAGCCCTGCACGACCAACAAGGAAATCGCCCAGGTCGGCTCGATCTCCGCCAACTCCGATGCCTCGATCGGCGACATCATCGCCCAGGCCATGGAGAAGGTCGGCAAGGAAGGCGTCATCACCGTTGAAGACGGCAAGTCGCTGCAGAACGAGCTCGACGTCGTCGAAGGCATGCAGTTCGACCGCGGCTACCTGTCGCCCTACTTCATCAACAACCCGGAAAAGCAGATCGCCCTGCTCGACAACCCGTTCGTCCTGCTCTTCGACAAGAAGATCTCGAACATCCGTGACCTGCTGCCGGTGCTGGAGCAAGTCGCCAAGGCCGGTCGTCCGCTGCTGATCATCGCCGAGGACGTCGAAGGCGAAGCGCTGGCCACCCTGGTGGTGAACAACATCCGCGGCATCCTCAAGACCGTTGCCGTCAAGGCCCCGGGCTTCGGCGATCGTCGCAAGGCCATGCTGGAAGACATCGCCATCCTGACCGGCGGCGTCGTCATCTCGGAAGAGACCGGCCTGACCCTCGAGAAGGCCACCCTGAAGGATCTGGGCCAGGCCAAGCGCGTCGAGATCGGCAAGGAAAACACCACCCTCATCGATGGTGCCGGCGACGAGAAGGCCATCGAAGCCCGCGTCAAGCAGATCCGCGTGCAGATCGAGGAAGCCACCAGCGACTACGACCGCGAGAAGCTGCAGGAGCGTGT
>DAORCC010000220.1:0-3658 GCA_035345235.1 Azospira sp.
GCCTCGTAGATGATGCCGATGACGCCCAGCGGCACGCGCATCTTGCCGACCTGGATGCCGGAAGGGCGGTAGGCCATGTCACTGATCTCGCCGACCGGATCGGGTAGCGCAGCGACCTGTTCGACGCCCTCGGCCATGGCGGCGACGCCCTTCTCGGTCAGCGTCAGGCGGTCGAGCATTGCGGCTTCGAGCCCGGCGGCGCGGGCGGCGGCCAGATCCTCGGCGTTGGCGGCGAGGAGGGCGGCTGCGTCGCGGCGGATGGCGGCGGCTATGGCCTTGAGGGCGGCGTTTTTCTGATGGGTGTCGGCACGGGCCGCCGCACGCGAAGCCTCGCGGGCGCGACGACCGACTTCCATCATGGTCTGCTGGATATCCATGGTGTTGCTTCTATGTCAGCGCAAAGAACTGATTATAGCTGCCGGCGTCAGAAAACCCGGGAGGGAACTCTCGCGAAAAGTTACACTCCTATGCGAAAGTCCGGGGGTGCGGTAAATGGAAAAATCAGTTGAAAAGAAGTTGATCGTTCCGGCTGAGGTCAAGGTCTGTGCGACCTGCAGCTATTGGGATGGTGAGCGACAGGTGGACGAGGAGTTCAACCTCGTCGTGGTCGCCGAAGAGTGCCGGGGCGAGTGTCTGGCACAGGAAAAGGCGTCCGGGGGGCTCGATGATGTCCGGCATATGCCGGAGTGCGCCTGGGAGCCTTTGCAGGCGGACCCGCCCGAAGCGGGGGATGATATTCCTGTCGAGGGCAAGCGCGCCTAGCTGCGCGTCTGGCCTTTGCCGGGGGTGGCCAGCACCAGCCCCAGCCTGAGGAATTCGTTCCACACATCGCCGCCGGCGATACCCTTCACGACGCGGTCGATGCGGCCGGCGAGCGTCAGCGCCTCCTGAGCCTGTCCGCGTGTGATGCGTGCGAGGCATCGTTTCATCTGTGCCTGGCGCGGCCCCCAGACGCGGGCGTCGCGCATCAGCATGTCGGCCGGCTGCCCTTCCTCCATGCCGCTGCGAATCTGCGCCAGCGCGCGCACTTCCTCGGTCATCGCCCACAGTACCAGCGGCGCCGCTTCGCCTTCCTGACGCAGGCCGTCGAGCGTGCGCGTCAGGCGCGCAGCGTCGCCCGCGAGCAGCGCCTCGCGCAGCGAGTCGAGATCGAAACGGGCGACGTCGAGCACCGCCTCGCGCACTTCCGCCAGCGTCAGCTGCTTCTCGGGATAGAGCAGCCCCAGCTTGCGGATCTCCTGCTGCGCCGCGAGCAGGTTGCCCTCGACGCGCTCTGCGATGAAAACCAGCGCTTCCCTGTCTGCGCCCTGTCCCTGACGTTGCAGGCGGCCGGCGATCCAGGCCGGCAACTCGGCGAGCGGCGGGGCGTTCAGCTTGAGCGTGGCGCCGGCTTCGGCCAGGGCCGTGACCCAGGCGGCTTTTTCATCCTTCCAGTCGAGTGCGGGTAGCGTCACGAGCAACAGGGTGTCCGGCGTGCAGCGCTGGCAGTAATCCTGGATTGCGGCGCTGCCTTCGCGGCCGGGCTTGCCGGTCGGGATGCGCAGATCGATAAGCTTGCGACCACCGAACAGCGAGAGGTTGCCGGCAGCCATTGCCAGCTGGTTCCAGTCGAAGCCGGAAATCGCCGTCAGTACCTCGCGTTCGTCGAAACCCTGCTTGCGCGCCGCGGCGCGGATCGCATCGCCGGCCTCGATGACGAGCAATGGCTCGTCGCCGTAGACGAGGTATACCGGCTTGAGCTCTCGCGCCAGATGGGCGCCGAGCTGCTCGCCCTTCAGTTGCATCAGTTTTCGTCCTGCGGCTTCAAGGGCTTGATCGTCGACAGGCGGCGCAGGATCTGCTGCACGAGATCATTTTCCATGTCGCGCCACAGCACCTGTTCTTCCTGTTCCTTCGCCAGCACGGCCGAATCATCGTAGGTCAGGTCACGGGTGATCTCGATGCCGGTCGTCTGCACCAGATCGCGGCCCTTCGGGTCGACGACGCGGAAGGCGTAGCGGAAGCGCAGCCGCACTTCGCGCACACGACCGGATGCCGACAGCGACAGGATCTGCCGTTCGCGCAGTTCGGTGACCTGCAGCAGGATGGCCTGCGCCTCTTCCTTCTCGACCAGCCGTGTGCCGCCGCCGGCCCTGATCTGTCGCTTCAGCCCGGCCCCGATGACCGAGGCGTCAGGGAGCGCGATGTGCAGGCTTTCGTACGGCAGCGTGTAGGCGCCACGCAGCTGGAAACCGCAGGCGGCGAGCAGCAGCGTGACGGCAGCGATGAGGCAGGTGAGAGCGGCGCGCATGCAGTGTCCTCAGGCGACGATGTTGACCAGGCGGCCCGGCACGACGACGACCTTCTTCGCCGGCCGGCCTTCCATGAACTTCTGCGCCGCCTCGGAGGCCAGCGCCAGCGATTCGATGCTGGCCTTGTCGGCGTTGGCGGCGACCTTGAGGCTGCCGCGCAATTTGCCGTTCACCTGCAGCATGAGCTCGATCTCGTCCTGCGTCAGCGCCGAAGCGTCGGCCTTCGGGAAGGGCTGCTGGCCGGCGTCCATGCCCGGACGTAGCTCGGCGTAGAGCGCCTGGCAGACGTGCGGCACGATCGGGAAGAGCATCAGCGTCACCGCTTCCAGTGTTTCCTGCTTCACGGCACGCGCAGTGGCATCGTCCGGCAGCTTGGCGAAGGCGTTGAGCAGTTCCATGACGGCGGCGATCGCCGTGTTGAACTGCTTGCGGCGGCCGTAGTCGTCGGTCACCTTGCCGATCGTCTGGTGCAGCTGACGGCGGAAGTCCTTGAGATTGCCGGCAAGCTCGCCACCGGTGTAGGCCGGAACGAGGCCTTGCGCGACGTGATCATGCGTCAGCTTCCACAGTCGTTTGAGGAAGCGGAAGGCGCCCTCGACGCCGGCGTCCGACCATTCCAGCGACTGGTCCGGCGGCGAGGCGAACATGATGAACAGGCGGGCAGTGTCGGCGCCGTACTGGTCGATCAATGCCTGCGGGTCGACGCCATTGTTCTTCGACTTCGACATCTTCTCGGTGCCGCCGATGATCACCGGCTGGCCGTCGGCCTTGAAGGTGGCGCCGGTTGGGCGGCCCCGCTCGTCGGTAGTGACATCGACGTCGGCCGGGTTGATCCACTGCTTCTTGCCGTCACCGGCATCGCGGTAGAAGGTCGGCGCCACGACCATGCCCTGCGTCAGCAGGTTGGCGAAGGGCTCATTCAATTCAAAACCCTTGAACAGGCCGACGTCGCGCATCAGCTTGGTCCAGAAGCGCGAGTAGAGCAGGTGCAGGATGGCGTGCTCGATGCCGCCGATGTACTGGTCGATGCCGCCCTTGCACCAGTAGGCGAGGCGCTCGTCGACCATGGCCTGGTCGTTGTCCGGGCAGGCGTAGCGCAGGAAGTACCAGGACGACTCGACGAAGGTGTCCATCGTGTCGGTCTCGCGCTTCGCCTTGCCGCCGCACTTCGGGCAGCTGCATTCGTAGAACTCGGGCATCTTCGCCAGCGGCGAACCCGCGCCGGTGATCTCGACGTTCTCCGGCAGCACCACCGGCAGCTGGTCGTCGGGCACCGGCACATCACCGCAGCTCGGGCAGTGGATGATCGGCACCGGGCAGCCCCAGTAGCGCTGGCGCGAGATGCCCCAGTCGCGCAGGCGGAACTG
>DAORCC010000221.1:0-3633 GCA_035345235.1 Azospira sp.
CCGACCCGACCTACGTCGTCGACGGCATCGTGCACTACTGCGTTGCCAACATGCCTGGCGCCGTGCCGCGGACCTCGACCTTCGCCCTCAACAACGCCACCCTGCCCTTCGTGCTGGCGCTGGCCGATAAGGGCTGCCAGAAAGCCTGCCGCGACGACCGGCACCTGATGGCGGGGCTGAACGTGCATGCGGGGAAAGTGACGTGCGAGGCGGTGGCGAGAGCCCTGGGGCACGACTATCGGCCGGCTGGGGAGGTGTTGGGGATTTGATTCGAAGTGCAGATGTTGGGGACGGCCAACGCCCCTGAAGATTCATTCAGGGTTCCAGACACTTCGTCGGCAGTGGGCTTACTTTGCCCACTGCCTTGCTTCCTCTAACGAGGAAAAGATACGGAGTGGATAGGGACTCAACCTCGCACCTATATATACATTCAGAAATTCCAGCACATCTTCTTTGGGCGCAACGACGGCAATATTGATGTGAGCATTTGACTGGCTGGCAGCATTAGCGATGGCAGCTGAAAACTGGATGTCGCTAGAACTACCTTCGAAGCGTTCGCACGCAGAGAAGTCGTGTATGGAATAAGAGACCTCATCAAAACGCGGATGAGATTGAGCGTTCTCCTGCATATTGAGCAACTCTGAAGTGGTGCAGTTCCCATACCATCTGGTGTAAGCGCCTCGTTTTTCCCAAGTCGTTTCGTATGGCATCGGTGCCTGTCCCACTAGCGTTCTAGTGACATAGAAATGGTCAACAACAGCTGCGTTCTGGCTAATTCAGGAATGCAGCGGTTCCTGCCGTCGGCCTCTTTAAATCATAGCGCAGCAGAGAACCTTTCGCGCTCATTCAGGAATCAAAGACCTCCGTCCCTTGCTGGCCGTCTGTTGCCGACCCGAAGCCGAAGTTTCCGCCCAGCGGAAGCAGACGTTCCAGGTCAGGGGCGCTTCGCCTCAGAGTTCGCGAAGAAGCGGGTAGCCTATGCGCAGATGGTGCGTTAAGGCCGCTACGATTTAATCGCGATAAGAACCATGACGGTGCTATACAACTGCCGTAAATGTGGTGAGCGCTTGTGTATCTCGCTGAACACATTTGGAATGTCTGTCATCACTCCGAGGTTCATAATCTCCGTTTGTCCTTCATTCAACGTCAGCTCTAGACCAGTTAGATACGTGTCCGTGATATGGCCTTCGACTCTGCGAAGATCTGAATACATAACGTCCTTATACTCTCCGCCGGCGCTCCGAAATCGAAACTTGTAATCCCCAAATTCCGCCACCGGCACTCTTATCGACCACAACAGTTTTCCTGCGACAAACGCTGCAAATACCGCCATAAGAAAAAACAAAATAGCGAAAACCGTCAACGCACTTGGAGTGCGTATGGCCATAAATCCGCATGCAAACATTGCAACAAAGAATATTGCTGCATTGAAAATGCTCCAGTGACGGGAAGGATAAATTTTATAAATCATCTGCAATAAATAAGACCAGGAGCATTGAGTGTCCGCTATGTAGCTTCCCATAGACGGCTGCTTCTGGCCGCTAAAAGCCCTCCAGTATCGCCCGGCTCAACATGCCAGATCAATACCGTGTCGTCACTGCATGCGGTCGCAGATCGGCGCGAAGCGTTCCAGATCGATCTCGGTCGCCGCGGCACCGGCGGCCTCGAACTCGGCGCCAAGATTGGCTGCCGGTTCGCCGGCATGCGTCAGGAAGCCGATCAGCAGGTGCCCCTCGGCATTCTTCTCGATCTTGCTGACGTAGCGGAAGTTGCCGCGCTGGCGAGCGAGGTCGCGCACGCTGCACAGGAGAAAGAAGGACGAGCCGACCGAGGAGCCGACGGCCTGGATGCGGATCTCGAGCACCGAGACGCGCGGCCGGCGCTCGACTTCGGCGACGACGATGTCCATCTTGGGGTTGCCGAAGCGCTTCGAGTCAGATTCGAAGAGGTGCGTCTGTGCAACCGCGGCGGCGGCCATCAGCAGCGCGATGACGGAAAGGCAATGGCGGAATCGGGCGCCGCGCATCGCCGCTAGAGCATCTTCGACGGCAGGCGGATCTCGTCGCCGGCGACCATGAAGCGGCCCTTGCCGCGATGGTGGATCGTCCGTGGCGCCTTCACTGCGGGATCGACCCAAGCCTGCACCACTTCGAGCACGAAGAATCCGTAGGCATTGACCATGCGCGTATCGGCCACGCGGCATTCGAGGCTGGCGTAGCACTCGGCGATGAGCGGCGCGGCGACCTGCTTCGCGTCGTTCGCCGTGAGGGCGAAGCTGGCGAACTTGTCGGTGTCGGCGCCGCTGGTATTGCCGCAGCCGACGACGGCCTCGGCCAGTTCGACGGTGGGGATGTTGATGACGCACTCGCGCGTCTTTTTGAGGCGGCCGTAGCTGTAGTCGCGGTTGCTGACGACGCAGCCGACGAGCGGCGGCACGAACTCGAGCATGGTGTGCCACGACATGGCCATCACGTCCGGACCGCCCTTGCCGGCGGTGGTCAGCAGCACCACCGGGCCGGGTTCCAGCAGGGTGTAGACCTTGTCGAGCGGGAAGCTGCGTTTCGCCACGACGCTGCCCGCCTGCTTGCCTACCGGCCCTTGCCGGACAGCGAACCGCGGTTGTAGTCCTTGTCGCCGGGCATGACCGTGCGGCCGACACCAAAGGCACCGCCCTGGGCATCGACCGGGCGGGTGTTGTTCTCGGGATAGGCCGCGGCGATTTCCTTCGCCTTCGCCGCCTTGGCCGCATCGACGAATTCCCAGCGGCCGTTCGGGTAGAGGCGCACGGCATCGCCCTGTGCCGTGGTCGCGGCAACGGGCGTACGGTCGAGCTCAGGGGCTACCGGGGCAGCGAAAGCGGCGGGGGCGGCCAGCGCCACCGCCACGATCAGTGCGGCAGGCGTCCGCATCAGACGCGCCCTTCGACCCAGCCCTTGACGGAGGCCAGCGCCGCCGGCAGCGCCGCCGGGTTGGTGCCGCCAGCCTGCGCCATGTCCGGACGGCCACCGCCCTTGCCACCGACCTGCTGGGCGACGGCATTGACCAGTTCGCCGGCCTTGACCTTGCCGATGGTGTCGGCGGTGACGCCGGCGATCAGCGATACCTTGTCGCCGTCGACGGCCGCCAGCACGATGGCCGCGGTCTTCAGCTTGTCCTTCAGCTTGTCCATGGTCTCGCGCAGCGTGGCCACGTCGGCGCCTTCGAGCACCGCGGCCAGCACCTTGATGCCCTTGACGTCGGCGGCCTGCGCAGCAAGGTCGTCGCCCTGGCTGGACGCGAGCTTCGACTTCAGTCGCGCCAGTTCCTTTTCCAGCGACTTCACCTGATCGACCATCTGGCCCACCTTGGCGACGACTTCCTGCGGTTGCGCCTTGAGCGCGCCGGTGACGGCGGCGAGCGTGTCCTGCTGCGCATCGAGCCAGGCCAGCGCGACATCGCCGCAGACGGCCTCGACGCGGCGCACGCCGGCGGCGACACCGCTCTCGCCGACGATCTTCAGGAGGCCGATATCGCCGGTGCGGGCGACGTGCGTGCCGCCGCACAGTTCCTTCGAGGAACCGATGGAAAGCACGCGCACCTCGTCGCCGTACTTCTCGCCGAAGAGCATCATCGCGCCGGATTTCTGCGCATCCT
>DAORCC010000222.1:0-3596 GCA_035345235.1 Azospira sp.
TCCGCAACCGTCACTACCGGCAACACACAAACCGCATGAACAAGTTCCTCTGGCCGCTCGTCGGCTTCATCGCCCTCGTCATCCTGCTTGCCGTCGGCCTCAACCTGAACCCCCGTGACGTGCCCTCGCCGCTGGTCGGCAAGCCGGCGGCGAATTTCTCGCTGCCGGTACTCGGCGTCGACCGCAAGTTCGGTCCCGAGGACATGAAGGGCAAGGTCTGGATGCTCAACGTCTGGGCGTCGTGGTGCGTATCGTGTCGCGCCGAGCACCCGATTCTCGTCGAACTCGGCAGGAAGAACATCGTCCCCGTCGTCGGCCTCAACTACAAGGAAGTCCGTGGCGACGGCGAGACCGACATGAGCAAGACTGACGCCACCACCGAGGAAAAGCTCGCCCGCGAGCGTGCCGCAAAGTGGCTGAGCCGGCACGGCGATCCTTACGTGCTGTCGGTGCTCGACCTCGACGGTCGCGTCGGCATCGACTACGGCGTCTATGGCGTGCCCGAGACCTACATCATCGACAAGGCCGGCGTCATCCGCATGAAGCACACCGGCCCGGTGACCCCGGATGATCTGACGAAGAAGATCCTGCCGCTCGTCGCGGAGCTGAACAAATGAGGCGCCTGACGACATTGCTCGCCGGCCTGTGGCTGGGGCTCGCCGCGCTTGGAGTGCAGGCGAAGGAGGCCGCGCCGCTGGCCGATGACCCGCTGACCGAGAAGCGCCTGCTCGCCATTACGGCCGAGTTGCGCTGCCTGGTCTGCCAGAACCAGACGATTGCCGACTCGAATGCCGACCTCGCCAACGATTTCCGGCGCGAAATCAGGAAACTGATCGCCGAGGGCAAATCGGACCAGGAAATCATGGACTTCATGGTCGCACGCTATGGCGACTTCGTCCGCTACCGTCCGCCGGTGAAGGGTACGACGATCCTGCTCTGGGCCGGTCCCGGCGTGCTGCTGGTGATCGGCCTCGCCGTCCTCATCCGCTACCTGCGCCGCCGCAACGACGCCATCGCCGATACCGAACTGACCGCCGACGAGCTGCAGCAGGCCAATGCGCTGCTCGGCGACACCAACGACAAGAAGCCGCAATGACCACCTTCATCGCCCTGGCGACGTTCCTCATCGTCGTCGCCGCCATTCCGCTCGCCCTGCCACTGTTGCGCGAGCGCTCTGCGCCCCGCGAGGCCGCCGACCGTCAGGCCGCGAACGTGGCGATCCTGCGGGACCAGATGGCCGAGCTGGAGCACGATCACCGCGAAGGCTCGCTGTCCGACGCCGATTTCGAACAGGCGAAGAAGGAACTCCAGAAGCGCCTGCTCGAGGAGGCTCGCCCCGAAACGCCGGTAGCACCGGACGTCGCCCGCAAGCCGGCGCCGGCGAAGAAGACTGCGTTGATCATCATCGTCTTGCTGCCGATGATCAGCCTCGGTGGCTACGGTCTCCTCGGCAATCCGAAGGCGATTGACCCGGCGGCACGCCAGCCGGCGCCCAGGGTCACCGCCAGCGACGTCGAGAACATGGTGGCGCGCCTCGCCAGCCGCCTGCGGGAAAATCCCGACGATCCCAAGGGCTGGGTCATGCTGGCTCGCTCGTACAAGGCGCTGGGCCGCTACGCCGAGGCTGCCGAGGCTTACGGCAAAGGCTTCGTGCTGGTCGAAAAGGATGCCGAACTGCTTGCAGACTATGCCGAGCTGCTGGCGATCACCAACAACGGTTTCAAGGGGCGGCCGGCGGAGTTGCTGGACAAGGCGCTGAAGCTCGCGCCCGAGGACCCGCAAGTGCTGCTGCTGGCAGGTGCTGCGGCCGGCGAGCGCGGGGACTTCCGCACGGCAGTCACATACTGGGAAAAGGTGCTCCCGCTGATGGAGCCGGGATCGGAGGAAGCCGAGGCCCTGGGCGCCGCGCTGGAACGTGCGCGCGAAGCGGCCAAGCGGCCAAAGCCCGGAAAGCCTCAGGGGAAATAGGGATTAGTTAATCTAGATCAAACCCTTCGCCCCCCCTCGTCGCTAGACTTCGGCCACCAAGTACCGGCTTGAGCTGGTCAAAAATAAAGATCGCGACAATTCTTGAGGGGCAACAAATGGCTGACAACAACGGCGGCTTTCTCGCCACACTGCGCAAGCCGAGCGCTAAATATTCCCTGCTGACGCTGCTCGTCGTCGGCTTCTTCTCCGGCATCTTCTTCTGGGGCGGGTTCAACACCGCCATGGAAGCGACGAACACGATGCCCTTCTGTATTTCCTGCCACGAGATGCATGACAACGTCTATCAGGAATACAAGCAGACCATTCACTACTCGAACCGTACCGGTGTCCGCGCCGTCTGTTCCGACTGCCACGTGCCGAAGGACTGGACGCACAAGATGATCCGCAAGATCCAGGCGTCGAAGGAAGTCTATGGCAAGATCATGGGCACGATCGACACCAAGGAGAAATTCGAGGCCAACCGACTCCGTCTCGCCCAGAACGAATGGGCGCGCATGAAAGCCTCTGACTCCCGCGAGTGCCGCAACTGCCACAGCTTCGATGGCATGGACATCGAGAAGCAGAAGGCACGTGCGTCGAAGATGCACAAGATCGCACAGGACGACAAGAAGACCTGTATCGATTGCCACAAGGGCATTGCGCACAAGAAGCCGCAGAACATGCCTGAAGAGGACGACGAGTGATCCATCACTGCTCGTAGCACGACCCGAGTTTGCAGCGGCCTGTCAACGCGACAGGCCGTTGCGCCGTTAAGCAGCAATCTTTAATGGAGAGGCAACAATGAATAAATCGATTCTTTCGCTGTCCGTCATGGGCGCTGTTCTTGCCCTCGGCTCCTCCGTCGCCGTCGCAGCACCTGATTGGTCCAAGGTGCCGAAGCGTGACGTACAGGTCTTCCACGCCGGCGTCACGCCGATCGAATGGGTCATCAAGAAGTCCGACCACAGCGGCCGTACCGGCCTCGTCAAGGGCGAGACCTGCGTGGGCTGCCACGAAGAGAAGGGCGGACTCAACTTCGACATGAAGCGCCTTGCCTCCAAGGACATCGAACCGGCCGGTGCGCCCAAGACGATGAACTTCCCGGTCGCGGTGCAGACCGCTTACGACGCCTCGAACCTGTATGTGCGCCTGACCTTCAAGGCACCGGCAGGCGGCGCCAACCACGACGACAAGGACAACGATGTCAAGGCTGCCGTGATGTTCGCCAACGACCAGGTCAGCGTCGATGCCGGCGGCAAGCCCGTTACGGGCGCACAGGTCGGCTGCTGGGCCACCTGCCACGCCGATGCCCGCACCATGCCCGGTGCCGACGACAAGAAGACCAAGTACACCAAAGCCGGCGCCTACGAGCTGATGCAGTGGAAGAGCGCCAAGGGTGCCAAGGCGGTTGACGGTTCGGTTGCCGATTCGCGCAAGATGGACGGCGGCACGGCGGGCGTCACCGCCACCGGCGAGAACAAGGGTGGCGAGTACACCGTGACCTTTACGCGCAAGCTTGCGGGAGCCGTTGCCGCAGGCAAGGCTGTTCCGATGGGTATCGCGATCCACGCCGACAAGGCCAGCGGCCGCTTCCACCACGTGTCGCTTGGCTACACGCTCGGCATCGG
>DAORCC010000223.1:0-3575 GCA_035345235.1 Azospira sp.
ATCGCGGCGGAACCGGTCAGCACCGTGCAACACCTGCCGAACGCCGACGACGGCGCTACGCAGCGGACCTGCCATACCTGCCACCTCACCTTCCGCTATGTCTTCAATGGCGAGACGCACACGGTCATCCACGCCATCGGGGCGAACGACCGCGCGCAGGCAGCGCGTCTCGCGGGCATCTACCGCATTGGCGAGCGGCATCCGGTGTTCATCGACCCGGAGCACCCGGCGCAACTGATCCTCGAGCACGCGCCGCCGTATCAGGGCCTGTGGTGGCTATTGCCGGGGCTGGCCTTCGCCGGTTTCGGACTGATTGTGATTCTGGTGGCCTGACCCCGCTTCGGCAGCGGCCTCGCTCTTCGGCCACACGCGATCCTGCCCATCACCCCGCTGCATGTCATCCAGCGGGGCAACAACCGGCAGGCCGCGCAAGTCAACGGTGCTGGCGCCGGAGGCGCTGTTTTGAGGAGCGGGACAGACCGCGGCCTGCCTCCTGATTTCCGTTCGGAACAGCTCTGCCCGACCCGGGTCGGGCAGAGCAAGATCAACCACCAAAAACCAAGGCGAGAAAATCCTGAAAACCGGCGATTTATCCACAGAAGCGTCGTTATACTCAACGCATAATCGACGGATCGATTTTTGGCGAGCATGGTGGGTCAAATTTCAGCGCACTTCAACACCCACAAGGCCGCAGACGCCGATCAAGTCCTTCCTGCGGACTGTCCGCAAGCGGGCAGACGCTGGAGTCCAGCGTTGATAGACACCCCCTGGGCGCGGGAGTATGTAGCGCCTCATCCGCCCCGGATATAGCCCATGCCAGACGACAAGTTCAATCCCCGGCGCTTCTTCCTCAGGCTTGCCGCCAGCACGGGCCTCTCCGCGCTGGGCGCTGCCGGTTCTGCGCAGGCTTTTCTCGGCCGGCCCGGAAAGTTCGAGTGGCTGCCGACCGAGTGTGCGGACAAGCGCTATCCGATGCAGCTGATTTCCGGCCAGCTTCTGGGCAGCGACGGCCTGATCGCACATGTCCCGGCCGGCAAGATCATCAACAATGGCTGGGGCGAGATCGGCTCGCGACGCCTCGAGGGCCCCGAGCAGAAGGCAGTGCCGGAGCGTCTCGATCTGGCGTGGTTCTCGTTTTCCGAAGACAAGTTCTACGGCGGCAGCGTTCCGCTCCCCCATGCCCTGCTGATGCAGCTCTTCGCGGAGGGGTTCGAGGTGCCGCTGGCACAGGAGCGCGACACCTGGCGGAAGATCGTCGTCGGCATGGGGCTCGGCGGGTGGACAAGCGTGTGGCTGGCGGGCAGCGGCCTGGTGCGGGAAGTGGCAAGGGCCCGCGTCGAGCCGGTGTCGCTGGCGTGGTCCCGGGTCATCGACAATCCGGCCATTGACCGTGCCGAGTTTGTCCGCTCGACACTGATGAAACGCCTCGGCAAGGAAGAGTTCGAGACCCTCATCAGGAACGGCCCGCCGGTGTCATCGTGGCCGCGCTACGCACGGCGTGAGCGCTGGCGCGTCGTCGTGGCGGGAAACGCCGTGCCACAGTACATTTTCGTGCGCGGATTCAACGGCGAGTGTCAGTTTCATGATTTCACCCGGTCGTCGCCGGGTGTTTTCGAACCGCTCCCCAGGAATGTGCAAATCGCCTGCCTGAGCCCGAAAGGCAGCAAGTTGCTGGCGGAGATCGGCTTCGATGAAGCAGAGATGTTCGGGGCATTCGATCAGGCCAGGAGCGCCGGGACCGAGCCCTTGACGCTGCGGTTCGAGATGGAGGCACGCTCGCGCGTTGCGATCGCGCTCGAGAGCAGCGCGGGCCGGATTGCGCTGCAGCGTTCGCGCGTCCAGATCGGGAGTTTGAGCAAGTAGTGCCGCGGGCTGCACCGGCAAGCCTTAGCCCTTCGTTGCCGGGAAAACGCCACCCATTCGCGGCGCACCTCAAAAGAAAAAGCCGGGTCTCCCCGGCTTTTTCCATTCCTTCAGCAGCAAGCGATCAGGCGCGCGCGGCCTTCAGCGCGGCGTTGAGCGTGGGGCTCGGGCGCATCACGGCCTTGCACTTCTCCGAATCGGCCTTGTAGTAGCCACCGATATCGACTTCCTTGCCCTGCACCGTCTTCAGCTCGGCGACGATCTGCGCCTCGTTCGCGGTGAGCGTCTTGGCGAGGCCGGCGAAATGGGCAGCCAGTTCCTTGTCCTCGGTCTGCGCGGCCAGCTCCTGCGCCCAGTACATGGCGAGGTAGAACTGCGAGCCGCGGTTGTCGAGTTCGCCGGTCTTCGGCGAGGGCGACTTGTTGTTGTCGAGGAGCTTGCCGGTGGCGAGGTCGAGCGTCTTTGCCAGCAGCTTGGCGCGGGCGTTGTTTTCCTTGATGCCCAGTTCTTCGAGCGAGACGGCGAGCGCGAGGAACTCGCCCAGCGAATCCCAGCGCAGGTGGTTTTCCTGCGTGAGCTGCTGCACGTGCTTCGGTGCCGAGCCGCCGGCGCCGGTTTCGTACATGCCGCCGCCGTTCATCAGCGGGACGATCGAGAGCATCTTGGCCGAGGTGCCGAGTTCCATGATCGGGAACAGGTCGGTCAGGTAGTCGCGCAGGATGTTGCCGGTGACGGAGATGGTGTCGAGGCCGCGGATGACGCGCTCGAGCGTGAAGCGCATGGCGCGCACCTGCGACATGATCTGGATGTCGAGGCCGGTGGTGTCGTGATCCTTGAGGTAGAGCTTCACCTTCTTGATCAGCTCGTTCTCGTGCGGGCGGTACGGGTCGAGCCAGAACACGGCCGGGGTGTTGGAGTTGCGGGCGCGGGTGACGGCCAGCTTGACCCAGTCGCGGATCGGGGCGTCCTTGACCTGGCACATGCGCCAGATGTCGCCCTGCTCGACGTTCTGCGTCAGCAGCACTTCGCCGGTGTCGATGTCGACGATGTTGGCGATGCCGTCTTCGGCGATCTCGAAGGTCTTGTCATGCGAGCCGTACTCTTCGGCCTGCTGGGCCATGAGGCCGACGTTGGGCACGGTGCCCATGGTCTTCGGATCGAAGTTGCCGTTCCATTTGCAGAAGTTGATCATCTCCTGGTAGATGCGGGCGAAGGTCGATTCCGGCATGACGGCCTTGGCGTCGTACTGCTTGCCGTCGGCGCCCCACATCTTGCCGCCCTGGCGGATCATCGCCGGCATGGAGGCGTCGACGATGATGTCGTTGGGCGAGTGGAAGTTGGTGATGCCCTTGGCCGAGTCGACCATGGCGAGACGCGGACGGTGTTCCTGGCAGGCGTGCAGGTCGCGGATGATCTCGTCACGCTTGGATTCGGGCAGCGGCTTGATCTTCTCGTAGAGATCGACCATGCCGTTGTTGACGTTGATGCCCAGCTCGTCAAAGGTCTTGGCGTGCTTCTCGAAGGCGTCCTTGTAGTAGATCTTGACGCAGTGGCCGAAGACGATGGGGTGCGAGACCTTCATCATGGTGGCCTTGACGTGCAGCGAGAAGAGGATGCCGGCTTCGCGGCAGTCTTCCATCTCGCGCTCGTAGAAATCGCACAGCGCCTTCTTGCTCATGAACATCGAGTCGATGATCTCGCCTTCGAGCAGC
>DAORCC010000224.1:0-3572 GCA_035345235.1 Azospira sp.
CCCCGGCGTGACAGGCCGGTATTCTAACCGACTGAACTACCACTCCGCGTCGGTACAACGTTTTGCTTGGTGGGTGCTGACGGGATCGAACCGCCGACATCCAGCTTGTAAGGCTAGCGCTCTACCAACTGAGCTAAGCACCCGTGCCTGATGGCTTGAAGCGAAGGCGCGATTCTACAGCAACTACGGGCGCATTTCCAACTTCAGTACCTGCCGGAGGACGCGGGGCGGAACGGAACATCCCGCCCCTTCGCATCAATGGGTAACGACGTTGGTGGCCGTAGCCTCTGCCGTCCCCGCGTCCGCCGCCGGCGCAGCCGACGGCTCGTCGGGCAACGCCGACGGCTTGCTCTCGAGTGCATGCTCGAGCACCTGGTCGATCCAGCGCACCGGAATGATCTCGAGCTTGTTCTTGATGTTATCGGGAATCTCGGCGAGATCCTTGACGTTCTCTTCCGGGATCAGCGCACGCGACAGCCCGCCACGAACCGCCGCCAGCAGTTTTTCCTTGAGCCCGCCGATCGCCAGCACTTCGCCGCGCAGCGTGATCTCGCCGGTCATGGCGATATCGCAGCGCACCGGGATGCCGGTATAGGCCGACACCAGGGCCGTGGAAATCGCGATACCGGCCGAGGGACCATCCTTGGGCGTCGCCCCTTCGGGGAAGTGCACATGGATGTCGGTCTTCTCGAAACGCTCATCGGCAATGCCGAGCTTGCGGGCACGGGCACGCACGACGGTACGCGCAGCCTCGACCGACTCCTTCATGACATCGCCCAGGCTGCCGGTGCGCATCGTATTGCCCTTGCCCGGCATCAGCGCGCATTCGATGGTCAGCAGTTCTCCGCCGACCTCGGTCCAGGCAAGACCGGTCACCTGACCGACCTGGTTTTCCTTCTCGGCCATGCCGAAGGTGTAGCGGCGCACCCCCAGATACTTGTCGAGATTCTTGGCGTTGACGATGATCTTGCTCTCGCGCTTCTTGAGCAGCAGCGTCTTCACGACCTTGCGGCAGATCTTGGAAACCTCGCGCTCCAGCGCACGCACGCCGGCTTCACGGGTGTAGTAGCGGACGATGTCGCGCAACGCAGAATCGCTCACGGTCAATTCGGTTTTCTTGACGCCGTTGGCTTTCATCTGTTTGGGCAGCAGGTAGCGCTCGGCGATATTGACCTTCTCGTCCTCGGTGTAGCCGGACAGGCGGATCACTTCCATGCGGTCGAGCAAGGGCGCCGGGATGTTCATCGTGTTGGCGGTTGCGACGAACATCACGTCGGAAAGATCGAAGTCGACCTCGACGTAGTGATCCTGAAAAGTGTGGTTCTGCTCGGGGTCGAGCACTTCCAGCAACGCCGACGACGGATCGCCACGAAAATCCTGGCCAAGCTTGTCGACTTCGTCGAGCAGGAACAGCGGGTTCCTGACCGCGACCTTCGACAGGCTCTGCAGGATCTTGCCCGGCATGGAACCGATGTAGGTACGACGATGACCGCGGATCTCGGCCTCGTCACGCACGCCACCCAGCGCCATGCGCACGAACTTGCGGTTAGTTGCCTTGGCGATCGACTGGCCGAGCGAGGTCTTGCCGACGCCCGGAGGTCCGACGAGGCACAGGATCGGCGCCTTCAGCTTGTCGACGCGCTGCTGGACGGCAAGATATTCGAGGATGCGTTCCTTGACCCGCTCAAGGCCGTAGTGGTCCTTGTCGAGCACCTTCTGCGCTTCCGGCAGGTCCTTGCTGATGCGCGTCTTCTTGCGCCAGGGCAGGCCGATCAGCGTCTCGATGTAGTTGCGCACGACGGTCGCTTCGGCCGACATCGGCGACATCAGCTTGAGCTTCTTCAGTTCGCCATTGGCCTTGGCAAGACCTTCCTTGGTCATGCCGGCGGCCTTGATCTTCTTGTCAAGCTCTTCGAGGTCGGCCCCCTCCTCGCCTTCACCGAGTTCCTTCTGGATCGCCTTGACCTGCTCGTTCAGGTAGTACTCGCGCTGGCTCTTCTCCATCTGGCGCTTGACGCGGCCGCGGATGCGCTTTTCGACCTGCAGGATGTCGATCTCGGATTCCAGCTGCGACAGCAGACGCTCGATGCGCGCCTTGACGTCGATCATCTCCAGCACTTCCTGCTTCTGCTCCAGCTTGAGCGGCAGGTGTGCGGCAATGGTGTCCGAGAGACGACCGGCTTCCTCGATGCCGGCGATCGAGGTCAGTACCTCGGGCGGGATCTTCTTGTTCAGCTTGACGTACTGGTCGAACTGCGCGATCACGGCGCGGCGCATCGCCTCGACTTCGTGATTGGCACCGTCGTCGTTGCCGAGCGGCGTGGCCGTCGCCGTAAACATGTTCTCGCCGGCGACGATCGCGTCTACGGTGGCGCGCTGCGTTCCTTCGACCAGCACCTTCACGGTGCCGTCCGGCAGCTTCAGCATCTGCAGGATGTTGGCGATGCAGCCGATGCGGTAGAGATCCTCTTCCGAGGGCTCATCCTTGGCCGCGGATTTCTGGGCAACGAGCAGGATGCTCTTGCCGGCCTCCATTGCAGCCTCCAGCGCCTTGATCGACTTGGGACGACCGACGAAGAGCGGGATGACCATATGCGGGAACACGACCACGTCGCGCAGAGGCAGCAGCGGCAGTTCCAGGGGTTCGGAAGGCAGTTGGGGGGTATTCGACATCTCGAGTGCCTTTTGAGTGAAAGTCATGCCCCAGATGGGGACATGAAACCGAAAATCAAGCAGTCCCCACCCAAGGGCGGGGCTGCACCTCAGTTGGAACCGGAGACCTTGGGCTGGTCGGCGTAGATCAACAACGGCTTGTTATCGCCACTGATCATGTTTTCGTCGACAACCACCTTTGTGACATTTTCCATGCCGGGAAGTTCGTACATCGTATCGAGCAGCACGGATTCGAGGATGGAACGCAAACCGCGCGCCCCCGTCTTGCGCTCGACCGCCTTCTTGGCAACCGCCTGCAGCGCGCCGGGGCGGATTTCCAGCTCGACGCCTTCCATCGAGAACAGCTTCTGGTACTGTTTGACCAGTGCGTTCTTCGGCTCGATCAGGATCTCGACCAGCGCCTCGATCGACAGTTCCTCGAGCGTGGCAACGACCGGCAGGCGTCCGATCAGTTCCGGGATCAGGCCGAACTTGATCAGATCTTCCGGCTCGACCATGCGGAACACTTCGCCGACGGCCTTCTTGTCGTCCTTGCTCTTGACCTCGGCGCCGAAGCCGATGCCGCCCTTCTCGGAGCGGTTGCGGATGACCTTCTCCAGACCGTCGAAGGCCCCGCCGCAGATGAAGAGGATGTTGGTCGTGTCGACCTGGACGAAATCCTGGTTCGGGTGCTTGCGCCCGCCCTGCGGCGGCACGCTGGCGACGGTGCCTTCGATCAGCTTGAGCAGCGCCTGCTGCACGCCTTCACCGGAAACGTCGCGGGTGATCGACGGGTTGTCGCTCTTGCGCGAGATCTTGTCGATTTCGTCAATGTAAACAATGCCCTGCTGCGCCTTCTCAACTTCGTAGTCGCACTTCTGCAGGAGCTTCTGGATGATGTTCTCGACGTCCTCGCCGAC
>DAORCC010000225.1:0-1166 GCA_035345235.1 Azospira sp.
ACGGTCGAAAGCCTGCTCGAATTCGCCAGGGACCGGAATCCGGAATACGCCGCCATGCAGGCGGAGGCGGCCGCGGCCGCCGAACGCGTGACGCCGGCGGGCGCCCTGCCCGATCCCAAGTTCAGGATGGAACTGCGGGACATCACCAAGTTCGGCGACCAGAACCCGACGCTCTCTCCGAGCCGCGTCGGTAGCACGCGTTACCTGTTGTCGCAGGACATTCCGTGGTTCGGCAAGCGCGACCTCAAACGCGAAGTGGCGGAACTCGAAGGCGAGAGCGCCAAAGGGCGCGCCCTGGGCACCTGGTCGGACATCGCGGCCAGGATCAAGACGAGCTACGCGCAGTGGTATTACGTCCATCGCAACGAGCGCCTGACGCGCGAGATACTCGACCTGATGCGGCGCCTCGAAAAGATCGCACAGGCACGCTACAGCGGTGGTCTCGCGGCTCTGCAGGACGTGATTCGTGCCCAGGTCGAGCAGACCCGGCTGCGCAGCGAACTGGTGACCCAGGAAACAGAGCAACATCACCTGCGCACGCGCCTGAATGCCTTGCTGGCACGGCCCGCCGAGGCGCCGCTGGCCGAACCGGAAAGACTTCGCCCGCTGCCGGCGCCCGCCCGGCTCGATTACGCCACACTGGAGGAACGTGTCCGCGCCCGTAACCCGCTGCTGGCGTCTGACTTAAGCAAAATCAAAGCGGCAGAAAAAAGCCGGGAACTCGCCTACCGGAACCGCTACCCCGACTTCACCATCGGCGCCGGGCCGATCCAGTACCAGAGTGCGATCAAGGAGTGGGAAGTGATGGTCGAAATGAACATCCCCCTGCAGCAATCCTCGCGCCGCTCGCAGGAGCGCGAATCGGAGGCCATGCTGGCCGCCGCCCGCTCGCGTCGGGAGGCGAGCACCAACCAGGTGCTCGCCGAACTGGCAGAGAACCTTGCCGGTATCGACGGGGCGCGTCGTATCGAAGCCCTGGCGACCGACGATCTGCTGCCCGAGGCCGAACTGACGTTCAAGGCCGCCCTCACTGGCTATGAAAACGGCAAGCTGGATTTTGCGACGCTGCTCGATGCCCAGCGGCAAATTCGCCAGGCCAGGCAGGAGCAGATCAAGGCGCAGGCCGAAGGGCAGGCGCGCCTGGCAGAAATTGAACGTCTCTTGGG
>DAORCC010000225.1:1266-3544 GCA_035345235.1 Azospira sp.
GGATCAGCACCGACAAGGTTCAGAAGCTCGGTGTGAGAACCGAGGCCGCCAGCCTGCGCTCGCTGGAACGGATCGTTCGCGCCGTCGGGCGCATCGAGCTGGACGAACGCCGTCAGTATGCGATCGCGCCGAAGTTCGAGGGCTACGTCGAGCGACTGCTGGTGAACGTGACCGGTCAGGTGGTCGGCAAAGGCCAGCCGCTGTTCGAAGTCTACAGCCCGGAACTGGTCTCTGCGCAACGCGAATACGCGCTCGCCATTCAGGGTGTCGAGTCGCTGAACAACGCCGGCAGTGAAGCCCGCAGCGGCATGCAGCAGTTGGCCGATGCGAGCCTCACGCGTCTGAAGAACTGGGACATCTCTGACGAACAAGTCCGGGATCTGGCGAGTTCCGGAAATGCCCGGCGCACGCTGACCTTCCGCTCGCCCGTCAGCGGCATCGTGACCGAGAAGAAGGCCGTGCAGGGCATGCGCTTCATGCCCGGTGACGCGCTCTACCAGGTGGCCGACCTGTCCACCGTGTGGGTGATCGCCGATGTCTTCGAGCAGGACATCGGACTGCTGAAGTCCGGGACCAAGGCCAAAGTCATGATCAACGCCTATCCGGACAAGAAGTTCGAAGGCACGATCACCTATGTCTATCCGACGCTGAACGCCCAAACGCGGACGGTTCCGGTTCGAGTCGAACTGGCCAACCCCGGTCTGCTGCTCAAACCGTCGATGTTCGCCAAGGTGGAATTGGCGGTAGCGGGCAAGGCAGCGGTGGTCACCGTGCCGGTGTCCGCCGTCATCGACAGCGGCACGCGCCAGATCGTGCTGATCCAGCAGGGCGAAGGCCGCTTCCAGCCGCGCGAGGTCAAGCTCGGCGCTCGCAGCGACACCTATCTTGAAGTCATCGAGGGGGTGAAGGACGGCGAGCAGGTGGTGGTTGCCGCCAACTTCCTGGTCGATGCCGAAAGCAATCTCAGGGCGGCGGTCGGCGGCTTTGGCCACGCCGCCCACGGCGCGGCAGCCAAGACCGGAGCCGAGGCCGACAAGGCGGCGCCTGCTGCCAAGGGATCAGGCCATCAGGCTGAAGGAACGGTGGACAGCATTGATGAGAAAGCCGGCACGGTCAGTGTCAGTCACGGCCCGGTTGCCAGCCTCAAGTGGCCCGCCATGACCATGAAGTTCAAGGCAGCCAACGAAACGCTTCTGCAAGCGCTGACGCCTGGCGCCAAGGTGAGCTTCGATTTCGTCGAACGTCAGCCCGGCGAATGGGTCATCACTGCGGTCAAGCCGCTGGCGGCAAACCAAGGGGCCGCCATGCCGGCCGCCGGTGCCAACCCGCACGCCGGTCACTGACCGACCCCTACGGACATTGACGGAGATTCGGCGCCATGCTGGCGAAAATCATCGAATGGTCGGGCAGGAACCGTTTTCTGGTCCTGCTGGCTACCCTGTTCGTCACCCTCGGCGGCATCTACGCCGTCCTGCGCACGCCGATCGATGCCTTGCCCGACCTCTCGGACGTGCAGGTCATCGTCTATACCGAGTACCCCGGCCAGGCGCCGCAGGTGGTCGAGGATCAGGTGACCTACCCCTTGACCACCGCCATGCTGTCGGTGCCGAAATCCAGGGTGGTGCGCGGCTTTTCCTTCTTCGGCGCGTCCTTTGTCTACATCATTTTCGAGGACGGTACCGACATCTACTGGGCACGGTCGCGGGTGCTCGAATACCTCAATTTTGCCTCCAGCCGCATGCCCAAGGGCGTCACGCCGTCGCTCGGGCCGGACGCCACCGGCGTCGGCTGGGTTTACCAGTACGTACTGCTGGCCAAAGACAAGACGCTGGCCGAACTGCGTACCCTCCAGGACTGGTATGTGCGCTATCAATTGAGCAAGGCGCACGGCGTCGCCGAAGTGGCGTCGATCGGCGGCTTCGTGCAGACCTATCAGGTCACGGTCGACCCGGTGAAGCTGCGCGCTTACGGTATCCCGTTGATGAAGGTCGCGCAGGTGATCCGCGATTCCAACCGCGACGTCGGTGGCCGGGTCGTGGAAATGGCCGAAACCGAGTACATGGTCCGCGGCAAGGGCTATTTGCGGGGCAAGAGCGACCTCGAAATGCTGGTCGTCAAGAGCGACAAGGGGACCCCGGTCCTGATCCGCGACATCGCCCGCGTCGAACTCGTTCCCGACGAACGGCGCGGCCTCACCGAACTCAACGGCGAAGGCGAAGTGGTGTCGGGGATCGCCATGGCGCGCTATGGCCAGAACGCTCTCGAAGTGATCCATAAC
>DAORCC010000226.1:0-3518 GCA_035345235.1 Azospira sp.
GCCGCCTGGGTCATTTCCGACTTCGAACTGAAGGAAGGCTTCTCACGCTTCACCGTCATCGACGAACACCTGCGCCACCGCCAGGCCGGCCGCACCGTGCAGCGCATCCTCGAAATCGAGACCTACTGCATGATGGCCCTGCTCGCCTTCCCGGTAGCGAAGGAAACCAGTCGCTTCCTCGGCAAGTGCGAACAGGATCTCGTCGAACTGATGGAAGCGATGAGTGCAACGATCACGCCAGAGGACGAACGTCGCCTGCTCGCCCACCTGACGCGCCTGGCCGCCGAGGTCGAGCAGTCGGTGACGCGCACCGCGTACCGCTTCGGTGCTGCCGCCGCCTACTATCGCCTCGTGCAGCAGCGTGTCGAGGACCTGCGGGAACAGCGCCTTGCCGGCTTCCCGCCGATCCGCGAATTCATGGAGCGCCGGCTTGCGCCGGCGATGGCGACCTGCCAATCCGTCGCCGCGCGACAGACCGACCTGTCGACGCGCATTGCCCGGCGCAGTGCGCTCCTGCGCACACGTGTCGATATCGAGCTGGAACGCCAGAACCAGGAACTGCTGGCGCAGATGAACCGCCGCGCGAAACTTCAGTTGCGCCTGCAGGAAACGGTCGAGGGCCTGTCGGTCGTCGCCATCACCTATTACGGCTCGCAACTGGTGCAGTACCTCGCCAAGGGCCTGCAGAAGTCCTTCGTAGCGTCGCTTTCGCCAGAAATCGCTGCCGCCGTCTCGATTCCGGCCATTGCCGGTATCGTCGCGCTGGGTATCCGCCGCATGCGCAAGGTGCTCGCCGCCGAGGAAGGCGCTGGCCATTAGCCTATAATTGCATCTTTCGCATCTTTCAAATTCCCGCTTCAGGACACCATCGTGACCGCTCCGCTTTTCGACTCCGCCATCAAGAGCCTGCCGCTGCTTTCGCGCGGCAAGGTGCGCGACATCTATGCCGTCAGCGACGAGCAACTGCTCATCGTCACCTCGGACCGACTGTCGGCCTTCGACGTCATCCTGCCGAACCCGATCCCGGACAAGGGCAAGGTCCTGACGCAGGTCGCCAACTTCTGGTTCGACAAGCTTGCACACATCGTCCCGGGCCAGCTCACCGGCGTCGATCCGGAATCGGTGGTCGCGCCGGAAGAGCGTGACCAGGTGCGCGGCCGCGCGGTCGTCGTGAAGCGCCTGCGCCCGCTGCCGATCGAGGCCGTGGTGCGCGGCTACCTGATCGGCTCCGGCTGGAAGGACTACCAGGCCACCGGCACCGTCTGCGGCATTCAGCTGCCACCCGGCCTGAAGATGGCGCAGAAGCTGCCGCAACCGATCTTCACGCCGGCGACCAAGGCCGACATCGGCGAGCACGACGAGAACATCAGCTTCGAGCAATCGCAGGCGCACTGCGCCAAGGTGCTGGCCGAAGCGCTCTACGGCACCGGCAAGAACGGCGCCGAGCTGGCCGCCCAGGCCCGCAGCGTCGCGCTGCAGCTGTACGAGGAAGCCTCGCGCTACGCTGCAACGCGCGGCATCATCATCGCCGACACCAAGTTCGAGTTCGGCATTGACAAGGCCGGCACGCTGCACCTGATCGACGAAGCCCTGACCCCGGACTCCTCGCGCTTCTGGCCGGCCGACCAGTACGTCGAAGGCAAGAACCCGCCGTCCTTCGACAAGCAGTTCGTGCGCGACTACCTGGAGACCCTGGACTGGAACAAGACCGCGCCCGGACCCAACCTGCCGGCCGACATCGTCGACAAGACCGCCGCCAAGTACCGCGAGGCCTACGAGCGACTGACCGGGCACAAACTGGCCTGAACTTTCGCCACACCGCCGCTGTCCATCCCCGGAAGCCGCCATCCAGCGGCGCTATCCTGCGTTCTTCCAGGGAGACTCGGCATGAATCATCAGATTGCATCCGGTCAGGCTGCTTGCGCTGCAGGCATCCGCAGCGTCAGCCTCGCCCATCCCTTCCGCTGGCTGGCCGCCGGCTGGCGGGACATGTACAAAACGCCCATCGCCAGCATTGCCTACGGCCTTCTCTTCAGCCTCGGTGGCGATGCCATCCTTGCCGTCGCATGGAAAACCCCGCAGTTCTTTATCGTGGCGGTCTCGGGCTTCGTGCTCGTATCACCGATCCTGGCGGCCGGTCTTTACGAACTCTCCCGACGCACGGAACGGGGCGAACCATCGCGCTTCGTCGACTCGCTGGCCGTCTTCGTGCGCGGCGGCGAAGGGCTGGCGCTGTTCGGCCTCTTGATCACACTGCTCTGGGTCGCCTGGGAGCGCTTCTCGGCGATCATGTTCTCCCTCATGTTGCCAACGCCGGCCGGGCTGAATGCAATGCAGTTCGTCGCGGCGGTGTTCGGGTCTGACGGTCGCGGCGAGCTTGCGCTTGCGTGGCTCGTCGCGGGCGGGGTTCTGGCGCTCGTGGTATTCGCGCTCAGCATCGTATCCGTACCGCTGCTGATCGACCGGAACAGCGATTTCATTTCAGCCACCCTGACCAGTTTCCGCGTACTCGAAGCGAATCCGTTACCAATGCTGCTCTGGGCGCTCGTGATTGCAACCCTGACTCTGGCCGGTTTCGTCACCTTGCTCTTCGGCTTCGTCATATTCATGCCGATTCTCGGTCACGCGTCGTGGCACGCCTATCGCGACCTTGTAGAATAGTGAGCGACCAATTACTTTCAGCGGGCGGCACAGCCGCCCGTTTCATTTGCGACAGGCGCCATGAACGACAACCCCCTCCTCGATTTCCCCGACCTCCCCCGCTTCGACGCGATCACTCCCGAGCATGTGCGCCCGGCGATCACCGTGCTGCTTGACGACGCCCGCACACGGGTCGAGCGCCTCATCAGCGATACGGTACCCGCCACCTGGAACGACTTTGCCCGCCCGCTCGCCGACGGCACTGAGCGCCTCTCCCGCGCCTGGGGCGTCGTCGGCCACCTGCATTCGGTCAAGGACGTACCACCCTGGCGCGAGGCCTACAACGATCTGCTGCCGGAAGTGACCCGCTTTTATTCGGAGCTCGGCCAGAACCTTGCGCTTTTCTCGAAGTACAAGGTACTCGCCGCCAGCCCGGAATATGCAACGCTGTCGGCGGCACAGCGGCGCATCATCGACAACGAGATCCGCGACTTCCGCCTCTCCGGCGCCGAGCTGCCGGACGACCAGAAGCCCCGCTTCCAGGAACTGCAGGAAGAAGCCGCTGCGCTCGCCGCCAAGTTTTCCGAGAACCTGCTCGACGCCACCAACGCCCACGCCGAAGTCGTCACCGACGCGAGGGATCTCGCCGGCCTGCCGGCCGATGTCATCGAAGTTGCCCGCGCCAGCGCGGAGAAGGCTGGCATCCAGGGGTGGCGCTTTACGCTGCACGCGCCTTCCTATGGCCCGGTGATGCAATATGCCGATAGCCGCGAGCTGCGCGCGCGCATGTACCGCGCCTACGCCACCCGCGCTTCCGAGTTCGGTGACGCCGCGCATGACAACGCCCCGCTCATCTCGCGCCTGCTGCAGTTGCGCGC
>DAORCC010000227.1:0-3492 GCA_035345235.1 Azospira sp.
TGCCTTGCCCGGGCTGTGAATCGACGCTGATCGTGCCGCCGTGCTGGCCGATGATTTCGTGCACGATGAAGAGGCCGAGGCCGGTGCCCTTGCCGACGGCTTTGGTCGAGAAGAACGGATCGAAGATGCGCGGCAGGTCCTCCGGCGCGATCCCGGGCCCGTTGTCGGCGACCGAGATGCGGGTGCCGTTGTTCTCCCGCCGCGCATCGATGTGGATGCGGCCCCCCGGGCCGACGACGTCTGCCGCGTTCTGCAGCAGGTTGATCAGCACCTGCTGGAAGCGCTGGCGGTCGACGTCGATCAGGAGGTCTTCGCCGACATCGGTCGTGATCGTCGCATCGGGGGGCGTCAGGCTGCGCGTCAGCTGCAGTACTTCTTCAACGAGCTGGCGGGCCGGGGTCGGGTGGCGGTCGTACTGTTTCTCCCGTGCGAAGTCGAGCAGGGTGCTGACGATGCGCTGGGCGCGCAGCACCTCGCCGTCGATCTGGGCGAGCAGGTCGTGGCACATTTCGGGCGGCAGGTCGTCGTGCTCCTCGAGCAGGATCTGGCACGAGGTTGAAATGTTCGACAGCGGGTTGTTCAGCTCGTGGGCGACGCCCGACAGCATGGTGCCGAGGGCGACCAGGCGCGAGGAGCGGGTGATCACCTTCTGCCGTTCGTCGAGTTCGGACAGCGTCCGGTTGATCGCCTGTGTCAGCGAGCCGACCTCGAGGTCGTCGGCGGTCTGGTCGAGGCGACCGGTTTCGCCGGTGGCGACACGGCCCAGACTGGTCTCGATCGTGCGCAGCGGCTTCACGACGCTGCGCGTGACCAGCACGCCGGCAGCGATGGCCAGCAGGATCGCGGCGAGAATCGTGTATTGCAGGTTGCGGTGGTGCTTGGCGACCGCATCTTCAAGCAGGTCGCGGGCCTCACTGTCGAGCTTCTCGCCGATCGACAGCAGGCGCGAGCCGGTGATCAGCAATTCATCGGTCACCTCCGATGAAACCTTGCCGAAGCGGTCGGCGTTCGCCATCTCGATCAGCAAGGCGCGATAACGCTCGAGCAGTTCGGTCGCGTCTACCTGAACCTCGCTGTCGGAAAGTCGCGGCGGCAGTTGCTTGATCAATCCGAGGGCATTGTTGGCGCGCTCGATCGATTCGGCGAGATCGCCATTCTTGCGATAGAGCAGGTAGTTCTTCTCCATGCGCCGCGAATAGCGGATCTCGTCGTGGAAATCGGCGACGCTCTGCTGCTCGTTGACCTTCGTTTCCAGCTTGCGGAACTGCAGCAGGGCACTGACGATCAGCGCGACGAAGAGCAGGCCGAGCAGGCAGTAGCCGAAGAGGATCTTCGCGTGCAGGGAGTGGAAGCGTGGCATGGGGCGCTATTGTTCATCGAATTGTTGCGAAATGCAACATTTGCAGCGGTTTGCCGGTGCCGTGAGCGTGACCTGCTCACACGGCCCGGCTGCAATTGCGGCCGTCGCGCTTGGCCAGGTAGAGCGCCTGATCGGCACGGCCGATCAGGTGATCGATGTCTTCGTCTTCTGTGCGTTCGGCGACGCCGACACTGATCGTCGCGTGCAGGCTTGCGCCGCTAACGGCCAGTGGGCTCGCTGCAACCGCTGCGCGAAGCTTGTCGGCAAGGTGGAGTGCATTCTCACCTTCACAATCACGCAGTACGACAAGAAATTCCTCGCCGCCCCAGCGGAAAATGAGATCGGATTCGCGCAGGCTGCCGGCGATGCGCTGGACCAGCGCGCGCAGCATGTCGTCACCGGCCTGGTGGCCGTGCGTGTCGTTGACCTGCTTGAAGTGATCGACGTCGATCAGCAGCAGGCTGAGTGCCTGTGGCGTCCGGCGCAGTTCGCTCAGCAACTGCTCCATCAGCGGGGCGAAGGCCTGCCGGTTGGCGATACCGGTCAGCTTGTCGGTGACCGCCATTTCTTCCAGCCGGCGCTGGTAGCGGCCGATCGTGACACCGGTCGCCCAGATCGAGGCCGCGGCGATCAGCACGACGATGAGCAGGTTGAGGTAGAGCGAACGGCGGATCTCGGTCAGCGCGTCATCCTCGCTCTGCTCGACGATCAGATGCCACTTGAGTTCGGGAATGAGGCGGGCGTTGAGCAGCATGGCTTGCCCGTTCCGGGTGTACTCGTGCTGTCCGTCGCGTGCGGCGAGAATGCGCTCCGCCAGCGTTTCCATGCCGGCAAGCGATGCCAGTGGCTTGCCGATGTCCGCAGCATTGCTGCCCAGAATGATGCGGCCGTCCGCATCGGCGAAGTAGATGTGTCGCTGATAGCGCTGCTGGTATTCGACGATTTTTTTTCGTACCGAATCTGCCGTCAGGCCGATCCCGGTGGCGGCGATGAAGCGGCCGTCGAAGTCATAGACGCGGAAGTTGATGAAGATGGTGAGTGCGTCCTTGTTCGCGATGTCGGGATCAAGATTGATCTCGTACGGTTCCTTCATCTCGCGGACCCGAAAGAACCAGCGGTCGCGTTCTTCGCCCTCGCGTACCTGCTTGAGCAAGCCGTCGGAATGGTAGTAATTGCGTGTCGCGTCGGAGACAAAGAAGCTGGTGAATGCCCCGTGCCGTTCCATGATCTCTTTCAGGTAGCGCTGCATTGCAGTGCCATCCCGTTCGCCGCCGAGAACCCAGTCGCGCACGAAGGTGTCGCCTGCCATCAGCGACGAAATCAGGATCGGGCGAATCAGGTCCTTCTGGATTTCCGAGTAGATGTTGTCGGAGGTCAGCGGCAGCTGGCTGGTCACGATCGAGTCGTGGATCGCCTTTTTCGAGGTGTGATAGTTGAGCAGGCTGATGGTCAGAAAGCCGCCAGCCATCACCAGCGTCAGCAGGATGTACAGGCTGCGGCGCCGCCCGATGCCGGCGGTGTCGATCACGTGTCGTTACCCTTCCACAACTCGCTTTGCCCCGACGGCAGGCCGAGCCCGAGGTGGCGGTAGATGGCCGGCGTCGCCACGCGGCCGCGTGGCGTGCGCTGCAGGTAACCCTGCTGGATCAGGTAGGGTTCGAGCACGTCCTCGATCGTGTCGCGTGCCTCTCCGATCGCCGCGGCAAGATTGTCGACGCCGACCGGGCCGCCGCCGAACTTGTCGATCACCGCGGCGAGCAGCTTGCGGTCCATCAGGTCGAGGCCGGCACCGTCGACGTCGAGCATCGACAGGGCCGCATCGGCAATCGCCGAACTGACATTGCCGGAACCCTTGACCTCCGCGTAATCGCGGACGCGCCGCAACAGGCGGTTGGCGATGCGCGGCGTACCACGCGAGCGGCGGGCGATTTCGAGCGCACCTTCGGGCTCGGTGCTGACATTCAGCAATTGCGCCGAACGCTTGACGATGTGGGTCAGCTCCTCGGCAGAGTAGAACTCCAGCCGTGCGACGATGCCGAAGCGGTCGCGCAGCGGGTTGGTCAGCATGCCGGCGCGCGTGGTGGCGCCGATCAGCGTGAAGGGCGGCAGGTCGAGCTTGACCGAGCGTGCCG
>DAORCC010000228.1:0-3462 GCA_035345235.1 Azospira sp.
ATACGCGAGGCGGATTCGCGTCCGAACCGCCGGCGCGGAAGAAGGCGGCGATGCGGCCGATGGCACCGCGTACGAAGCGCCACAACTTCGGCAACAGCCAGACGAGCAGCAGGAGGAAGAGCGCCAGCAGGCCGAGGAAGACCCAGGGATGCGCCAGCATCAGCCAGAAGCCGCCGAGCACGGCCGCCTCTTCGCTGACCGAAGCCGTCCAGTTGCTGAACGGTTCCGGCGAGGTGTTGATCGCCAGCCTCCCACCGGCTTTGGACAGTGCGGTCCCCGCCGTGATCGTGCCACCGATCAGTCCTGCCACCGTCACCAGCGCCGGGTCGGTAACGCCAAGCGAAAACGCCGCGAGCAGCGCGCCGGCCGGAATGCGCACGAAGGTCTGCAGCGAATCCCAGAACGAGTCGAAGCCCGGCACCTTGTCGGCGACCGTTTCAGCCACCAGCAGCAGGCCGCTCGCGCCCATCACCAGCGGATGCCTGAGCAGTTCAAGAGTGTCAGGAAGTTGCAGATAGCCGAGATGCGACAGCAGCCCCGCCAGAAAAAGCACCAGATAGAGCCGCAATCCGCTCGCCCAGGCCAGCCCGGCAGACAGCGCCACGGCCTGGACCACGGACAGCGGCTCGGTCATTTGCCCTTGTCCCGACGCCGCGCCTCGGCGTCGAGCTGGCGCAGGTGGGCCAGCTTCTCGCCGATCTTCGTCTCGAGCCCGCGCTCGACCGGCTTGTACCAGCGCTGCGGCGTCATGCCGTCAGGGAAGTAGGTTTCACCCGCCGCGTAGCCCTCAGCCTCGTCATGCGCGTAGCGGTATTCCTTGCCAAAGCCCATTTCCTTCATCAGCTTCGTCGGCGCATTGCGCAGGTGCAGCGGCACCGGTCGCGAGCCATCCTCGGCGATGAAGGCACGCACCGCGTTGTAGGCGTTGTAGGCGGCATTCGATTTGGCGGCGACGGCCAGGTAGACGACGGCATTGGCCAGCGCCAGCTCGCCCTCCGGCGAACCAAGGCGTTCGTAGGTTTCGGCTGCACTGAGCGCGATCTCGGCACCGCGCGGATCGGCGAGACCGATGTCTTCCCAGGCCATGCGCACGATGCGCCGCGCCAGGTAGCGCGGGTCGGCACCGCCGTCGAGCATGCGGCAGTACCAGTAGAGCGCGGCATCCGGATCGGAACCGCGCACCGACTTGTGCAGCGCGGAGATCTGGTCGTAGAAGGCATCGCCGCCCTTGTCGAAGCGGCGCAGCTGCTGCGCCAGCGTGGCATTGACGAAGTCGCCGTCGATCGCATCGCGACCGGCGGCCTGCGCCGCGGTGCGGATCTGTTCGAGCAGGTTGAGGAGTTTCCGCGCATCGCCGTCGGCGACGCCACACAGGCGCCCGCGGGCTGCCTCGTCGAAGGTCAGTCCGCCCAGCGCGCCGGTCACGGCGCGATCGAAAAGCTGGCCCATCTCGTCTTCGGAAAGGGACTGCAGCGTATAGACCGAAGCGCGCGAGAGCAGCGCGGAATTGACCTCGAACGACGGGTTCTCGGTCGTCGCGCCGACGAAGGTCACGAGCCCGGATTCGACGAAGGGCAGGAAGGCGTCCTGCTGCGACTTGTTGAAGCGATGCACCTCGTCGACGAAGAGGATCGTCCGCCGCCCCATCCCGCGCGTGATCTCGGCGCGGGCGATCGCCTCGCGGATTTCCTTGACGCCGGAGAGCACTGCCGAAAGTGCGATGAAGTCGGCGTCGAAGGCGTCCGCCATCAGTCGCGCCAGCGTCGTCTTGCCGACGCCCGGCGGCCCCCAGAGGATCATCGAATGCGGCTGGCCGGCCTCGAAGGCCAGGCGCAGCGGCTTGCCCGGCCCGAGCAGATGCGACTGCCCGACGACGTCGTCCAGCGTCCGCGGCCGCAACTGTTCGGCGAGCGGTGCGAACGCGCTCGCCGGTGCGTCGTCAGTCGCCGTGGAAAAGAGGTCAGTCACCGAGCACGTCCGCCCCCTTGGGCGGCACGAAACGGAAGGTCGCGGCGGCGAGCGCCGGATTCTTCTCGACCTTCGAGAAGAGCAGCGATGTCTGCTGGCCGAAGCTGTCGGTGAGTTCCATCGCGCGCAGCTCGGCTCCGGCAAAGCCGATGCGCACCTTCTCGAAACCGCTGTCGGTATTCTTCGGCGTCGCATCCAGCCATTCGAGGCCGTCCCGGACACCGGCATCCTTCAGCACGAAGGATTTCTCCAGCACCGCGATGCCTTCGCCGGCGAGCAGCGCCGCGGGCGACCCGGCCAGCGCCGCGCCCTGCTTTTTCACGGTCACCTGGTTCAGCTCCGGGTCGTGCAGCCAGACCTTCTCGCCGTCGCCGACGATGAGTTGCGGGTACGGCTTCTCGATCTGCCAGCGGAACTTGTGCGGGCGGGCGATCGCCATGCTGCCCGAGGAGAATTGCGGCTTGCGGCCGTTTTTTGGCAGCACCGTCTGTGAGAAATCGGCACGCAGCAGCTTGGTCGTCTCAAGGAAATGGCGCAGGCGATCGACGGCATCGGCACGCGCCGCCGTCGCCGACAAGGTCAGCAACACGCCGAGGATCAGCGGACGCATCATTCTTCCGCGCATCACTCTTCCGGCTTGCGCGCCAGCACTTCGCGGCCGCCGCGACCGTCCATCGCCGAGACGAGGCCGGCCTTTTCCATGGCCTCGATCAGCCGCGCCGAGCGGTTGTAGCCGATGCGCAGATGACGCTGCACCAGCGAAATCGAGGCACGGCGGTTCTTCAGCACGATGTCGACAGCCTGGTCGTAGAGCGGATCGCTTTCGGCGTCGTTGCCTTCGCTCCCCTCGCCGCCACCTTCATCGTCATCGCTGCCGGCACCGCTCAACACGCCCTCGACGTACTCGGGTGCGCCGACCTTCTTCAGGTAATCGACGACATGGTGCACCTCGTCGTCGGCGACGAAGGCACCATGCACCCGGACCGGGTAACCGGTACCCGGCGCCAGCCACAGCATGTCGCCTTGGCCGAGCAGCGCCTCAGCGCCCATCTGGTCGAGGATGGTGCGCGAGTCGATCTTCGACGAGACCTGGAACGAAATCCGCGTCGGGATATTGGCCTTGATCAGGCCGGTGATGACATCGACCGACGGGCGCTGCGTGGCGAGGATCAAATGGATGCCCGAAGCGCGCGCCTTCTGCGCCAGACGGGCAATCAGCTCCTCGACCTTCTTGCCGACGACCATCATCAGGTCGGCCAATTCGTCGATGACGACCACGATGTAGGGCAGCGTGTTCAGCGGTTCCGGCGCTTCCGGTGTCAGCGACAGCGGGTTCGGGGTTTTCTCGCCGCGCTTCTCGGCCTCCTTGATCTTGCTGTTGAAGCCGGAGAGGTTGCGCACGCCCATCGCGCTCATCAGCTTGTAGCGCTTCTCCATCTCGCCGACGCACCAGTGCAGCGCGTTGGCCGCCTGCTTCATGTCGGTGACGACCGG
>DAORCC010000229.1:0-3458 GCA_035345235.1 Azospira sp.
ACATAATTTCAGCGCTCTCCTGAAGTGGAGTTTCCACTCCAGGAGACGCTCATGAACCCAAACGCACGGCCCCGGAGCGCGCAACTTGCGCGCTCACCTGCAGTTCCCTCCGACCCCGTAGCCGACGAACTGCGCCGATACGACGACCACCTGCGTGACGTCCGCGGCCTTTCGGCGGGCACGCGTCGAAACCATCGCCGCATCCTCGCGGAGTTGTTGCGAAAGAAGTTCGCCGGTGGCGTCGTCACCCTGGCCAAGCTACGTGCAGCCGATGTTCGCCGCTTCATCGCTCGGCAACTGGGGGACAGCCCCTCGCATTCCGCCGCCGCCCAAGTGGCAACGGCCTTGCGAAGTTACCTCCGCTACCGGACTGTCTGCGGCGACTCGGTTGCCGGGCTGAACGCGGTCATTTCCTCTCCGGTGCAGTGGAAGCTTGCTTCGCTGCCGCGCGCCCTCAAGCCGGATGAAGTTCAGCGGCTGCTCGGCGCATTCCCCTACGGGCGCAAGCCCCGGCGAGGTTATGCCATCGTCCGCTGCGCACTGGACATGGGGCTGCGCGCCGGAGAGATTGCGAACCTGTCGATCGACGACATCGACTGGCGCGAAGGCACGGTCACGATGAAGGGCACGAAGTCGCGACGGCAGGACATCCTGCCGCTGCCGATGGCCACCGGACAAGCGCTGGCGGACTACCTGCAGCATGAGCGCCCGGCAAACCCAAGCCGGGCGCTCTTCTTCTGCCGCCGCGAATCGCGTGACATCCCGGTCACAACCCATGCGGTTCAGAACGTGATCCGCCGTGCCTGCCGACGAGTTGGCCTGCCCGATTCAGGTTCGCATCTGCTACGTCACACGCTGGCCTGTCGCCTGGTCGAGAACGGTAGCTCGCTCAAGGAAGTTGCCGATGTCCTGCGTCACCGTTCGCTGGAAACCACCCGGATCTACGCCAAGCTCGACACGCCAAGCCTCGCCGAGGTCGCGTTGCCTTGGCCGGGGAGCGAATCATGAGCCGGCGCCCAAGCCTGCAGGCCAGAGTCGACGACTATCTGGCCGAGCGCCGCCGCCAGGGTTTCCACCTGCGCTCGCGTGACGCCTTCCTCTCCGGCTTTGCCCGCTTCGTGGAGGCCAAGCGCCATCGGGGTCCGCTGACGGCGGAACTCATGGTCGAATGGGTACGTGCCAGCAAGCATGGCCATGGCGATGCGGGCACCTGGGCGCGCAGTTGGGGACGGCTGCGGCACTTCATCTGCTACCTGCGGCAGTTCGAACCGGACACCGAGGTTCCCGAGGCGTCGCTCTTCGGTCCGGAACCTGGACGAGTAGCTCCCCACATCTACCGTGAAGACGAGATTGCCGACTTGCTCGCGGCGGCGCGGACACTCAGCCCCTCCGGCAGCCTTCGACCATTCACCTACGAAACCCTGTTCGGCCTGATGGCCTCGACCGGGTTGCGTGTCTCCGAGGCCATTCACCTGCGCGATGCGGATGTCGATCTCAAGCGCGGAATGCTGACGATACGGCAGACCAAGTTCGCCAAGTCCCGGCAACTGCCGATCCATCCCAGCACGGTCAAGGCACTGGCGCGTTACCGGAAACAACGCCAGCAGCATCTTCCGGCGACAGTCGGCATGCCTTTCCTGATCGGCAATCGCGGCCGCCGACTGGGGCTGCCGCTCGGCGAGCGACAGGCGCACCGCGTCTTCACCGGTCTGCGCGACGGCCTCGGTTGGGTCAATCGCGGCGGACACGAGGCACCGCGCCTGCACGACCTGCGCCACACTTTCGCCGTGCGGCGGCTGATGCGCTGGTACGCCGACGGTGCCGAGGTCGACCAGAAGATGCTGGCGCTGTCGACCTACATGGGTCATGCCGAGATCTTCTACACGTACTGGTACCTCACCGCCGTTCCCGAGTTGATGGCAATCGCTGCCGGCCGGTTCGAGCAATTCGCCGATCTCGCGGGAGATGATGATGCGTAGGCAACCCAAACCGCCGCCATCGTTTCCCGCGCTCGTGCAAGCATTCTTCGTCGAGCACCTGACGCAACAACGCGCACTCAGCCCGCAAACGATCGCCGCTTACCGGGATGCCTTCATGCTCTTCCTGAGCTTTGCCGAGGCGCGCCTTGGCCGCTCGCCGGCGCTGATCACGCTGGCCGACATCACGCCGGAACTGATCATGGCCTTCCTCGACCATCTGGAACGCGAGCGGCACAACAGCGTGCGCAGCCGCAATGCTCGTCTCGCGGCGTTGCGCTCGTTCCTGAAGTTCGCCGCACACCGCGACGTGTCATCGCTGCAGGTGATCGAGCACGCGCTCGGCGTTCCGGCAAAGCGCTTCGAGCGCCCGATGCTTGGCTATCTGTCCCGGGAGGAAATGCTGGCGGTAATCGGCACGCCGGATGGCACATGGTTCAGCCGACGGGATCATGTGCTGCTGCTGTTGCTCTACAACACCGGTGCGCGGGTTTCCGAGATTGCCGGCGTCAAGGTCGGCGAGGTGGTGCTCGACGAAGGGGCCGCCTGCATTCACCTGCACGGCAAGGGACGCAAGCAGCGCAGCGTGCCGCTATGGCGTTCGACTGTCAGGGTAATCCGAGCCTGGCTCCGGCGAAATCCGCAGTTTGATTCAGACTCGCCATTGTTGCCCAATCGGGACGGCCAATCGATGTCGCGATGGAACGTGATGCAGCGACTGGATCGCGCCGTCCAGGTTGCCGCAGAATCCTGCCCCGACTTGGCGACACGCCAGATTACGCCGCATGTGATTCGCCACACGACGGCGATGCATCTGCTGCAGGCCGGCGTCGACATCAGCGTCATTGCGCTTTGGCTTGGCCATGAGAGTCCGGCAACGACCCACCAGTACGTCGAGGCCGATCTGGCTATGAAGGAACGGGCGCTGGCCCGGCTTCACGAGCCCGAGGCCAAGCTTCGCCGCTATCGGGCACCCGACTCGCTGATCGCCTTCCTGCGGACGCTCTGATTATGTGGAACTCGAAATCGGCGCCTTCCGCTCCAGATGGGCGGTTGGCGCACGACGCCGGTCGCAACTCCACATAATCGAGGCATCTACATAATCGGCCTTATGTGGAGCTCCACATAAGGCCGATCTCCGGCCAAACCCACAAGCTCATGGCGCTTCAAGGTATCAAGGTAGACTGACCGCGATTCCTCCAGAGCCTTGAAGCGCGTACCTTGAAAACCGAGGATTATCGAGCATGCCGGTGTTCCCGAAACCGAAGTTCTCCTTCGACTACGACCTTGCCGTCGAGACAGCTCATCTGCGCGCCCACAAGCGCGCCCGCGGGATTCCGAGACGCCAGACGGGAAAGCTGCTCGCTGCCACCTGGAATATCGCCAACCTCGGCGCCCAGCACCGCCGCGACCCGGATCTCGCCCTGATCGCCGAAATCATCAGCTGGTTCGATCTGGTGGCGGTTCAGGCGCCGATCGACC
>DAORCC010000230.1:0-3457 GCA_035345235.1 Azospira sp.
CGCCCACCAGGCCACCGCCGAGCGCGCGGTCGAATTCGCCGATGCCGGTCGGGATACGGTCGGCCTCGCGTGCCTCGATTTCCGACAGCACCTGCAATTTCGCCGCCGGCGCCAGCGACTGGAAGCGCGCGGCCGGCGAAGCCTTCTCCTCGACGGTTTCGACCAGCGTGTTCCAGACGTTGCAGCCCGGGCACTGCCCCTGCCATTTCGGCGCCGTCGCACCGCATTCGGTGCAGGTGTAGATCGTTTTTGCCTTACTCATTGTTTTAATTCATTGATATTTCAGACAACTTCGACCGGCACCCGGCGGGCCAGCGCGCAGAACAGCTCATAACTGATCGTCCCGGCGGCAGCCGCCACTTCGTCAGCAGGCAAGCCTTCCCCCCACAGCGTCACCGGTGAGCCGACCGCGGCCTCGCGCAGGTCCGTCAGGTCCACGGCCAGCATGTCCATCGACACCCGGCCGAGCGTCCGCGTCCTGCGCCCGTCGACCAGGACCGGTGTCCCCGTTGGCGCGTGGCGTGGGTAGCCATCGGCATAACCGCAGGCGACGACCCCGACGCGTGTCTCGCGTTCGGCAACGAAGGTACAGCCGTAGCCAACGCTCTCGCCCGCGCCGATCTGCTGGACGCCGATGATCTCGCTCGAGAGCGTCATCACCGGGCGTAGTCCCAGGGACTCCGCGCTCTCGTCGGCGAACGGGCTGCCGCCGTAGAGCATGATGCCGGGCCGTATCCAGTCTCGTGCGGACTGCGGATGTCGGAGGATGGCCGCGGAGTTGGCCAGCGACACCGGGCCACGCCACTCACCGGCCATGGCGCGGAACTGCTGCAGCTGCCAGTCGATGCCACGGGCGCCGTCGGCATCGGCAAAGTGGGTCATCAGCGTCACTTCGCTGACGGCGCGGTTCTTCGCCAGCTCCTCGCGCAGCGCACCGAGCGCATCGGGGCGGAAACCGAGGCGGTTCATGCCGGTGTTGAACTTCACATAGACCGGCACCTGCAATGGCAGGCCCACCTGGCGCAGCAACTGCAACTGGTCGAGGCGATGCACGACGAGGCTGAGGCGGTGCTCGGCGACGAGTTCCAGATCATCGGCGGCGAAATACCCCTCCAGCAGCAGGATTGGCTGGCGGATGCCGGCCTCGCGCAGGGCGACGGCCTCGGCCAGGTCGAGCAGCGCAAAGCCGTCGGCGGTCTCGGCCAGTGCATCGGCCGCGTTCATCAGGCCGTGCCCATAGGCGTTGGCCTTGACCACGGCCCAGGCGCGCGAGCCCGGCGTCTTCGCCTTGGCCAGCAAGTAATTGTGCAGTAGCGCAGCGCGGTCAATGCGCGCACGGATCGGGCGAGGCATCAGGCGGAAAGCTCCCGGAGACGGCGTTTGGAGAATTCGATGAAGGTACTGACGACGCGCGAGCGGAAGCGTTCCTTCGGGAACACGACCGACAGGCGGCGCGTCAGCGGTGGATCGAGCGGAATGGCGACCAGGCTGCCGAGCGCCAGTTCACGCCCGACGCTGGCGCGTGAAACGATGGCAAAGCCGATGCCGGTGACGACGACACCCTTCAGGGCTTCCAGGCTGCCGAGTTCCATCAGCGTCTTCAGCTTCTCCGGCGCCACCTTGGCGTCGCGGAACCAGGCGTCGCTGACTTCGCGCGTACCGGAGCCCGGCTCGCGCGAGACGTATTCGTAATCGAGCAGCGTCCTCGCGCTCACCGAGCGCTGGCCGTGCAACGGGTAGTCGGGCGTACAGATGACGACCAGCTCGTCGTCGCAGCAGACTTCCGACTGCAGGTTCGGATTGCGCGTTTCGACCTCGATCAGCCCGACATCCAGGCTGTGTTCGACGATGCGGTTCTCGACGGATTCCGAATTGGCGACGGTCAGACGCGTCCGCACCTGCGGGTAGAGCGAATTGAATTCGCCGAGGATGCGCGGCAGCATGAACTCGGCAATGGTCGTGCTGGCACCGACCATCAGCGGCCCGCGCATCTGGCCGGTCATCTCGCCGATCCGGGTTTCCAGCTCGGCCGAAAGCGCCAGGATGCGCTCGGCGTACTCGAGCACCATTTCACCCGCCGGGGTCAGCGCGATGCGGCCATGGCCGCGCTCGAAAAGGCGCGTGTTGAACTGCTCCTCGAGCTGCTTGATCTGGAAGGTCACCGCCGGCTGCGTCATGAACAGGGCCTCGGCGGCGCGGGTGAAACTCAGGTGGCGGGCAACGGCGTGGAACACCTGCAAGCGTCGATCAGCCATAAGGCAGAGCACTCCGTGCATTCAATGCGTCTATTGGAACACAATTCATCGTGCTTCACCAATCCCGCGTACCGGACGCCCCCGGTTTCGGCGCCAGTAACCAGAACTTACGCCTTTCGTGGTATAAAACCGGCCACACCAAGGGATAGCCAGATACCAATAATGCCTTTCGGCTTCTATATCATCATGGCAGCGCAGTTTTTCTCCGCGCTCGCCGACAATGCCCTCCTCATCGCCGCCATCGCCGCCCTGCGCGAAATGCAGGCGCCTTCGGAATACGAGCCGCTGCTGAAGACCTTCTTCACCGTTTCCTACGTCCTGCTCGCCGCCTTCGTCGGTGCCTTCGCCGACTCGATGCCCAAGTGGCGGGTGATGTTCATCAGCAACAGCATCAAGATCGTCGGCTGCGCGATGATGTTCTTCATGGTGCACCCGCTCGTCGCCTACGCCGTCGTCGGACTCGGGGCCGCGGCCTACTCCCCCGCCAAGTACGGCATCCTCACCGAATACCTGCCGCCGCGCCTGCTGGTCGTCGCCAACGGCTGGATCGAGGGGCTCACGGTCGGCGCCATCATCCTCGGCGTCGTCCTCGGCGGTACGCTGATCAAGCCGGAGATCGCCCAGTCCCTGCTCGCCTTCGACTTCCCGGCCATCGACACCGGCATCGACACGGTCGGCGAAATGGTGATCGGCATCGTCGGCATCCTGTACATCGTCGCCGCCATCTTCAACCTCTACGTGCCGGATACCGGGGTCGACCACAAGCCGCTGAAGAAGAACCCCTGGTACCTCATCCACGAATTCAACCACTGCCTGATGCTGCTCTGGCGCGACAAGCTCGGCCAGGTCTCGCTCGCAGTCACCACCCTGTTCTGGGGGGCCGGCGCCACCCTGCAATTCATCGTGATCAAGTGGGCGGAAGCCTCGCTGCACCTCGACCTCTCCAAATCGTCGATGCTGCAGGGCGTGGTCGCCGTCGGTGTCGCCGTCGGCGCCATCGTCGCGGCGAAGATGATCACGCTGCGCAAGTCGGTCAGGGTGATCCCCCTCGGTATCGCGATGGGCATCATCGTGCTGGTCATGAACTTCGTGCACGAGATGTGGCTCGCCGTACCGTTGCTGATCCTGATCGGCGGCCTCTCCGGCTTCTTCGTCGTGCCGATGAACGCGCTGCTGCAGCACCGCGGCCACATCCTGATGGG
>DAORCC010000231.1:0-3378 GCA_035345235.1 Azospira sp.
ATGTGCATCGGCACCGGCATGGGCGCGGCCGGTCTGTTCGAAGCGATCTTCTAAGCCGCAACGTTCCCTCCGCGGATCGCCCCGCCCCCGTCTCCTCAGGGGCGGTCCGCACCCCTCTCCCCATGCTTCCCGGCTATTTCTGGTCCCGCATCCCGCCCCGCTGGCGACCGGCGGCCTTGCGTCTCGGCCTCAACTGGTTTCCGGCCTACCGGGCTACGGGGGGGCGGTTGATCCACGTCTCGGATGACCTGAAGCGCATCGTTGTCCGCCTGCCGCTCAAGCGCGTCACGAAGAATGGGGCGGGAACGATGTTCGGTGGCAGCCTCTACTCGGCCACCGATCCGATCTTCGCCCTGCTGCTGGCCGCCAACCTCGGGCCGGACTACATTGTCTGGGACAAGTCGGCCGCCATCCGCTATCGCAAGCCCGGGCGCGAGGCCCTGAGTGCCGAGTTCGTCATCACCGACGATGATGTCCACGGAATTCGCGACGAGATCGAACGTCACGGCTCATGTGACCGTAGCTTCACCGCGGTCTTCCGCGACAGCGCCGGAGTTGTCCACGTCGAGGTCGACAAGACTGTCTACCTCGCGTGCAAGAATCACTACAAGGCCAAGGTCGGTCTCCGGCCCTGAGGCTATTTTGCGGCGCTGTCCGGCGCCGCTGTGCGCGCAGAAGCGAGGGCCTTGGCATAAAGTTCCTGTAGCGAAGTCGCGGTCGCATTCCCGGCGAAGGATGCGCCGATCCGCTTCAGTTCATCCTCGACCCGAGCATACTGCCGCAAGTCGAAGAGGCCGGCGAGCAGGAACACTTCCGGCAGGATGTCGTCGCCGGTTGTCTGGCTGCGCATCTGCTTGTACTCGTTCTCCAGTCGCGCGACGGCATCGTGCGGCGGAACGCCGCGCATGCGCATCATCCCGACACGGCCGTCGGGCGAGGCTGACGGCGTGCGATTCATCTGCCGGGTTACTTCCGGCGGCAGACTGCGAACCTGGCTCTGCGGTTTGCCGCCGGCAGCCTTGCTTTCGTTCTCGCCCACAATGATGGTGCCGGCCCCCTGCCAGCTTTCAAGCCTGGCCCTTCCAATATAAACGAGACTGAGCTGCGCGCCGGCTGGCAGCGACAGCTTGTCGCCCTCGCGTAGCCGGACGAAGGGCTCGAGTGGCGTATTGCCCGTTGCGCCCGCGATCTCAAGCGATACCGATCCCTGCAGGGCCGTAACCAGCACCGTGTCGGCGAATGCGCAGAGCGGGGCGAGCGTCAGCGACGTTACGAGAAGAATGCTGCGAGCGTGGTTGCGCATGTGCGGGTCCTGTTCATGTTCGTTGCTGTTGCTGCTTCTGTCGCGTCGCGATTGGCCTTAACGATCTTCTATGCCGAGAACTGCCAGCACCTCGACCTGTGCTTCCCGGCCTTTCACGGCGATCGTCTGGCTTTCTCCGGTAATGATGCCCGGGCCGGCTTCATCGATTGCAGTGCGACTGGCCGCAATGGCACAGTTTAGCGTTCGCGTCGCGCCTTCGAGCCGGGAGGCGAGATTGACCGTATCGCCGATCGCGGTGTACTCCATGCGCTCCGGGGCGCCGATGTTGCCCACGACCGCCCGGCCGCAGTGAATGCCGACACCGATCCCGAACGCCGGCAGGTCGCGGCTGGAAAACCGTTCTTCCATCCATGACGCCATCTCGCTTGCGGCATCGCGCAGCGCGATCGCAGCACGCAGTGCCCGCCGCGCATGATCCTCGCAGTGCAGTGGCGCACCGAACTCGGCCATGATCGCATCGCCGATGAACTTGTCAACCGAGCCGCCTTCCTTCTGGACAGCCGCGCAGGCCGCTGCCAGCCAGCGATTCAGCATTTCGACCACCTCCTCCGGGCTGAGTCGCTCGGAGATCGTCGTAAAGCTGCGGATGTCGGAAAACAGGACAGTGATGCGCACCGCTTCGCCCCCCAGAACGGGCGATTCCTCGCTTTCGAGGAGCCTGGCGACAACGTCCTTCGAAACGTAACGCGAGAACATTCGCCGTACGCGGTCGCGGTCCCGCTCGCCGCTGGTGAAGCGTAGCGCGTAGATCGTCAGAAACAGCAGCAGGGCGGCGAACTGTGCCTGCGCGACGGGTACGATCAGCCATTGTCGATGAGCGGCGTACGCGCCGACTGCGATCGCCGCGAGCAGCGCGGCGAGCAGCAGCGCGCCGCGGCCGACGGCAAGCCGCTGCCATCCGGCTGCGCCGAGGAGGACGACGGCGGCGATGAGCAGGGCGCGTCCGCCGGTCGGCAATGCGTCGACAAAACGTCCGGCAAGCAGCGCATCGACCGCCTGCGCCTGTATCTCGGGGCCGCGCATCCATTGCGACGCGAACAGACCGTGTCCGTAGGGTGTCAGGTGAACATCGTTCGACCCGCCATAGGCGACGCCGACGATGACGACCTTGTCCTTGAGTGCGCGCACTTCCGGATCGTTTTCGGCATCCGCGGTGAGCAGGCGCCGTAGCGGCAGACGGGGCACGGTCCCCGGCGGACCGGCCCAGGCCAGCGGCCACGGTGTCGAGCCACGTGCGAACTCCCGGCTGCCAAAGCGCCAGCTGGCGGCATCGTGCGCCTGACCGCTCGCCTGCAGCGCGAGCAAGAGCGAGAAAGGCAGCAGGCGTACGCCATCGCTTCTCGCCTGAGCCGCGCCTGGTGCCAGCGTGCGCATCCTGCGCAGAATGCCGTCGTTGTCCACGGCCAGGTCGGTTGCGCCGACGAAGCGCTCGATCGCGAATTCCGGCAGCACGGCGAGGTAGTCTGCTGCGGGCAGCAAGGGGTCGGCACCGCTCTGCATGCCGCCCAGGACAACACGGCCGCTGGCGATTTCCTGCCGGAAGCTGCGGTCGAAGCTGCGTGCAACCTGGCTGCCCTGGCCCGATATCTTGCCGAACCAGTGCTCCGGACTGGCGCTGAACAGAAAATCGAGCCCGACCACCCGGGCTTCGACAGTGCGCAGGACCTGCAAGGCCCGGGCGAAATGCGGGGTCCAGAAAACCAGCGGGTCGTCCGGGTGCATCGCCAGCGTCTGATCGTCGAGTTCCACCAGTGCCACATGGGTGACCGGTACCCGCTGTCCGGACAGGCGAAAGAACAGATCGCCGTAGGCGGTGTCGATTCCCTGCAGCCAGCCCGCCCGCATGACGCCTTCCGAAAGGAGAGCGACGATTACGCAGAGGGCAGCGGTCCAGTACGGGAGTTTCTTGGCGAACGAGGGTCCGTGCATGGCTTGGGCGATAGAACGAGTCGTCATATTCTAGCGCCCGTCATGCCGGATCCGGCACGGTGAACAGGGCCGCTGTCTGGCATAATAGCCCGCGACGTCGACTTCACGGAAAGTACTGACCGGCA
>DAORCC010000232.1:0-3340 GCA_035345235.1 Azospira sp.
CGCCGGTGCGCAGAATGCTCTGGATGATCTCCGGGCGGTAGAAACGATCGCGGAAGCGACCGACCGAGAAGAAGTCGGACGCAATGTTCGGACCGCGATTGAGGTGCCAGCCAACAAGGTCTTCCCCTTCCAGCGACGTATCGTAGTAGCCGGACGGCGACCAGATGATCCAGCGCTTGCCGTCTATGTGGACGAAGAGCGCGAGTTGCTCGCGCCCATCGCGCGTACGGTACCAGCGAATCGTTCCGTCGCCCAGACCGGCCACTACCCAGCGGCCATCGCTCGAGAGATTGGTTGCCCAGACCGCGGCCGGAGTGCGTTGTTCCCAAAGCGGGTTGCCGTCGACCGCATAAGCCCGCAGGTACCATTCAGTGCCCAGCACGAAACGCTGCTTGTCGGCGCTGATTGCCATGCTGCGCGATACTTCCCCGGGGCGCAACTCGAGCTGGCGCGAACCGATTTTGGGCGCGGAAGAATTCTTCCAGTTGCTCGGCCCGCCGCCCATCCAGCTTGGCTGGCGCGGCGATTCGAGTTTCGCTTCCGGGCCATAGGGGCGAACGTCACCTTTGGCAAGGTCAAAAAGCAGCATGTTGCCACCGGGAGCAAGCGGAAAGGCGACCCGCGCTGCGTCTTCCGAGAGCATGAACTTGTCGTCCGCATCGCGATAGTCAGCCGTCTGCTGACGCGCGTAGAGCCGCCGGCTCCCCGCCGCGTCAAAACTCGCCCAGGAGGGCTCGGCGCTGCCTACCAGCACGCCGTCGCGCCAGGCGACAAGCGAGGTAACGATATTGCTGAATCCGGTGATCTCGCGTGCCGCGGCTCGTCCGCTGTCGGCAAAGGCGAAAACGGCAAAGCGGTCGCGCGCGCGCGCCGTACCGCCGCCATAGAGGATGCGGCCATCACTGCTCCAGGCGACGCGTCCCAAATTTCCCTCGCTGAGCGGCGGAGTCGTATGGCGCGGCGTCAAGGTTGCCGCGTCGAGCACATCGATCCGGCCGCTATCCTGGTAGCCGACAGCCAGCATGCTGCCGTCAGGCGAAAACGCCAGTGAATACGGCTTGCCGGGCATCTGCTTGCGGGCGGTTCGCTGCAGCCCCTTGCGATCGATCCGGTAGAGGCGGATGCTGCCGTCCAGGCTGCATGTCGCGAGGCGCCCGTCGGCGGCAAAATCAGCGCCGTAGATCGCCTCGTTGTACTCCGGATCACTGCCAATGAAGCCTAGATTTCGTTGGAAAACACGTAGGCCGGACTGGCGCAGCCCCACCGCAAGCAGCTGGCTGTCCTTCGACCAGGCGACTTGCGTTACCGGTGCCTCCAATCCCGAAAGCGTACTCTTCGGCGGAAGCCGGCCGGAGGCTCGTTCGAAAAGGTAGAGCGAGTGCGTCCGTCCGTCGAAGCCGGCGTTACCACCCAAGGCGACCTGGCGCCCGTCCGGCGAAAGGGCGGCAGCGTAGATCGCGCCGACGCCTTCGGGTCCTACCGGCGGCCGGAACACGGTCAGCAGGCGCCCGGTCGCTGCGTCCCACAGGCGCGCAGTCTTGTCCTCTGACGCGCTGACAATCCACCGGCCCTGGCTATCGCTGCTGACACGCGTCACCAACGACAGATGGGCGCCTGCCTCGATGCGCAGAATCGGCTCGGTCGATACCTGAGCGGCCGCCGCCCGAACCAGACACAGCAGCAAACCGAACACAAGCTGCCGGCAGGCGGCGCGCGCCCACATTGGGAAACCCAGGCGCGGCTTGGGCTTAACGAACGAGAATTTCAATTCGGCGATTTCTCGGCTCGGGCGTTTCGTCCGGAGTCGCGATCAAGGGTTCGCGTTCTCCGCGGCCCGCGGTCTGAATCGAGTCTTCCGGCTGACCCTGCTGTATCAGCCGCTTCTTGAACGACTCGGCGCGGCGCAAGGCCAAGCGATCGTTGTCGGCAACGAGGCCAACCCGATCGGTGTGGCCAACGACCACGATGTCGGGAACCGGGCGCGCCTTGATCTCGGCAATGATCGCGTCGAGATCGCGTTTTGACGCGGTCGTCAGCTCGTCGCTGCCTTCAAGGAAGTACAACGTGAAACGTGCCGGTGGCGGCGGCGAGGCATCGAGCGCTTCCCCGAATCGCTTCTTGACCTCCTGCTCGTTGCTGGTTCCCTGCTCAAACTGACCGCCGGTGGTGCGCGCGCTTTGATACGGGCGCTCGAGTTTGATTGCGTGACCGCCCTCGATGGCCTTGACGCTGAGCGTTCCCGCGTCGCCGGCACCACGGTTCGGTAGCAAGACGTAACTATCGCGGTTGGCGCAGGCGACGACGCTGAGTGAGACAGCAAGCACGATTGACAAGCTCTTCATCGCTTATTCCCCAACGCTGACTACATAATTCTTGGCCGTACCGCTGACTTCGGCCTTGGGCGTCACCATACGCATCGCCTCCGGCGTCTGCTTGGCAATGTTTCCGGCCTGCACCGACACCGTTCCGCGCTTGATGTACGCGTCGAAGGCGCCCATATACGTCGTCGAGTCGTAGGCATACCGTTGCAGCACGACTTCGGCGTCGGATCCAAGAGACAGGGTCGAATTGTCCTTGAACATGATACCCACCGAACCGTTACCGCCAGTCTGGATCGTGTCCTTTTCCTTCAAGCGCGCACCGACGACTCCCGGGTAGCGTTGGCCGTCGCGTTCAATGTTCACCACACCGCGCGACACTTTGACCTGAGCATCCCAGCCCGTGGCAGCCGCTGGGGTTGGCTCGGCAGCCATCAGGGGAGCCGCACAAAACGCGGCGGCGCACAGGGCGCTCGCCGCCAGGCCCGAGGCCCGCTTGTGTCTTGAAATCTGCAGCATGAGAACCTTCCCAAAAAGTTTGGCGGGACACCATGTCCGTCGGACATCAGTCTAGCGCGCAAGTGCCCCAGCGGCAACCTGCGTGGCTTCAGGGTTGCCCCTCGCGAGTAGGGAACGGGAGCTCCGGACAAGTGGGGGCCACTCAAAAAGCGAAAAGCCACCGCTGACGGTAACCCGTCAGCGGTGGCTTCGTGCGCGACGAAATTACTTCTTGGCGTCGCCGATCACGCCGGCTTCGTTGGTGGCGGTATTGCCCTTGCCGACAGCAACCGCGGCTGCGTTGGTCTGCTTGGCCTTGATGTCGGTACGGCCCTGAACAGAGGTCTTGCCCTTGATGGCGCCGGCCGTGTTGGCAGCCTTGTTGTCCTTGCCGACGGCTACCGCGGCGACGTTTTCCTGTTTGGCGTCGATGGTCGTCGTGCCCTTGACTTTGGTGTCCTGAGCAAAAGCGGGAGCAGCAGCAAAGGCGGCGGCGAGGATGATGGCGATAGTGCGCATAGAGA
>DAORCC010000233.1:0-3332 GCA_035345235.1 Azospira sp.
TTGCGCACAAGATTCCGGGAAAAAATACATGTCGTTGAAGCAGGTAATGCCGCCACGCAGCATCTCGGCACAGGCGAGCAGGGTGCCGTCGTGCACGAATTCCGGAGAAACGTGGCGCCCCTCTGCCGGCCAGATGTGCTCCTGCAGCCAGGTCATCAACGGCATGTCGTCGGCAAGGCCGCGCAGCAGGCTCATCGCGGCGTGGCAATGCAGATTGACGAGGCCGGGCATCAGGACGTGCCGGTCGAGCGTGATTTCGCGCTCGGCGGTGTAGTGCTCTACCGCTTCCCGTTCGGGCAACAGGGCGACGATGCGTCCGTCACGGACAGCCAGTACATGGTGCTCCAGTACCGTATCGGCGGGTTCCACCGGGATGATCCAGCGGGCGCGGATGAGCAGGTCGATCGCTTCGGTCATGGCAGGGTCGTCGGCGTTGCGAGCAGGTCGGCGGGTAAGAAAAACCCCGCCGGAGCGGGGTTTTTCGTGGCTTCGATCTGGCTGATTACTTCTTGGGATCAGCCGTCACGTCGATCGTGACGCGGCGATGCGGGGCCAGGCATTCGATCAGCTTCTTCTTCGGCAGCTTGTCGTCGCACTTCGGCACACCGGTTGCCGGCTGGGTCTTGCCGGCGCCCATCGTCTCGATCTTGTCGACCGGCAGGCCCTTCGAAACGAGGTAGCCCTTGACGACTTCCGCGCGCTTCTCGGAGAGCTTCTGGTTGTATTGCTGCGAGCCGAGGCGGTCGGTATGGCCCGTGACGAGAATCTGGCGGACCGGGCCGGCGCTCTTCAGCTTTTCGACCACTTCGCGGTCGATTGCCGCCTTGCCTTCCGGCTTCAGGATCGCCTTGTCGTAATCGAACAGCTCTTTGGCGGCGATCGTGATCGGCTTCGCGGCGACAGGGGCTGCTGCGGCGGCGGCGGGCTTCGGCTCGCACTTTTCCTTGGGCAGCAGATCCTTGTCGCAGGCACAGCCGGCCGGATCGTTGGCGGCTGCGGCCGGCGTCCAGAAGCCGGTGCGCCAGCAAAGGCCGGTACCGCTACGGGCAACTTCGCCGCGCTGGTCAATGACGTAGACGCGATCCATGCTTTGCGCATGGGCCAGCGCCGTCATGGCCAGCAGGCTGGTTGCCGCGAGCATCCGGGCGATGGTTTTGGTTTTGAACATGACTCCTCCTGATTGCCGTTACCGTTGATGAATATATGAGGTTGTCGGCGGTGCTGTGTCCGGATTTAAACACGAAAATTCGGCCTTCTTCAAGCAAATGTCGTTGTTTTTGCCCATTGTTGCGGAGGGTGTCGCGAGGCTGCGGTAGGCAGTGCCCCCATGATAGAATCGCCGGTTTCGCCAAGACGACAACATAAGCCGCATCCCAAGCGGCGCGTGGAAGAGATATGGAACCGACGCAACAACAGCCGCAGTTTGCCAAAGAGACCCTGCCGATCAGCCTCGAAGACGAGATGCGGCGCTCCTACCTCGATTACGCGATGAGCGTGATCGTGGGCCGGGCGCTGCCGGACGTGCGCGACGGCCTGAAGCCGGTGCACCGCCGCGTGCTCTTCGCGATGCACGAACTCGGCAACGACTGGAACAAGGCCTACAAGAAGTCGGCGCGTGTCGTCGGTGATGTCATCGGTAAGTACCACCCGCACGGCGATACGGCGGTGTACGACACCATCGTGCGCATGGCGCAGGATTTCTCGCTGCGCTACATGCTGGTCGACGGCCAGGGCAACTTCGGCTCGGTCGACGGCGACAATGCGGCGGCGATGCGTTACACCGAAGTCCGGATGGCCAAGATCGGCCACCAGCTGCTCGAAGACATCGACAAGGAAACCTGCGACTTCGGCCCGAACTACGACGGCTCGGAGCAGGAACCGCTGATCCTGCCGGCACGCATCCCGAATCTGCTGATCAACGGCTCGGCGGGCATCGCGGTCGGCATGGCGACCAACATCCCGCCGCACAACCTGAACGAAGTGATCGACGGTTGCCTGGCCATGCTGGCCAACCCGGAGATCTCGATCGACGAACTGATCGACATCATCCCGGCGCCCGACTTCCCGACGGCCGGCTTCATCTATGGTGTCTCCGGCGTCCGCGACGGCTATCGCACCGGCCGCGGCCGCGTCGTGATGCGTGCCCGCACGCACATCGAGGACCTGGAAAAGGGCAACAAGCAGGCGATCATCGTCGATGAACTGCCTTACCAGGTGAACAAGCGCACCCTGCTCGAGAAGATTGCCGAGCTGGTCAACGACAAAAAGATCGAAGGCATCTCGCACATCCAGGATGAGTCGGACAAATCCGGCATGCGCGTGGTCATCGAGCTGAAGCGCGACGTCATTCCGGAAGTGGTGCTGAACAACCTGTACAAGCAGACCCAGCTGCAGGACACCTTCGGCATGAACATGGTGGCGCTGGTCGATGGCCAGCCGCGCCTGCTGAACCTGCGGCAGATGATCGAGTGCTTCTTGGCACACCGCCGCGAAGTCATTACCCGCCGCACCGTCTTCGAACTCCGCAAGGCGCGCGAGAAGGCGCACACCCAGGAAGGCCTGGCAGTGGCGCTCGACAACGTGGACGAGATCATCGCCCTGATCAAGGCGGCGCCGACGCCGGCCGACGCCAAGCGTGGCCTGATGGGCAAGCTGTGGACCTCGCCGACGGTGACCGAGATGCTCGCCCGTGCGGCGATGGATGCGACGCGTCCGGAAGGCCTCGGCCTTGAATTCGGCCTCTCCAAGAAGGGCTATCTGCTGTCGGATGCGCAGGCTCAGGCCATCCTGGAGCTGCGCCTGCAGCGCCTGACTGGCCTCGAGCGCGACAAGATCGTTACCGACTACCGCGAGCTGCTGGAAAAGATCACCGACCTCATGGACATCCTCGATCGTCCGGAGCGCATCACGCAGATCATCGGTGAAGAACTGAAGGCAGTGAAGGAGCAGTTCGGCGACAAGCGCCGTTCGGAGATCGTCACGCACACCCAGGACCTCGGCATCGAAGACCTGATCACGCCGCAGGACATGGTCGTGACCCTGTCGCACACCGGCTATATCAAGTCGCAGCCGCTTACGGACTACCGCGCGCAGCGTCGCGGTGGCCGCGGCAAGCAGGCGGCGGCGATCAAGGAAGATGATTTCGTCGACCACCTGTTCGTCGCCAATACCCACGACTACATCCTGTGCTTCTCGAACCGCGGCCGCGTCTATTGGATCAAGGTCTACGAAGTGCCGCAGGGCAGCCGCAACAGCCGCGGCAAGCCGATCGTGAACATGTTCCCGCTGGAGGAAGGCGAGAAGATCAACGCCATCCTGCCGGTCAAGGAATT
>DAORCC010000234.1:0-3312 GCA_035345235.1 Azospira sp.
CAGGTGCTGACCCAGCAGCCAGACTATCAGGCCGCCCGGAATTATTGGAAGGTGCTGAAAAACCGGCTGGTCAAGGAGGGCAGTCAGTCGGTTACAAGCTGTAACCGACTGAAATTACCGGCGGCCGACGGCAAGAACTACCTGACCGACGTGGCTACCGCTGAAACCCTGCTGCGTCTGGTGCAGTCCGTGCCCAGCCCGAAGGCCGAGCCGATCAAGCTATGGCTGGCGAAAGTCGGCTACGAACGCATGCAGGAAATCGCTGACCCCGGTCGTTCGCTCGACCGCGCCCGCGAGACCTGGCAGAAACATGGGCGCAGCGAGAAGTGGATACAGCAGCGCATGACCGGGCAGGAAACGCGCAACAAGCTGACCGATTACTGGGCCAGCCACGATATCAAGCAGGGCGAGGAATTCGCCATCCTGACCAACATCATCCATCAGGAGTGGTCGGGTGTCAGCGTCAAGGCGCACAAGAAGATGAAGGGGCTGCAGGATCACAACCTGCGCGACCACATGAGCGAGGCGGAATTGATTTTTACGGCGCTGGCGGAGTTGTCGACCCGGCAGATCGCCGAGGCCAACGACGCGACCGGCATGCAGGAAAACACCGAAGCGGCAAGCAAGGGCGGCGCCATCGCCAAGCAGGCTCGCAAGGCACTGGAGTCGAAGACCGGCAAGTCGGTGGTGACGGGGGAAAACTTCCTGCCACCGGGCGGCGCACCCAAGGCCATCAAGAAAGGCCGGAAGGCTTGAAAGTGCTTTAAAGCAAACCTGAACCCGCCACCACGAAAACACAAAATACATATTCATCAACAGGTTAAGTCCTTTAAAACAACCCCGATCAGACCATGAACGAAGCCGAAACCCGCGCCGAACTGATCGACCCCTTGCTGGCTGCTGTCGGCTGGGGTGTGGTGGAAGGCAGCCGCATCCGGCGCGAGTATCCGATCACGCTCGGGCGCCTGGAGGGTGCGGGCAAGCGCGGCAAGGCGCTCTCGGCCGACTATGTTCTGGAATACCGCAATACCAAGCTGGCTGTCGTCGAGGCCAAGTCGGACGAGAAGGCGCTGACCGAGGGGGTCGGCCAGGCCAAGGATTACGCGGGCAAGCTGTCGATCCGCTTCACCTATGCGACGAACGGCAAGGGCGTTTACGGCATCGACATGCACACCGGCGTCGAGGGCGAGTTGCCGGCCTTCCCCGGCCCGGATGCGCTGTGGGAAGCCACCTTCGCCACGAAAAACGCCTGGCGCGACCGCTTCGCCAGCATTCCGTTCGAGGACAAGGGCGGCTATTTCCAGGGCCGCTACTATCAGGACATCGCCATCGAGCGCGTGCTGGCGGCACTGGCCGAGGGCCGCGACCGGATTCTGCTGACGCTGGCCACCGGCACCGGCAAGACCTTCATTGCCTTTCAGCTGGCGTGGAAGCTGTTCCACAGCCGCTGGAACCTGAACGACTGGAAGGCGGCGGGCGAAGGTGGCCCGGAAAACGCCCGCCGCCCGCGCATCCTGTTCCTCGCCGACCGCAACACACTGGCCGATCAAGCCTTCAACGCCTTTTCCGCCTTTCCGGAAGATGCGCTGGTGCGCATTGCGCCGGAGGACATCCGCAAGAAGGGCAAGGTGCCGAAGAACGGTTCGATCTTCTTCACCATCTTCCAGACCTTCATGAGCGGGCCGCCCAAGGATGGGCACCCCTCGCCTTACTTCGGCGAGTACCCGCCGGATTTCTTCGATTTCATCGTCATCGACGAATGCCACCGGGGCGGCGCCAACGATGAAAGCAACTGGCGCGGCATCCTTGAGTACTTTGCCCCGGCGGTTCAGCTGGGCCTGACCGCCACGCCGAAGCGCAAGGAGAACGCGGACACCTACGCCTACTTCGGCGAACCGGTGTTCATCTACTCGCTCAAGGAAGGCATCAACGACGGTTTCCTGACGCCGTTCCGCCTGAAGCAGATCGCTACCACCTTGGACGAATACGTCTTCACGCCGGACGACACGCTGGTGGAAGGCGAGATCGAAGCCGGCAAGCGGTACGAGGAACAGGATTTCAACCGCAGCATCGAGATCGTTGCCCGCGAGAAGAAGCGCATTGAAATCTTCATGGCCGCTATCGACCAGAAGGAAAAGACGATCGTCTTCTGCGCCACGCAGGCGCACGCCCTGCTGGTGCGCGACCTGATCAACCAGGTCAAGACAAGCAGCGATCCGGACTACTGCCAGCGGGTGACGGCCGAGGACGGCAAGCTGGGCGACGAGGCGCTGCGCGCCTTTCAGGACAACGAGAAGAGCATCCCGACCATCCTCACCACCTCGCAGAAGCTCTCGACCGGCGTGGATGCCCGCAACGTGCGCAACATCGTGCTGATGCGCCCGGTCAATTCGATGATCGAGTTCAAGCAGATCATCGGACGTGGCACTCGCCTGTACGACGGCAAGGACTATTTCACGATCTACGATTTCGTGAAGGCACACCATCATTTCAGCGACCCCGAGTGGGATGGCGAACCGCTGGCCCCTGAGGCTTGCGCGAGTTGCCAGCGCACACCCTGCGTGTGCATCAAGGAGCCTCCCGCCCCCTGCTACGTTTGCGGCAACCAACCTTGCTCCTGCCCGAAAGAACCCTGCCCGCAATGCGGCAATCGCCCCTGCACCTGCAGGAAGAAGGCCAAGGTGAAACTCGCCGACGGCAAGGAGCGGCAGATTCAGTTCATGGCTGCGACCAGTTTCTGGCATCCGGACGGCACGCCGATGTCGGCCGCACAGTTCATGGAAGCGCTGTTCGGCAAGCTGCCTGAGTTCTTCCGTGACGAGGACGAACTGCGGGCGATCTGGAGTGCGCCCGACACCCGCCGCAAGCTGCTGGATGGACTGGCCGAGAAAGGCTTTGGCAAGGATCAGCTGGCTGAAATGCAGAAGATCATCGACGCCGAGAAAAGCGACATCTTCGATGTGCTGGCCTTCGTCGCCTACGCGGACACCCCGCTAACCCGTGAAGAACGGGCGGCACGGGCGAAAGTCGTGATCGCAAGAGAGTTCGGCGACCAGCAGCAGGCCTTCCTGAGCTTCGTTCTCGCGCACTACGTCAGCGCCGGTATCGACGAGCTGGATGAGACCAAACTGGGACCGTTGCTGAAGCTCAAGTACAACAACGCGATTGCCGACGCGTTCGCTGATCTCGGGACACCGGATACGGTGCGGAAAGCCTTTGTCGGCTTTCAGCGTTATCTCTACCAGGCCTGAGTGCGCCTTGAGCATCGGCGGTACAGATGCCACATCCGGTCCAGGCTGCGAATATCAGAAC
>DAORCC010000235.1:0-3310 GCA_035345235.1 Azospira sp.
CTTCGGCGAGCCTGGGCGAACTTGCCATTCAGCGTGCGCTCGGTGATCCCCATGACGCCGTCGTGATGCGCGATCAGCGCACTGACGATGGCTTCCTGTGTCTTGAAGCACGAGTAAGGAGTGCCTGCTGGCGACTGGCCCAGCATCAGATCAAGCATGCCGCCGATGATGTGCTGGTAGGTGGACTCCGCTCGATTCGTTATCGAGTACTCGTTGCATGCCGGCGTCACTTCGATCTGGTTCGACAATACGTGATGCTGCTTCTGCAGCATCTCAAGCTGGCGCCGGCACTGTTTCAGCTCTGCCTTCAATGCCTTCCGCTCCACCAGCATCGCTTGCCCTGTTTCCAAGGTGATGATGGGGTGTGCGATGCGCTCGCGGCGGCTGAAGAGAAAGGCTGGTCGCTGCTCAGGGTATTGATCCCGCATCCAGCGCTTGAGGTCGACGTGCCTGATGGTGAGGTCGGGAGAATCCCAGAGCGCCTTGTCGTTCTGCGTGATGCCATTGCAGCCGTATGGGAGTTCGCCGTTGAAGATGGCATCGTAGATGCGCTCGGTGCATAGGCGTAGCTCGGTCCATCCCGGGAAATCGAGCGTCATGGGCAAATGCCTCGGCCACGAGATCAAGCGCAGAATTTCTTTCTTGTGTTTCAGCAGGCCTGCCCAGCGTATGGCTGCTTCGATCGGTCGATAATAGACCTTGGACACAGGTGGACTGTCGTGCATGCATCCCTCTCCCTACAAGGAATATCTACATCAAAAGCTCCCCAAGGCCAGGACGTTCCTCCTGGCGTTAGCAACGGCGAAAGCGTCAATGTCCAGGCTCATTCGCACGCAGCGATCAAGTCACCCCGGTCGGACCATCACGGAGGACCGTCTATGTGCGATGATGGGTTCGCTCTTGACTGCGTGGGCGGTGCTGGCGGGATTTCCAGCAACAAAATCGAGACATGCCATTCGCGTAAATGCGTGAGCGTTGTTGTTTCGTCTGAGCGGTGCAAGACCCGTTCTGCATCAGCTGTGCTGCCTCGGGTCTATCTGCGTGTTCCCCCCGAGTTCGCCGATCGCCACCATGTACCGTATTCAGCTACGTTCCGCGAGTCCATGTGTGTGCTTAGACCTGTGGGAAATGCTGTCAGACTGAAACGGACGCAGGCGCTTCGGGGAGGACGGCGCCTACAGCGCATCCCAAAGCACGGGGGTGGCCTTGGCGGAAGCGGCCCCCAGGCGTGCAAGCAACGCCTGTTTCTGAGGCCACTCCCCAGAGGAACGGCATTTGACCTGCCAACGTGCTCAGCCACGCTGCGCTGTTCGATCAGGCCTGCGAAGTAGGCCGCGTCGACAGCGGACAACGAGTGTCCCGGCACGATCACCTGGTTGATGTCGCTTAGGGTCTGCGCGATCTCGGCATATTTTGCCTAAAATAACAGGCGCCAAGCTGTGTAACGCTTAGCATAACGGGCACAAAAGGCGCTCTTGGCTTGCCATGCCGTATTGTATCGCCTATTATTTTGGGCATTGAACTGTGAAATGCCGACTTAGATGAGCAGATTCGAGACCCCGATGCATGTCGCCGAGCAAGTGATCCAGCTCGGCCACCGAATCCGGATCGCCCGCATCCGGCGCGGCTGGTCCGTAGCGGATCTGGCGAGCAAGGCGGGCATCAACCGCAATACCCTGACTGCGCTGGAACTGGGCAAGCCCGGCACGGCCGTCGGGGTGTGCTTCACGGTGCTATGGGCCTTGGGACTGGATCGGACGCTGGACGGCGTCGCCGATCCAGATGCCGATTTGCACGGCAAGGCGCTCGAAGCCGCTCGGCGCCCCAGCCGAGCCGGCAAGCCACGCAAGGCTGGCGACGACTATGACTTCTGAGCGCGAGGCCTACGTCTACATCCAGCTTCCCGGCAGCCTGGAGACCGTTCCGGCGGCGCTGCTGCGCGTGCAGACCTTGCCGGACGGCATCCAGATCGGGCGATTCCGCTACGGCGATCGCTATCTTGCGCGGCCCGAGGCGGTGGCACTCGATCCGTTCCGGCTGCCCCTGGCCAAGCAAGTGTTCGAATTCACGCAGCTCAAGGGTATCCCCGGTGCAGTGCGCGATGCGGCGCCCGATGCCTGGGGCCGGCGCGTGATCGAAAACAAGCTGGAACGCAGCCCCGCCGATCTCCAGGAGATCGACTACCTGCTCCATGGCCCCCAGGACGGGGCCGGCTACCTGAGTTTTGGCCTCAAGGCAGAGCCGCCTGCACCCAAGCGTCACTACAACCGAACGCATCAACTCGATGAGCTGATTGCCGCGGCGCAGGCCATCGAGGAAGGCAAGCACGTCGCCGCGTATTTGCTCGAACAGCTCGATCCCGGCACCAGCATGGGCGGCGCGCGGCCGAAGGCCACGATCGAAGACGGGCAGAGCCTGTGGCTCGGCAAGTTCCCCGCCAAGGATGACCGTTTCAATCTCCAGCGGGTCGAGTTTGCCTCGCTGGACCTGGCCAGGCGCTGCGGTCTGAACGTCACCCAGGCGCGGCTGCAGTCGGTCGGCCACGGCGACGTGTTGATGCTGCAGCGTTTCGACCGGGAGTACGCCGAGGGTGGCTATCTGCGCTTCGGCCTGGTCAGCGGCCTGACCGTACTCGACTGCGGCGATAGCCATGTGGACAGGGATCGCTGGTCCTACCCGTTGCTGGCCGACAATCTGCGGCGGTGGTCCGACAAGCCCGAAGCCGATTGTGCTGAGCTGTTCCGCAGGATGGTCTTCAACGCGGCCGTGACCAACAACGACGACCACCCACGCAACCATGCCTTGCTGCGCCGACAGAAAGGGTGGCGGCTTTCACCGGCCTACGACTTGGTGCCCGCGCCCGTGGTCAGCATCGAACGACGCGATCTCGCGTTGACCGTGGGGAGCTACGGCCGCACAGCCAGCATCTACAACCTGCTGTCCCAGGCGGGGCGGTTCGGTCTGTCCGCGGAAGAGGCGCGCCGGGAGATCGACAATATCGTCGCCATCGTCCGACAATGGAGAGAGAGCTTCTTCGCCTGTGGTGTGTCCGCGCAAGACGTCGAGCACATCGCACCCGCAATCCTGCCGGAATGCTTTTTCTTTGAAAGGCAGCCGGATGCCTGAACCAATGTCCATGCTCGTCGCCTTGGCACTCACCTTGGTGGCTGTGGGTGGACGTCAGAGGATCTTGGCAGACGGCCTTGCTTGCCGAGGGGGAGAGGGCGGTACATAATATGGTGTTATCCCATTGGGAAAACAGAAAGAATCTGTTTTTTTGTCAATGGGTTGGGTGTTGTGTTCTGTTTCC
>DAORCC010000236.1:0-3296 GCA_035345235.1 Azospira sp.
AGATGGAGTTCTGCCGCGACCTCGGCTTCGAACTCTTCCAGGGCTACTACTTCGCAAAGCCGACGATCATCGCCGGCAAGAAGCTCGACCATTCCCAGCTGGCGCTGATGCGGCTGACGACGCTGCTGCTCGAGGATGCCGACACCGCCGAACTGGAAAAGGTCTTCAAGCAGGAACCCGGCCTCACCGTCAATTTGCTGCGCCTCACCAACTCGGTGGCCAGCGGCGTGCGCACCCGCATCACCTCGCTGCGCCACGCGATCACGGTGCTCGGCCGGCGCCAGCTGCAACGCTGGCTGCAGCTGCTGCTCTTCGCCAACCAGCAGACCGGCGCCGCAAGCCCGCTGCTGCAGCTGGCCGCAACGCGCGGCCGCCTGATGGAACTGCTCGCCGACAAGCTGCGCGGCCGCGCCACGGAGTTGCCGGAACAGGCCTTCATGACCGGCATCATGTCGCTGATGCCGACCCTGCTCAGCCAGCGCATCGAGGACATCCTCGTGCAGCTGCCGGTCGCACCGGCGATGGCACAGGCGCTGGCCGACGCGCGCGAAGGCCAGCTCGGCGCCCTGCTGGCCCTCGCGGAAGCCAGCGAATCCGGCGACTGCGAACGGATCGACGCATTGCTCCCGGCGCTCTACGGCCTCAACCCGACCACGCTCAACAACGCACTGTCGCAGGCCCTCGCCTGGGCCAACAATATCGGCCGCGACGCCGGAAACTGATGCGATGAACGCACTCGACCGCACGCTGCGCGAAGTCCTCATCGGCCGCCAGCCGATCCTCGATCTGCAGCAGGAACTGGTCGGCTACGAGCTGCTCTTCCGCACCCCCGACTGCACCGACGCGAGCCCCACCTCCGGCTGCCGCTCGGCGGCGACTGCCGGCGTCGTCTGTTCCGCCTTCGCCGAACTCGGCATCGGCGCCGCCCTCGGCCCGTACAAGGCCTACATCAACACCGACGAGCGCTTCATCCTCGACGATGCCCTCGAGCTGCTGCCGCCGCAGTCCGTGGTCCTCGAACTCGATTTCACGTCGACGCCCGACAGCGAGCTGCTGGCGCGCTGCCGCGCCCTGCGCGACCGGGGCTACACGCTCGCCCTGTCCCGCTACACCGGCCTCGACAACCGTGCCGGGGCGCTGCTGCCGCTGGTCGGCATCGTCAAGATCGATGTCATCGCCGCCGGCGACGCACTGCCGGCACTGGCCGGCGCGCTAACGCGCCTGCCGCTCAAGCTGCTTGCCGAGAAGGTCGAAACGCGGGAGCAGATGGCCCACTGCAAGTCGCTGGGCTTCCACTTCTTCCAGGGCTATTACTTCGCGAAGCCGACCCTGGTCAGCGGGCGCCAGCTCTCCGCGTCGCAACTCGGCATCATCCGCCTGATCAACCTCGTCTCGCGCGAGGCCGAGCTGCCGGAGCTGGAAGAAAGCTTCAAGCGCGAGCCCGGCCTCACCGTGAACCTGCTGCGCCTGGTCAATTCCGTCGGCGTCGGCTTCGGCCGCCGCATCGAATCGCTGCGTCAGGCCGTCACCGTGCTCGGCCGCCGGCAACTCCTGCGCTGGCTGCAACTGCTGCTGATGGCCTCGCCCGAACATGCCGCGGCGCCGGAGCGCAACCCGTTGCTGCAACTGGCCGCCCTGCGCGGCCGCCTGATGGAAATCCTCGCCGGCCGCCTGCGTCCGGATGACCGCCAGCTCGGCGACCAGGCCTTCCTGTGCGGCATCATGTCGCTGATGCCTGCAGCGCTCGGCCTGCCGATCGAGGAGATCCTCAGCCAGATCGCCGTCACGCCCGACATGCAGCTGGCCCTGACGGAACAATCGGGCACCCTGGGTACCCTGCTCGCCCTCATCGAACGGCTGGACGCCGGCGACTGGGAGGCCTGCGACGCCCTGCTCGCCGACCACCCCGCCCTGAGCCGCGAAACCCTCACGGCCGCACTGACCGACGGACTGGCGTGGATCCACGCCGACGGTCACTGAGACTTACGGACGCAACCCGCGCGCCAGCAGCCAGTCGCGCACCGCCAGCCCGGTCCCGAAATCCCACGGGCGCAGCTTTTCCGGCGCGATCAGCCGGAATTCCGCCAGTTCCTCGTTGAGCACGATCTCGCCGGCGGCTTGCACGTGGTAGGAAAGGATCACCTCGTTCTTGCGCTCGAACGGATAGACGCCGATCAGCGTTGCCGACGAGGCCGCCAGCGCAAGCTCTTCCTGTACCTCGCGCATCACCGCCGCCTCGGGCGATTCGCCGGCCTCGAGGAAGCCGGTCACCAGCCCGAAGACACCCGGTTGCCAGGCATGGTTGCGCGCCAGCACGATCTGTCCGTCGCGCTCGACGAGCGCCGCCACTACCGGCAGCGGATTGCCCCATTCGACGTGGCCGCAGGGCGCGCTGCAGGCGAGTCGCAGGCGGCCGGCGAGCGGCGTTGGCGCCAACGGCGCCCCGCAGGCGCTGCAAAAGCGGGGGGATTTCATGGAGCAAGCTCCCGCAGGTCCGCCAGCAGCGCATCGACACGTGCCGGCGTCGTATCCCAGGCGCACATGAAGCGCGCCCCGCCGGCGCCGATGAAGGTGTAGAAACGCCAGCCACGCGCCCGCAGGCCGTCGATCGCCGTTGCCGGCAGTTCGGCAAAGACGCCGTTGGCCTCGACCGGAAAGAGCAGCTTCGCCGCGGGGATCGCGGCCAGCCCGTCCGCCAGGCGGCGTGCCATCGCATTGGCGTGGCGCGCGTGGCGCAGCCAGGCATCGCCCTCCAGCATCCCCAGCCACGGTGCCGACAGGAAGCGCATCTTCGAGGCCAGCTGCCCGGCCTGCTTGCAGCGATACGCAAAGTCCTCGGACAGGCTGCGGTCGAAGAAGACCACCGCCTCGCCGACGGGCAGGCCCATCTTGGTGCCGCCAAAGCAGAGCACGTCGACCCCGGCGCGCCAGGTCACCTCGGCGGGCGACACGCCCAACGAAGCGACGGCATTGGCGAAGCGGGCACCATCCATGTGCACGCGCAGGCCGCTGCCGTGCGCCAGTGCGGCGATCGCCGCGATCTCGTCCGGCCGGTAAACCGTGCCGACCTCGGTCGCCTGCGTCAGCGTCACCACGCGTGGCTTCGGGTAATGGATGTCGCTGCGCCGCGCGATCACTTCCTCGACCGCCGCCGGCGTCAGCTTGCCGCCCTCGCCCTTCGCCGGCAGCAGCTTGGAGCCGTTGGAGAAGAACTCCGGGCCGCCGCATTCGTCGGTATCGACATGCGCCAGTTCGTGGCAGATCACGCTGTGGTAGCTCTGGCACAGCGAGGCCAG
>DAORCC010000237.1:0-3285 GCA_035345235.1 Azospira sp.
CAGGATGCCGTCCTCGATCAGCACGGTGCGCTGCGTCGGGTTGCCCTCGTCGTCGATGTTGAGCGAGCCGCGGCGATCGGGAATCGTGCCGTCGTCGACGACGGTCACACCCTTGGCCGCGACACGCGTTCCGATGCGGCCGGAAAAGGCCGAGCTGCCCTTGCGGTTGAAGTCACCCTCCAGCCCGTGGCCCACTGCCTCGTGCAGCAGGATGCCGGGCCAGCCGGAACCGAGCACGACGGTCATCGTGCCGGCCGGCGCCGGGCGCGCGTCGAGGTTGGTGACCGCCTGATGCACCGCCTCCTTCGCATAGCGCTGCAGCACCTCGTCGTCGAAGTAGCCGTAGTCGAAGCGGCCACCGCCGCCGGCCGAGCCCTGCTCGCGCTTGCCGTTCTGCTCGACGATGACCGTGATCGAGACGCGTACCAGTGGCCGCACGTCGGCGGCAAGGCGGCCGTCGCTGCCGGCGACCAGCACCACTTCGTATTCGCCGGCGAGGTGCGCCATGACCTGCTGCACGCGCGGGTCGATGGCACGGGCAAAGCTTTCCAGTCGCTCGAGCAGCTTCACCTTGGCATCGGCCGGCAACGAGGCGAGCGGATCGTCGGCGCCATAGAGCGCCTTCGCCTTCCGGCGCATCATCACCGGCACCAGCTTGTGCTGCCCGGCGGCAGCGATCGCACGCACCGCCTTTGCGGCGTCGCCCAGCGCTGCCAGGCTGATGTCGTCGGAGTACGCGAAGGCCGTCTTCTCGCCCGAGCAGGCGCGCACGCCGACGCCCTGGTCGATCGAGAAGCTGCCCGATTTGACGATTCCCTCCTCCAGGCTCCAGCCCTCGGAGCGGCTGTACTGGAAGTAGAGGTCCGCATAGTCGACACCATGCTTGAGGATGGTCCCGAAAGTGGCGGAGAGATCGCGTACGCCGAGCGAGAACGGCGCCAGCAGGGTCTGCTCGGCGCGGGAAAGAAGGCTGTCGGAAAAATGCATGGTCAAAGCACCCGGTGTTGGAGCGCCGGCAGGCTGGCGCGGGTATCGGCAATGAAGGCCGGTTCGACGTCACCGATGACGATGCCGGGCCCCTTCAGCTTGCGGTCGAGAATGGTTCCCCACGGATCGACCAGCATGCTGTTGCCGTGTGTCTCGCGGCCATTCTCGTGACGGCCGCCCTGCCCGATCGCGAGGACATAGCACTGGTTCTCGATCGCACGTGCGCGCAGCAGGATTTCCCAGTGTGCGCGGCCGGTGGTTTCGGTGAAGGCGGCCGGCACGACCAGCAGGTCGCAGGCGCCCAGGGAACGGTAAAGTTCGGGAAAGCGCAGGTCGTAGCAGATCGAAAGCCCGACGCGGAAGCCATCCGCATCGAAGGCGGTCGCGGCATGGCCGGGCGCGATCGTCGCGCTTTCGTTGTACTGCTCGGCGCCCTTGCGGAAACCGAAGAGGTGGATCTTGTCGTAGCGGGCGACGCACCCGCCCTGCGGGTCGTAGACGACCGTGCTGTTGAGCACCTTGGCCGGATCGGCCGCCGCCAGCGGAATCGACCCGCCGATCAGCCAGATGCCGTGCCGTGCCGCCGTCTCCGCAAGAAACGACTGGATCGGTCCGTCGCCATCCCGCTCGCGCACGCCCACCTTGTCGGTCTCGCTCATGCCCATGATCGGGAAATACTCGGGCAGCGCCACGAGGCGTGCCCCCTGCGCGGCGGCCTCGGCAACCAGCCGGCCGGCGATGGCCAGGTTATCGACCACGCGCGGCGTGGAAATCATCTGCACCGCCGCCACGCGCAGCGGTTTCATGTCATTGCGGTCTGCCATCCCTGGCTTCTCCATCGTTTCCGGTCTGCGTACCCAGGCGCTGGGCAGACAGTTTTTCGACCTTCGGATCGTCCCACTTGCCGGTAATGCTGTAATCGAACGAAAAGATCTGGTTCAGCGGATTCTGCAGCACCTTGTGCGCAAGCAGCGTCGCCGCGCCGGCAATCGGGTTGATGATGGCGACGCCGAGCGCCGCGGTCCCACCGAGTTCCGGCTGGATGTTGACCACCAGTTTCTGCGTTTCGTTCTGCAGGTCGATGTCGCCCCGCATCAGCACCCGCGCCGACGGCCCGTCGATCTGCAGGCGATCGGTATGCATGATGCCGGCCTTGACGTCGAGTTGGCTCGCAATCGAATCAAAGGCAAAACCGTCAGAGAATACGTCCTGGAAATCGAGCGTGATGCGCCGGCCCAGGCCCTGCAGGCTGATCAGGCCAAGCAGCTTGCCGGCCGCGCCCGGATCGAGCTTGGCGAATTGCCCCTTGGCCGCCTCCAGCTTCATGCTGCCGGTCAGCGAGGGATAGTCGATCGCCACCGGCTTCCCCGCCCAGCTCAGCTTGCCGCTCAGCGTCGACGTGCCGCGCTTGATCGCCCCGGGGTAGCCGAGTCGCCCGAGCAGGCCGCCGACATCGTCGGCACTGACCTTGAAATCGAAATCGAAGCGACCCGGCGCCTGCATCCGCCAGATGCCGCGGCCATCGACACGACCGTCCGGATTGGCGATCGTCACCTTGTCGATGCGCCAGTTGGCGGCCTCGTTGAAGGCATGCATTTCCAGCCGGCCCAGCGTCTTTTCGCCGACAGAAAAACTCTCGGCAACGACATCCAGCGCCGGCAGGTCATCCGGCGTCGACAACGCGGCCGGCGATGCCGGATGTGGCTGGGTGTCGATGACGAGCGTCTTCAGGCGGGCGCGCACGGCACCACGGCCGAACGGGTCGTACTGCACGTCCCCGTTCGTCTCGCGCGAGGCGATCAGCGCCTGCCAGACACCGCCGCTGTTGCGGGCGCGCAGATCGACGTTGTGCAGGCGCCGGCCGAACACGCTGAGGACATCGGTCTTCACCGACACCTGGTCCGGGATCAGGCCGGTACTCGCATCCGCTGCGCCACCGCCGCCGCCCACGGGCGAGAGCGCCTGGCGCCAGAAATCGGCATCGATCTCCGGGGCCGAAAGCGCCAGCGCCACCCCCCTGTCCGGCAGTGCCAGTGGCACGCCGACCACCAGGGCGCCGCGTTCCGTGACCCAGCCGCCCCGCGCGTCCCGCTGGCGCAACAGCTCGGCGCTGACCTCCCGGCCCAGCGACAGGCGGATGCGGTCGCGTTCGTCCTGGCGCCGTGCCTTGCTGCTTCCGTTCCCGTTTCCATTCACCTTGCCGGCACCGGCGGCGCCGGCACCCACGCTGCCCTTCTCGAAGCGTAGCGGCAAGGCCTCGCCAGCAGTCTTGTTGAGCGGCGCCGGCAGGCTCGACGA
>DAORCC010000238.1:0-3223 GCA_035345235.1 Azospira sp.
GTATCAGGAAATATCTCGGCGTCGTGGAGTAGCCGAGTGCGGCGACGGTCACGATCGTGGTCATGATGATGAACAGGAAGGTGTCGTGCTGCGGGGTAAGGTCACCGGGCAGCATGAATGTCGCAATGCCGTACAGGGAGGCGATCACGGCGCCGACCATGATGCGTGTCCGGACGAGTTCGACGCAATTATCCAGCGTCAGCATGGCTTCACCGACACGGCGCTCGAAAGCCGTGATCAGGATCGATAGCGCGACAACGGCGCCATACCATGCCGCCAGGATGCCGACGGCTACGCCCCCGGAATAGAGCACGAAACCGATCAGCAGGGCGCCGAGATTGAAGCTGGCCATGTTGCCGGCAGCATGGCCGAAAAACTGGCGCGAACAGGCAAGACGAACGCGGTCGTCTACCGAAAGCGGCTTGGCGGTGTCGAGGCCGGTGCTGTTCAAACCCATGCGACACTTTATCCCGTCAGGGAAAAACATGCTGTGACAGGGTTGTGTCCGGTTCCTGACGCGAGGCTTACTTCGGCCGCTTGTCGATCACCCGTTTGGCCTTGCCGACCGAACGCTCGATCCCGCCGACTTCCTGGATGCGGATGGCCGCCGAGACGCCGATCAGCGTCTTGATGCGATGGGCGAGGTGCTTCTTCACCTCCGCCTGCGGCTCGGGGCCGAGGTGTGCGTACTGCGGCTTCATCTCGACCATCACCGCCAGTTCATCCATGCGGCCGTCGCGCGAGACTTCCAGCATGTAGTGCGGCGACAGGCGCTCTTCCTGCAGCACCAGTTCCTCGATCTGCGAGGGGAAGACGTTCACGCCGCGGATGATCAGCATGTCGTCCGAACGGCCGGTGATCTTGCCCATGCGGCGGAACGAGCGCGCCGTAGGTTCGAGCAGGCGGGTCAGGTCGCGCGTGCGGTAGCGGATGATCGGCAGGCCTTCCTTGGTCAGCGAGGTGAACACCAGTTCGCCTTCGCTGCCGTCGGGCAGTACCTCGCCGGTGCTGGGGTCGATGATCTCGGGATAGAAATGATCTTCCCAGATCGTCGGGCCGTCCTTGGTCTCGACGCATTCGTTGGCGACGCCGGGGCCCATCACTTCCGAGAGGCCGTAGATGTCGACGGCGTCGATGCCCATGCGCCGCTCGATCTCCATGCGCATCTGCTGCGTCCACGGCTCGGCGCCATGGATGCCGATGCGCAGCGAGCACTCGGCCGGATTCAGGCCCTGGCGCTCAAACTCGTCGGCGATCGCCAGCATGTACGAGGGCGTCACCATGATGATGTCCGGCTTGAAATCCTGGATCAGCTGCACCTGCTTTTCGGTCTGGCCACCCGACATCGGGATCACGGCGCAACCCAGGCGCTCGGCACCATAGTGGGCGCCAAGGCCGCCGGTGAACAGGCCGTAGCCGTAGGCGACATGCACCAGGTCGCCCGGCTTGCCGCCTGCGGCACGAATCGAGCGGGCGACGAGGTTGGCCCAGTTGTCGATGTCGTTCAGCGTGTAGCCAACGACGGTCGGCTTGCCGGTGGTGCCCGACGAGGCATGGATGCGGGCGAGCTTCTCGCGCGGCACCGCGAACATGCCGAAGGGGTAGGTGGCGCGCAGGTCCTGCTTGGTGGTGAAGGGAAACTTCGCCAGATCGGCCAGCGTCTTCAGGTCGTCGGGATGCACGCCGGCCGCGTCGAACTTTTCGCGGTAGTGCGGCACGTTTTCATAGGCGTGCTTCAGCGACCATTTCAGGCGCTGCAATTGCAGGGCCGAGATCTCGTCGCGGCTGGCTTTCTCGATGGGCTCCAGTTGGGCGCCGTTGGGGATGGCTTGCAGCATGGTTTGTCTCCTCGCTGTCTGAAAATGCGGCGCTTAGACGCGCTCTACGATCATGGCAATGCCCTGGCCGACCCCGATGCACATGGTCGCCAGGCCGTAACGTCCCTTTGTCTGGTGAAGCTGGTTGATCGCCGTCGTCACCAGCCGGGCGCCGCTCATGCCGAGCGGGTGGCCGAGGGCGATGGCGCCGCCGTTCGGGTTGACGCGCGCGTCGTCGTCGGCGAGGCCGAGTTGTCGCATGACGGCAAGCCCCTGTGCGGCGAAGGCCTCATTGAGTTCGATCACGTCCATTTGCGCCAGCGTCAGGCCGCTGCGGGCGAGCAGCTTCTGCGTCGCCGGCGCCGGGCCGATGCCCATGATGCGCGGCGGCACGCCGGCGACGCCCATGCCGACGACACGCGCACGCGGTGTCAGGCCGAAGCGCTTCACGGCATCCGCCGAGGCGACGATCAGCGCGCAGGCGCCGTCGTTCACGCCCGAGGCATTGCCGGCGGTGACCGAGAGTTCCGGACCGTTCACCCCCTTCAGTTTCGCCAGCTGTTCCAGCGTCACGTCCGGGCGCGGATGCTCGTCGGTATCGAAGACCAGTGGGTCGCCCTTCTTCTGCGGCAGGTTCACCGGCACAATCTCGCCCTTGAAGAATCCGGCAGCATTGGCGGCAGCCCAGCGCTGCTGGCTGCGCAGCGCGAAGGCATCCTGGTCGGCGCGCGAGATATTGAACTCGGCGGCGACGTTGTCGGCCGTTTCCGGCATCGAGTGCGTGCCGTGCTGCGCCTTCATCAGCTTGTTCACAAAGCGCCAGCCGATCGTCGTGTCATACACCGCATTGCTGCGCGAGAAGGCAGCATCCGCCTTGGGCATCACGAAGGGCGCGCGGCTCATCGACTCGACGCCGCCGGCGATCATCAGTTCGGCTTCGCCGCACTTGATGGCGCGCGCGGCAGTGCCTACGGCATCCATGCCGGAACCGCACAGGCGGTTGATCGTCGTGCCGGCGACCTCGACCGGCAGGCCGGCGAGCAGGCCCGCCATGTGGGCGACGTTGCGGTTGTCTTCGCCGGCCTGGTTGGCGCAGCCGTAGATCACGTCCTCGACGGCGGTCCAGTCCACGCCGGGGTTGCGCTCGATCAGCGCCTTGATCGGCAGGGCGCCGAGGTCGTCAGCGCGGATCGACGCGAGCGTGCCGCCGTAGCGGCCGATGGGGGTGCGAACGGCGTCGCAGATATAGGCATCGCGCATGCTCATGCCTCCTCGAAGAAATGGCCCTTGATGCGGGACGAGCGGCCGCGGAAGACGGCGATCAGTTCGTCCTTCTCGTTCTTTACCTCGATGTCGTAGACACCGGCGCGGCCACCCTGGTGCCGGCCGTGGCCGTGGGCGGTGAG
>DAORCC010000239.1:0-3222 GCA_035345235.1 Azospira sp.
CTTCCCTCTCAGCCCGCGCGCAGGACCTCGCCCAGCGAGTCGTCGCCGCCCTGGCCATACATTACGTTCCCGTCGGTATCGCCATAGCCCAGAAACTCGCCACGGCCACCGTACAGGATGTCGTTACCCGCTCCCCCGACTATGGAGTCAACACCGTTGTAACCATAGATCTCGTTGTTGCCACCGCCGCCGGTAAGGCTATCGTTGTACTCGGATCCGATCAGGTTTTCGAAATTGCTGACGCTGTCATTGCCCGCCCCGCCGGACGCGGTGCTGCCGGCGAAGTTCACCAGCACCGCCGCCCCAGCGCTCTGGTAAGTGATCCAGTCGGTGTCTGCGCCGCCGTCCAGGCTGTCGTTGCCGCTGCCACCCTCGACAGTATCGTTGCCGGCGCCGCCCGAGATGGAGTCATTGCCGCTGCCGCCCACAATGTCGTTGTTCCCGGCGTTGCCTGTGAGGCTGTCGGCATAGGCCGAGCCGGTGAGGTTCTCGAAGTTGCTGAGCGTGTCGCTGCCCGCGCCCCCGGAAGCGGTGCCGCTGGTGAGGCTCACCGTCACCGCGGCTGTGGCGTTCTGGTAGGAAACCCGGTCGGTATCCGCGCCGCCGTCCAGGGTGTCGTTGCCGCTGCCGCCCTCGATGGTGTCGCCGCCGCTGCCACCGACGATCGAGTTGGCGCCGCTGCTGCCGGTGAGCGTGTCCGCGTAAGCCGAGCCGGTCAGGTTCTCGATCTCCACCAGGGTGTCGCTGCCATCGCCCCCGGTGGCCGTGCCGGTCGCCAGGCTAGCGTTCACGGCCGCCGCGGCATTCGTATAGTCGGCTTCGTCGGTGCCGGCGTCACCATCCAGCAGGTCGTTGCCGGCATTGCCGGTCAGTTCGTCGTTCCCATCGCCGCCGTAGAGCGTGTCGGCCAGGTCGCCACCGCGCAGCGTGTCGTCGCCGGCTTCGCCATAGAGGTGATTGGCGCCCGTCTCGCCGCTGCCGTCCGAGTCGATCGAGCCATAGAGGACGTCGTTGCCGTCGCTGCCATAAAGCCAGTCGTTGCCGTCGCCGCCGTAGAGGTTATCGGCTGAGGACGCGTAGTTCCCCCCGTACAGGGTGTCGTTGCCATCCTCGCCGTAGAGGCTGTTGCCGGCGGTGTCGCTGCGGCTGCCCAATGCGCCGCCGTTCAGTTCGTCGTCGCCGCTGCCGCCGTAGAGTAGGTCTCGGCCATCGCCCCCCACCAGCCGGTCGATGCCGGCATTGCCGTAAAGATAGTCGTTACCTCCCAGGCCATAGAGCCGGTCATAACCCGAGCCGCCGTTCAGAGTGTCGTTCCCGTTGGTGCCCACCTGTGTAGCGACACCATCGGTGATGGTCAGGGTATAGGTGCCCGTGTTGGTACCGTTCGCACCGGCGCTGATGTAGTCAGAGGTGGCCCCGAAAATTAGCGCTGGCGGATAAGTGAAGACTCTGCTCTGATGGGCGGCGCAGTCGCCCGAAATAGGAGCAGCAATGAGAAGACCAAGAAGGAATCACACCGCCGCGTTCAAGGCGAAGGTTGCGGTGGCCGCCCTGAAGGGCGACAAGACGCTGGCCGAACTGGCGGAGAAGTTCGATGTTCACGCGAATCAGATCACGCAATGGAAGACGCAACTGCTGGAAGGTGCGACCGGGGTGTTCCTGACGCCGGCCGAGAAGCGCGAATCCGTCGGGCCGAGCATCAAGGACATGCAGGCCAAAATCGGACAGTTGGCGTTGGAGAATGATTTTTTGGCCGGCGCGCTCGGTCGCATCGGCGATGCGAGCGCAAAGAAATGATCGACGCCATGCACGCCCTGCCGATCTGTCGCCAAGCCGAATTGCTCGATATTTCCCGCTCGAATGTCTATTACCTGCCCAAACCGACATCCGAGGCCGACTTGGCGTTGATGCGCCGGATCGACGAGTTACACCTGAACTACCCATTCGCCGGCGCACGGATGCTGCGCGACATGCTCAACCGGGAAGGCATCCAGGTCGGGCGCAAGCATGTCGGTACGCTCATGGACAAGATGGGGATTGCGGCGATCTATCGCAAGCGCAACACCAGCGCGCCGCATCCGAAGCATCCGGTCTATCCGTACCTCCTGAAGAACCTGACGATCGACCGGCCAAACCAGGTCTGGGCAACCGACATCACCTACATCCCGATGCGCCGCGGCTTTGTCTATCTGGTCGCCATTCTCGATTGGGCGACGCGCAAGGTACTGGCGCATCGAGTGTCGATCAGCATGACTTCGGACTTCTGCGTCGAGGCGCTGGAGGAGGCGATTGCCAGGTACGGTACGCCGGAGATCTTCAATACCGACCAGGGCAGCCAATTCACCAGTGCCGACTTCACCAGGGTGCTGACTGACAATTCCATCCAGATCAGCATGGACGGGAAGGGCCGCTGGGTGGATAACGTCTTCGTCGAGCGGCTTTGGCGCAGCGTCAAGTACGAGCACGTCTATCTGCACGCGTATGAGACCGTCACCGAGGCACGCGAGCAGTTGGCCGGCTACTTCGAGTTTTACAACGGACAGCGGCCACATTCCTCGCTCGACGCCCGAACGCCTGATGCGGCATACTTCGAATCAACGGCCGTCAAGCGGGCAGCATGATCTACCTGGAGTTACCCACCGCGCCGCTCGCCTGCGGTCTAGAAGGACCTTCGGCAAGCAGCACCGTGGATAACTCGTAACCGCAGAGGGTTCACTTAAGAAACCGGCAGATTCTGTCCTAAGGAATGGGGCCACCTCTCATTGCGAATTGGTGTCTCGATTGATCCTTGGTGGGTTGGGGTTGCAATTCTCGATAAAGGTAAGGGTGCCCTGGAGGATTTCGTGTTCTCGCGATTTCAACTGTATTCAAACGTATGGAGCCACAAAGGAGTGGCGGCTGGTAAGTTCTTGCTTAGCAAAGCAATCGACGAAACCCTCCAGGATTCGGAGGTTCGAGCGACGGTAAAAACCGCGCTCACGAACATCGACCAATTCGGTTATTTCACTGAGGATTTTTTCTGGGAGGCATTTCGAAATCGCGCTAGAACCGAACCGAACTCGATTGCTGCGCGACTGCTTCAACGTAAGTTACCGCGCCATGTTTCATCACTGGAATCGCCTACGACGTTCGAAATCGAGCAGCATTTAGCCGATTTGAGGCGACGCAATCCCAACGTCTTCTATTACAAGACACATATAAGGTTCTCGAAGATTCGTCACC
>DAORCC010000240.1:0-3220 GCA_035345235.1 Azospira sp.
GTTGCGTCCCGCCGGCACTCGTGACGGCTGGGTCTGCCTGGCCGGCGTCAAGGATAGGGCGTGAATACCTGTTGCCCGAGCTGTCAGACCATATTCCGGATCACTCCCGAGCAACTTCGGGTGCGTGCCGGCAAGGTCCGCTGCGGCAACTGCCGCGCCGTGTTCAACGCTATCGATCGTCTGCTCGACGACGACGCCAGCCGCATGGCACCGACGCCGGTGACGGCAGCGGCGGCGCCGCAGGAAATTGCCAGCGAATCCGACGCCGCTCGCGAAATGCTCACGGAGCACCGCTTGGCAAATGTGGACAGCGCGCAGGACGATGGCGAAGCGGCGACTGAACGAGGCTCGGACGAGTTGGCCATCGCATCGCCGGCGGTCCAAGCGCTGCCTGCTGGCGCGGAGCATGGCACTGGCGAAAACGGCGGTGGCGCAGCGCATGCCGATGAGGACGCGAGGGATCACGGCCGCTGGCTGGAAGAAAAAGGCGGCGTCCAGGCAACTCGTGCCGACCGGAGCGTAGTCAGGCCGTTCGCGATCGTAGCCGCATTGCTGGCGCTGACGCTTGTCGCCCAAGTCGTCTTTCATTTTCGGGTCGCCATCGGCGTTGTCCTGCCTGCCGTCGGGCCTGCGCTTGCGGCGATGAGCGCCGCCTTGGGCAGCGACATGCCATTGCCCAGGCGTGCCGACTTGTTGAGTATCGAGGCGTCCGATCTGCAGACCGATCCCGCGGCAAACAAGCTGCTGGTTCTCCAGGCGACGCTGCGCAATCGGGCGTCCTATGCGCAGGCGTATCCGGCGCTCGAATTGACGCTCACCGACACCAATGACAAGCCAATCGTGCGCCGTGTGATTCAGCCGGACGAGTATCTGCCGGTCGCGGCGCTCGACGAGGAGTCGTTTGCCGCCGGCGCCGAAGTCGAGATTCGCCTGTGGCTGGAGGCAAAGGGCGTCCCTGCCGCAGGCTACCGGCTCTACGTCTTCTATCCCTGACGGGGCTGGCCGCGGCTGGTTGCCAGGGGCGCGCGCCGGCTCCGATGGTATACTTTTCCACCCTACCAGAACCACGGAAAACACATGCCCACGCTCATTTGCGGTTCCATCGCCTTTGACAACATCATGGTCTTCCATGACCGGTTCAAGAATCACATCCTGCCCGAGCAGATTCACATTCTCAACGTCGCGTTTCTCGTGCCCGAGATGCGTCGGGAGTATGGCGGTTGTGCGGGCAATATTGCCTACAATCTGAAATTGCTGGGCGAGGATCCGCTGATCATGGCCACTGTTGGCGAGGACGCCGATCCCTACCTGGTTCGGTTGAGCGATCACGGACTGTCGCGCGCGCACCTGCGCCGGATTGCGGGCTGTTTTACTGCCCAGGCGTTCATCACCACCGATCTCGACGACAATCAGATCACCGCCTTTCATCCGGGAGCGATGACTCTCTCTCACCTCAATCGGGTCGCCGACGTGCCCGGCGTCACGCTCGCCATCGTCGCTCCCGACGGGCGTGACGGCATGCTGCAGCACGCCGCCGATCTGGCGGCAATCGGCGTTCCCTTCATCTTCGATCCCGGTCAGGGCATGCCGATGTTTTCCGGTGACGAGTTGATGACCTTCATGCGGCTGGCGACCTATGCGTGTTTCAACGATTACGAAGCGAAGTTGCTGTGCGACCGCACTGGCCGAACCATGGAGCAACTCGCCGCCGAGGTCGAGGCGATGGTCGTCACTCTCGGCGGCGCCGGCTCGCGCATCTACGCCGACGGTCAGCGCTACGAGATTCCCTGCGTCGAGCCGGACGCCGTCGTCGATCCGACCGGCTGTGGCGATGCCTACCGCTCGGGCCTGCTCTACGGAATTGCTGCCGGCTGGGATTGGCAGAAGACCGGCCGGCTGGCGGCGGTAATGGGCGCGATCAAGATCGCCCACCGCGGTGGCCAGAACCATCGTCCCGGTCTTGAGGAAATCGCCGAGGTCTTTGCCCGCGCCTTTGGCACACCGCTCTGGTAGGCGGGGACGACCATCGCGTCGCCGTCGATGGCCGGCCGCGGCGGTCTCCGTTTGGCGCCTGCCGCTCTGCCGCCGGGCCACATCCAGTCGACGTCAGCCCTGCGCCGCCTTGCATTCATTGGCCAAGGGCCGGCCACTGCGGGCGTCCACCAGGACGCTTTTCCACGGCAGATCGATCCACAGCAGGCCCTTCTGCTGATCCTCGTAACGCGGAAGACCCGAGCTCGAATCGTGTCGCTGCAGAGAGTGGCGATTGCCTTGCCAAACGAGCTCGATCATCCCATCGTTCCGGGAGTTCCGCTGCACCTCGATGCTTTGGCCCTGTTCGCAGCGATAGACGCCGCTGGCGAGCTTGAACTGCAGTTGCTCGTTGCCGTGCTTCGTGTTGTTTCTGGTGGCGGCCGGTGCGGCCGGCGTCTGCGGTCCGCTCGCCGTACAGGCAGCCAGGACAAGCGGCAGGATGGTCCCTGCGACCAGTCGATCCCACATTTCACGCATCCCCCTCGAAACTTTCTGACTGCGAAAAATAGCACGCACGGCGCCATTCCGCGAGAGTGATCCGATCAGTGTGTAGGCAACACATAATCTGTCCGGGTTTGTAGCAAATGGTCTGTCCGGTTTATGTTGCTCCAGAGGAGGAGCGAGATGAGACGGACGGAGTTGCTACAGGAGATCAGGAAGATGCGGTTTGAAGAAGCGTATGGAGGGTGGGAAGCGGGGCGGCTGACGCAGGCGGAAGCGGCGAGCTTGCTGGGGGTGTGTGAGCGGACGTTCCGTCGTTACCTGGCGCGGTACGAGGAGTCGGGAGTGGAAGGGCTGATCGACCGGCGGCTGGACCAAGTGTCGCACCGGAAGGCGCCGGTAGACGAGGTGATGGCGTTGACCGAGAAGTACCGTCGGCGTCACGAGGGGTGGAGTGCGAAGCACTTCTCTGCCTGGTATCGGAAGGACGGGGGAACGCGGAGCTACACCTGGGTGAAGAGCCGGTTGCAGGAAGAAGAGTTGATTCCCAAAGCCAAGGCGCGTGGAGTCCACCGGAAGAGGAGGGAGCGTTCCCCGTGGCCGGGGCTGAGGATCAACCAGGACGGCAGCAGGCACGAATCGGTGCCACGGCACCAGTCCCAGCCAAGCCGCCAGTTGCCGGCCATTCTTTGTTCTCCGCCGCGCCTCACGCTTGGGCGTTTCCAAGCGAGGTACGGGTCATCCG
>DAORCC010000241.1:0-3218 GCA_035345235.1 Azospira sp.
TCATCCTGCGTCGCGCGGTCGAGCCAGGCCTCCTGCTTGCCGGATTCCCGCATGCGCTGTGCCGCCCGTGCCGCGATCAGTGCCGCCAGACCCGGCGCCTCGCCGGCGGAATGCGCCTCCGCCGCCTTCTTCAGGGCATGGCCGAAGCGGCCTTCGAACAACAGGCGCACCGCATCCTGAAAGACGGATGCCGCCTTCGCCTTGCGCTGGGTTTCGCGGTAGGCCCGGACTCGCCCGGGCAGCGACAGCGTCAGCGCAATGCCGCGCAGGGCCCCATAGAGCAGGACGAAGCCGCCGAAGAGCACTGCGAGCGCAAGGTTCAGCGAAACCTCCGCCCGCCACGGCGGCAGCACGATCAACACATAAGCGTCGTTGAAGCGCATCGCCATCGACAGTCCGACGGCGAGTGCGAAGAGTGCGAGCAGCCAGAAGAGGCCTTTCACTTGCGGGCATCCTTCTCGCGCGTTGCCTTGAAGCTGCGGATCGCCGACAGGCTCTCGTTGAGCGTCGGCAGGTCGATCACCAGTTCGGCACCGCCAAGCTGCCGGAGGGAACCGACGGCGGTCTGCACGGACTTGTTCTGTGCGTCGAAATGACGCTCGAGCAGGGTCTGCGCCGCTTTCAGCTCGCTACGGAAGGTCCATTGATCACGCGACAGCAGCGCCAGGCGCGCGTTGAGCAAGCGCAGCTTGAGGTTCTCGCGCAGGAAGAAGTCCTGGCCCGGCGCCAGCAGCACCGGTTCGTCGCGATCGAAGCGCTGGATGCGCACCAGGCTGCGGATCTCGCGCCAGGCATCCTTGAACATTTCGCGCCAGGCGCTGGTGGGTTCGCCAGTCGCTTCCGCCGGTTTGGCAGATTCCTCACGCGGACGGACATCGACCGCCAGCGGCAGCGTATCGATCGCCGTAACGACACTTTCGAGGCGCACACTCATGCCGGGCAGGTCGATCTGCGGCAGCGACTTGAGCCGGTCGAGATCGCGGGTCAGCGCCTTGCGCACCCCGATGAACTGCGGTCGCGAGGACCCGGCCAGGCGGGAATCCGCCGCCTGCAACGCAAGCACGGCCCCCTGCACATTGCCAGCCAGCTGCAACTGCTGGGCGGCCAGCGTCACGCTCTGTTCGATCTCGCTCAGCGCCCATTCGTCCCGGCTGCGCGCCAGATCCTGATAGAGGTTTTCGAGCGAGGCCTGCTGGCTCTGCGACTCGGCCAGTTTGCCTTCCAGCAGGCCGAGCTTGGCCTGCAGGGCCGCCACCTGATCCTGCGCCTGCTTGGCGACGATGCGGTTCTCCTTGTTGGCGGCATCGCTGTCGGCCAGTCGCTTCGCCATTTCCTGCTGCGTGTCGGCCAGACGGAGGCGGGTTTCGATCCATTGCCAGCCTGAGAGTCCGAGCGCTACGACGGCGATGATCGGCCAGGGGTTGCGCCACGGCAATGCGGTCGCTGCCTGCGCAGGCGGGACGGTCGCTGCCGGCGTCGAGGCAGGCACTGATTCCGCGGCAGGCGGCGGAAGGGAAGAATTCTCGCTCATGATTGCAGCCAATTATACGTGCACAGCCCTTCGATGATGCCGGCATCGGCCGCCGCGGTCAGGACGACGCGCTCCAGCCCCAGTGCCCGTGCATTCTCCGCAATGCGGGCATGCGGCACGAACACCGGCGTCGTCGCCAGACGCTGCCGGGCCGGCGCATCGAGCAGATCAACGAGATTGCGCAAACCTTCGCTGCTCGAGACCGTGAAGGCATCGATGCCGCTCGACCATTGCGCCAGCAGCGGCGCGGCCGTCGCCGGTGCCGAGCGGTGGTAGCAGGTGATGCAATCGACCGTCGCACCACGTTCGCGCAATGTATCAGCCAGCAGTTCGCGGCCACCATCGCCGCGGAAGATCGCCACGCGCCGACCGACGACCTTTGCGCGCTGCAGTTCCGGCAGTTCGAGCAGCGCCTCGGAATCGAAGCGCTCGGTCGGGGCAATGGCGCCCTGGACGCCACGCGCGGCCAGCGCCCTGAGCGTCCCCTGCCCGACGGCAGCGGGCAGCAGCGTGGCGGGCCAGGCGCCACGCGCCAATAGCGCCGGCACGCTGTAGTCGACTGCGTTCGGGCTGATGAAGACCGCCAGGTGATAGTCGGGCAATCGTTCGACCGCTGCCAGCAGCGGCGCCGGATCGGAGGCCGGGCCGATGTCGAGCAGCGGAAAGACGAAGGGCGTTCCGCCAGCGGCACGGATGGCCTCCGCGAGCGCGCCAGACTGCGCCAGCGGACGGGTGACGACGATGGTCCGGCCGGCGAGCGGCATTACGACGCGCAGGCGAGCTTTTCGAGGATAGGATCGGCGCCCTTGTCGCGCAGCATCTGCGCCAGCAGGCGGCCGATCGTTTCGTCGTCCTGCGGATTGCCGCGCAGTTCGTCGGCCACCATCTCCGTGCCGTCCGGCGTGGCGACGAAGCCGCGCAGCCAGAGCTGGCCATTCTCGATGATCGCGTAGCCGCCGAGCGGTACCTGGCAGCTGCCGCCGAGCGCGCGCGAGAAGGCACGTTCGGCACGCACGCAGTGCGTCGTCTCGGCGTCGGCGAGCGGCGCGATGAAGGCTTCGGCATCCGCGCGCGAAGCGAGGATCTCGATGCCCAGCGCCCCCTGTCCCGGCGCAGGCAGCGACTGCTCCGGCGTCAGCACGGTCCTGATGCGATCCTTGAGACCGAGGCGGATGAGGCCGGCTGCCGCGAGGATGATCGCATCGTACTGACCATCGTCGAGCTTGCGCAGGCGGGTGTCGAGGTTGCCGCGCAGCGGTTCGATCTTCAGCTGCGGATACTTCGCGCGCAGGATCGCCTCACGGCGCAGGCTGGAAGTGCCGACGACGGCACCGGCCGGCAAGTCGTCGAGGCCGGCATACTTGTTCGAGACGAAGGCGTCGCGCGGGTTCTCGCGCGCCGTGATCGCCGTCAGCGAGAAGCCCTCCGGCATCTCCATCGGCACATCCTTGAGCGAATGCACGGCGAGGTCGGCGCGACCTTCCTGCATCGCCACTTCGAGTTCCTTGATGAACAGGCCCTTGCCGCCGATCTGCGACAGCGGGCGGTCGAGAATCTGGTCGCCGCGCGTGGTCATGCCGAGGATGCTGACCTCGGCCCCGGGATATAGACCGCTCAGGCGATCGCGAATATGCTCTGCCTGCCACATGGCAAGGCGGGATTCGCGCGAGGCGATGACAATCTTCTT
>DAORCC010000242.1:0-3218 GCA_035345235.1 Azospira sp.
TCGCCGAGCCGGTGGTGTACATGATCGACCGCTACGTCGTCGGCGGCTTCTACCGGGTGAATGCCGCGCGCGGCGTCGATGAGAACCTCAACGCGCCGGGCATGAGCTTCGAGCCGCTGGCCTTCGAAACCAGCTGCCTGTGTCCGGATGCAACGCAGAACCCGGATGCGCCGCCGAACCGCTTCTACGCCTATGGTGTGGTGGCGCGCCTCGCCGCACTGGCGGCGGCGATCGAGATCGAGCGCATGGAGCCGGTGACGGCCGAAGCCGTGGCCGCCTGATGCGCTTCCTCTTCGTCGTCGATCCGCTGACTTCGCTCACGGCGACCAAGGATTCGAGCATCGCCATGATGCGTGCCGCAGAGGCGCGCGGGCACGAGGTGTGGACGACGACGGTCGAAACGCTGGCATGGGCGAGCGATGCCGGCGTGCTGGCCGACGCCGTGCGCCTGCAGCTCTCCGACGACGATCGGTCGTGGTTTGCGGAGGCGGCGCGCGACACGCTGCGCCTCGCCGACGTCGATGCCGTGCTGATGCGCAAGGATCCGCCCTTCGACATCGAGTACGTGACCGCGACCTGGCTGCTCGAACAGGCCGAACGCGAGGGCGCCCGTGTCTTCAACCGGCCGGCGGCGCTGCGCGACCACTCCGAGAAGATCGCGCTGGCCGAGTTCGCCCGCTTCGCGCCGAAGACGCTGGTGACGCGCGATGCGGTGCGCCTCGCCGCCTTCATCGATGCCGAGCGCGACGCCATCCTCAAGCCGATCGACGGCATGGGCGGCAGCCGCATCTTCCGCGTACGCGCCGACGACCCGAACCGCAACGTGATCGTCGAGACGCTGAGCGAGGACGGCGCCCGCACGGTGATGGCGCAGGCCTACCTCCCGGCGATTGCCGAGGGCGACAAGCGCATCCTGATCGTCGGCGGTGAGGTCGTGCCGTTCTCGCTGGCGCGCATCGCCAGGGCTGGCGAGACGCGCGCCAACCTCGCGGCCGGCGGTACCGGCGTCGCCCGCCCGCTGACGCCGCGCGACCGCGAGATCGCCGAGACGCTGGCGCCGATCCTGGCCGCGCGCGGCCTGCTGCTGGTCGGCCTCGACGTGATCGGCGATCACCTCACTGAGATCAACGTCACCAGCCCGACCTGCATGGTCGAGATCAAGGCGCAGACGGGCTTCGATGTCGCGGCGATGTTCAATGCCGCGCTGGAGCGTGCATGCGCTTCCTGACCGGGCTGCTGCTGGCCCTGCTGCTCGCGGCCTGCGGCAAGCCGCCGGTGCAGGTGCAGGAATCCTTCGTCTTCGGCACGCGCGTCGAGGTGCTGGTCGCCGATGCCGACGTTGCGAAGGCGAAGGCGGCGACGGCCACGGTGCTGCGCGAGTTCGACCGCCTGCACCGGACCTACCACGCCTGGCAGCCGTCCGAACTCACGGCCCTCAATGCTGCGATTGCCGCCGACAAGCCGCATGATGTGACGACCGAACTGGCCGGCTTCATTGCCGAGGCGCAGCGGATCTCGGCACAGGGCGATCATCTGTTCGACCCCGGCATCGGCCGGCTGGTGGCGCTTTGGGGCTTCCAGTCCGAGGAGTTTCGCGCCGACCTGCCCGACCCTGCTGCACGGGCCGCCTGGCAATACGCCGCGCCGTCGATTGCCGATTTGCGCATTGCGGGCGGCAAGGTCAGCAGCGTCAAACGTGAGGTCGCGCTCGATTTCGGCGGCTACCTGAAGGGGGTGGCGCTCGACCGTGCCGCCGCCGCGTTGCGCGAGGCCGGCATTGCGAACGCCCTGATCAACATCGGCGGCAACGTCATGGCGCTTGGCAGCAAGCACGGCGAGCCGTGGCGCGTCGGCATCCAGCATCCACGCCAGCCGGGTGCGCTGGCGACCCTGCAGCTCCACGACGGCGAGGCGATCGGCACCTCGGGCGACTACCAGCGCTTCTTCGAACTCGACGGCAAGCGCTACTGCCATCTGCTCGATCCGCGCAGTGCTGCACCGGTGACGCATACGCAATCGCTGACGGTGCTGATTCGTGCCGGGGAGGGAACGGGCATGCGTTCCGATGCGGGTTCGAAACCGCTTTTCATCGGCGGCCGCGAGGAATGGCGGCGCCTGGCACGCAAGCTCGAGGTGGCGGACGTGCTGCGCGTCGACGCTGACGGCAGCATTCAGGTGACCCGCTTGTTCGCGGGGCGCCTCAAATTCGAGGCGGGCGTGCCGTCGCCGGAAATCATCGAATAGAATGCAGCCATGATCGGAATCCTCCTCGTGACCCACGGCACCTATGGCGAGGCGCTCATCCAGAACGTCTGCCATGTGCTCAACAAGCGTCCATCGCGCATCGCCCAGCTCGGCGTTGCCGCGCAGGACGACCCGCTCGACCTGTTGCCGCTGGCGAAGCTGCTGCTCAACGAGGTCGACGGCGGCGAAGGGGTGCTGGTGATGACCGACATCTACGGTGCGTCGCCGTCCAACCTGGCGATGAAGCTGCTCGAAGCCGGGCGGATCGAGGGCGTGGCAGGGGTCAATCTGCCGATGCTGTTGCGGGCGATCACCTATCGCGAAAAAGGCATGGAAACGATGCTGTCGAAGGCGATCAGCGGGGGCCGCGACGGCGTCATGAACATGAAGGATCACTGATGCAGCGTCAGGAAACGGAAATCGTGAACAAGCTCGGCCTGCATGCGCGGGCCTCGGCCAAGCTGACCCAGCTTGCCGGTAGCTTCAAGTGTGAGGTCTGGATGGAGAAGGGGCCGCGCCGGATCAACGCCAAGAGCATCATGGGCGTCATGATGCTGGCCGCCGGCAAGGGCTCGCAGGTGGTCGTCGAGACCGATGGCGGTGACGAACAGGAGGCGATGAGCGCCCTGCTGGCATTGATCGCCGACAAGTTCGGCGAAGGGGAGTAAGGCGGTGAGCTTTACCCTGCACGGCCTCGGCGTTTCCGGCGGCATTGCCATCGGGACCGCCCACCTGATTTCGCATGCGACGCTGGAAGTCGCCCACCTGACCATCGCACCACGGATGGTGGACAAGGAGGTGGCCCGCTTCGAGGCCGCGCTCGAGCAGGTGAAGTGCGAGCTGGCGGCCATGAAGGAAAGTACCGAGCATGCACCGGCCGAGTTCGGGGCCTTCCTCGACCTGCACCGGATGATCCTCGACGATCCCGAGCTGTGCGAGGTACCGAAGGCGCTGATCCGCGAGCGCCGCTGCAA
>DAORCC010000243.1:0-3199 GCA_035345235.1 Azospira sp.
CGACGTTGAACCTCAACGGCGACTATGTCTCCGACGCGCTGGCCGCGCAGGTCGGCGGCATCGGCATCGCCCCGGGTGCCAACCTGTCCGACTCCGTCGCGATGTTCGAGGCGACGCACGGCACGGCGCCGAAGTACGCCGGCAAGGACTACGTCAACCCGGGTTCCGAGATCCTCTCGGCCGAGATGATGCTGCGCCACATGGGCTGGACGGAAGCGGCCGACCTGGTCATCAGCTCGCTGGAGAAGGCCATCCTCAGCAAGAAGGTGACCTACGACTTCGCGCGCCTGATGGAAGGCGCGACGCAGGTCTCGTGCTCGGGCTTCGGCCAGGTCATGATCGACCACATGTGATCTCGCTCCACGGCGTCTCATGACGCCCCGTAAGCCCCTGATTTTGTTGAAGAAATCAGGGGCTTCGTCTTTTCAGCACGTCTCACGGCAGACCACGAAATCCCGCCATTTTGGAGGGGAAATTGACGGGAGACGGGGCCCGAAACGGCCCAAATTCCTCCACTTGGAGGTGGCTGAAAAGTGTCGGGAGACGACGCATGCGACTGAGCAACTACACCCTCACGCCCACTCGGATCAACAACGCCAAGGCGAAGGCGCGGCTCTACAAGCTAAGCGATGGCGGGGGGCTTTTCGTCGAGGTCAGCACGACCGGCCAGAAGACCTGGCGCTACCAGTACCGATTCGCCGGCAGCCGCCGAGACGTCAAGATCGGGCGATACCCGGAGATCGGGGTGGCCGACGCCCGGGCGCGGCACTTCGAACTCAGGTCGCTCTTGGAGCGAGGGGTAGACCCCGCCGAAGTTCGTCGCCAGGAGACTGCGGAGCGTCGGCAGCAGGCGAAGGACAGCCAGCCCGCTGCCGACCAGTTCGAGGCGTTCTCCCGGCGCTGGATCCGGGAGCGCCTGATGACCAGGTCCGAGACCTACCGGAACCAGATCGAGTCCCGGCTCGAGCGCTTCGTATGGCCAGCGATCGGCGAGAAGCCGCTGGGCGGCGTCCGGCCCGCCGACGTGCTCGCGATCATCGAGGACTTGAGAGGAACGCCGAAGACGGCGGAGGGCGTCAGGCAACACATCCAGCAGATCTACAACTACGCGATCCAGAAGCTGCTCGTCGAGGTCAACCCGGCCTTGCCACTGCGAGGCGTCATCGAGGTGCCTGCTGCCGAGCACCACCGGCATCTGACCGAGCCAGAACTAGGAGCCTTCTGGCGGTCGGTGGCGAAACAAGGCGCGCACTTCGTGACCATCGCTGCCACCCGGATGCTCATGTACACGATGTGCCGCAAGTCAGAGGTGCTGCGAGCCCGGTGGCGCGAGTTCGACCTCGAGCGGGCCCAGTGGGACATCCCGGCCGAGCGTATGAAGATGAAGGCGCCGCACCGTGTCTACCTTTCCCGACAGGCACTCGAACTCCTCGGGCTGCTGAAGGCATTCGGCTCGGAGCCGCAGGCCTACGTGTTCCCGTCGGTGCTTCGTGCCGCAGTGCCGCTCGGCGACGCTACGCTGAACCACTTCTTCAAGCGACTCGACTTCGGCGTTCCGGACTTCTCGCCCCACGGAACCAGAGGCACGGCAGCGACCTTGCTTCGTGAGCATGGATTCAGCCGCGAGGTGGTCGAGTTGCTACTGGCGCATGCCGAGCGAAACAAGGTGACGGCCGCGTATCACCATCACGAGATGGCTGACGAGCGGCGGCGCGCGCTTCAGTACCTCGCGGATCAGATAGACAGGGTCGCTCAAGCTGCCCTCCATGGATCGACAGTCGCTGAAGCAAGAGACTCGACTCCTGCCAACGTCTAGTCTGGGTCACAGCGTCGCAACTTGAAACGGATCTCTGGCTGTGCGGTAGATGGAGTAGTACGCTGCGCCAGGGCACTGGTTCCGTCTTGGACTGGCACGACCTCTATGCGAAAGACCGTCTTCCTTGCGCTCGTTCTACTTGGCTGCGCAGCCGGCCTGCTGGCCTCCATGAAGGACGATTGGGCCACGCGAGTCGTCCTGTCCCTGATCGGCGCACTGGTCGGAGCCGCGGTGGGAGGTGCGCTGACTCATCGATCCGGCATCAAGCGTCGTCCGGAGCTGGAAGGCTCCATTCCTGGGATGGGAACTTCGACGGCCGACATCGCAGCCAACTACTGGCGGGACAGGGGTCACCCGCCGCTCATGAAGCCACCATCGCCGCCGCCGGATCAGCACATCCACGATCCGGACCGGCTGGCCTGACTACCTTCGCTTCAGCAGGTCCTTCACTGCGTCGGCAGCGCCCTCGGCGGACTCCTTGGCATCCGCAGCTACTTGCTTGGCGGCGCGCTTGAGCAGTGATTGCCCTGCAACCAAGGTTCCATCCTCGCTTCGCCCGGCGTCGGCAGCCGAGTTCAACGCGCCGCTCTGTTGCTGAACACCTTCGCGGATCGCCTGGCCGCGCCGTGAAACTGCGTCACGGACTGTGCCGGGCGCGCTCGGTGGAGGTACAGCGCCAGATGGCAGACCGGGCTGGCGAGCGACTGCAGCATCGCCAGTGCGTTTCACGCTCTCGATATCTGGGCCCTCGGCCAGCTGATTGACCTGCCGCGCATGTTGCGTCCTGAGGGACTCAAATGACAGCGGCACGGCAGTACCGTCAGAGAGGGTCCGGTTCGGTCCGAGTGACTGCCTGGCAAGCTCGGCCTCCATCAGGGCACGGGCGGCGGCACTCGTGCCACCGTACTGCTCGGCGTACCGTGTGAACATGGCGAGGTTGTGCGGGTCCTGGGCAATGTCGAGCGCGATCACCTCACCCCGTTCATAGGCTGCGCTCACGCGCTCCGCATAGGCGCTCCGATCTGAGAGACCGGCCTCGGCGCGCGAACTCCGGGTAGAGCTCGAGTTCAAGCGTGAAGACAGTTCACGTGCCTCGCGGGCGTCAGATGCGACAACCGACGCGAAGCCTGAGTCGCGGGACACTCGGTCGCCGAACTGCTTGAACTCGGCCAACTGCTCCGAGGTCAAGGCGCCCAGTACCCTCTGCTGGTCTGCCGAAAGCCCTGCCAGGTATCCCTTCTCTGCGTTGGCAGTTGCTCGAGCGTCGGCAACTGGTGTGGAGACACCGAGATGACCAGAGGCGCCGAAAGCGATTCGTGCGACTTGCGACTGGCTCATCCCCGTGCTGTCGGCGACGCTCCTCGTGATCTGGTCCAACCGGTT
>DAORCC010000244.1:0-1594 GCA_035345235.1 Azospira sp.
GCCAACCGGGTGTATTACCGGGTCGGCGACCAGCGCACGCTGCAGCTCATCGGCATGATGCGCGAGGTTTTCTGCGGCATCCCTGCGGACGCCTGAAACCCCGTCGCTGCCCATTTTTCAATTCGCCGAGGCCGGCACCTTCATCATTTCTGGAGTTTTCCTTGGATTTCATTCAGCAGAACCTGATGCTCGTCATCCTGACCGTGACCAGCGGCGCCATGCTGCTTTTCAACCTGGTTCAGGGGGGCAGCGGCGCTCGTGTCACGACCAGCGAGGCGACCAACCTGATCAATCGCGAGGACGCACAAGTACTCGACGTGCGGGAAGCTGCCGATTTCGCCACCGGCCACCTCGCCGGAGCACGCAATATCCCGGTCGCCAAATTCGGTGAGCGTGCCGCCGACCTTGAAAAGCTGAAGGCTGCACCGTTGATCGTCTGCTGCGAAACCGGCATCCGCAGCATGAAGGCGGTCAGTACCCTGAAGAAGCAGGGCTTCGAGCGCGTCTTTTCCCTCGATGGGGGCATCGCGGCCTGGAACAAGGCCGGGCTGCCGCTGACGACCAAGAAGGACGGGCGTAAGTGAGCCAGCCGCGCGTCCTGATGTACAGCACGGCGGTCTGCCCTTTCTGCATTCGAGCCGAGCAACTTTTGCGCGCGCGCGGTGTGGCCGAGATCGAGAAGGTCCGTATCGACCTCGATCCGGCGCTGCGCGACGAGATGATGCAGAAAACCGGCCGGCGCACCGTGCCGCAAATCTACATCGGCGATACCCATGTCGGTGGTTGCGACGATCTCGTCGCCCTCGACCAAGCCGGCAAGCTGCAACCGCTGCTTGCCGGCGCCCTCTGAATTTTTCATCCACCTTTTCACCAGGAAATTGCCGTCATGAGCGAACAACAGGAAGCCCCGTCCTTCTCGATCGAAAAGCTGTACCTGAAGGACCTCTCCGTCGAGGTGCCGAATGCCCCCGAGATCTTCCTCGAACAGGATGCGCCGCAGGTCGAGATTCAGTTGCAGACCAACGGCCGCAACCTTGGCAGCGGTGCCTACGAAGTTGTCCTGACGGTGACTGTCACGGCACGCATCGGCGAGAAGACCGTTTTCCTCGTCGAAATCGGTCAGGCCGGCATCTTCCGCATCTTCAACGTGCCGGACGAGAACCTTGAGCCGCTGATCGCCGTCGCCTGCCCGAACATCCTCTTCCCGTATGCACGCGAAGTCGTTTCCGATGCGGTGACCCGCGCCGGCTTCTCGCCGGTCGTGCTGCAGCCGGTCAACTTCGAAGGCATGTACATGGCACGCCTGCAGGAAGCCGAAGCCCAGGCTGCCGCGACCGGCGCGCACGAAGTCCCCGTCCAGTAAGGAGTTTTCCATGGCCATGCGTTTTGTCCCGGTGGTGCTTGTCTCGGCGGTCGCCGCGCTGGCGGCGGGGTCGGCGCTGGCCATCGAATATCGCTCCGTCGACTCCGCCACGACGCTCTACGACGCACCGTCGGTCAAGGGCAAGCCGCTCTTCGTCATCAAGCGCTTTACGCCGGTCGAACCGGTGGTCAGCCTCGAAGGCTGGACCAAGGTGCGCGATGCCGAGGGTGG
>DAORCC010000244.1:1694-3180 GCA_035345235.1 Azospira sp.
ATCGCGGTCCTTTCTGCCGGCGCCTGGGGAACCGCCCTCGCCATCGCTTTCGCCGGGCGCAATGCGGTGTCGCTGTGGGCGCGCGAGGCGGATGTCGTCGAGGCGATGCGTACCCGGCGCGAGAATTCGCGTTTTCTGCCGGGGTACCCCCTGCCGGAAACACTGCAGGTGGCGTCCGATTTCGATGCCGTCGTTGCCGAGGCCGAACTGCTGGTCGTCGCCGCGCCGCTTGCCGGTTTGCGCGCGACGCTGCAAAGGATCGCCGAGATCGCTCCCGGCAAACCGCTGGTCTGGGTCTGCAAGGGGCTGGAGGCCGGAACGGCCAAGCTGCCGCATGTCCTGGCCGAGGAAGTGTTGCCGGCCGGCAGCCGTTACGGCGCACTCTCCGGCCCGAGCTTTGCCGAAGAAGTGGCGAACGGCCTGCCGACGGCGGTGACGCTCGCCGCCAATGACGAAGCCTTCGCCCGCGAGACGGCGCTGGTGCTGCATACGCCGCGCCTGCGCATCTATGCCAACGATGACCTCGTCGGGGTCGAGGTCGGCGGCGCCGTCAAGAACGTCATGGCCATCGCCACCGGCATCTGCGATGGTCTCGGTCTCGGGCTGAATGCCCGCGCCGCCCTGATTACCCGTGGCCTGGCCGAAATCTCCCGTCTCGGTGTCGCCATGGGCGCGCAGCGCGAAACGTTGATGGGGCTGGCCGGCATGGGCGACCTGATCCTGACCTGCACCGGAGATCTATCCCGCAACCGTCGTGTCGGCCTTGCCCTGGCAGCCGGCAAGACGCTCGAGCAGATCCTGCACGATCTCGGCCACGTCGCCGAAGGCGTGAGTACGGCCCGCGAGGTCGCGCGGCTGGCGCGAGACATGGGCATCGAGATGCCGATCACGCAGGCCGTCGATGCCATCCTGCATCACGGCGTCAGCGCCTCGACGGCGGTTGAGCAGTTGCTGATGCGCGACCCGAAGGTCGAAACGGCCTGAACAGGCGTCAGCTGCCGCCGGCAAAACCCTGCTGCCGCCACGCTTCGTAGACCATCACCGCTACTGCATTCGACAGATTGACACTCCGCCGCTCGGGCAGCATTGGCAGGCGCAGGCGCTGATCGGCGGGAAACCCGGCAACCAGCGCCTCCGGCAATCCCCGGCTTTCCGGGCCGAACACGAAGACATCATCCTTCTCGAACGCGGGCGCATCGTGTCGTCGGCTGCCCTTCGTCGTCAGCGCGAACATCCGGCGCCCTGCCAGCGCATCCTGGCAGCTTTCCCAGTCCGCGTGGCGCTGCACACGCGTGAACTCGTGATAATCGAGGCCGGCACGCTTCAATTCCTTGTCGTCCCAGCGAAATCCCAGCGGTTCAACGAGGTGAAGTTCGGCGCCGGTGTTGGCGCAAAGGCGGATCACGTTGCCCGTGTTGGGCGGAATTTCGGGCTGGTAGAGAACGACGGCAAACACTTGTCAGACTTTCAAAAGCGGCGTAAAAGG
>DAORCC010000245.1:0-3178 GCA_035345235.1 Azospira sp.
GCGGGATGGCCAGCGCCTGCGCAGCCTTGCGGCGGCGCTGCGGCAGGAAGCCGCCGAGCGCCATGCGATGCTCGCGCAGGTAGGTCTGCTCGGGCGAGCCTTCGTCGAAGGTCAGGAAGGGCAGCTCGTCGAGCTTGTCGTCCGGCACCGGCAGCGAGAAGCGGTCACGGAATCGCTTGATCTGCTCGTGATCCATCTTCTTTGCCTGGTGGCTGATGTTCATCGCCTCACCGGCATCGCCCATGCCGAAGCCCTTGATGGTCTTGGCGAGGATCAGCGTCGGCTGGCCCTTGTGCTTGATGGCGCGATCGTAGGCGGCGAAGATCTTGAACAGGTCGTGGCCGCCGCGGTTGAGTTGCCAGATTTCGTCGTCGGTCCAGTCGGCGACCAGCGCCTTGAGTTCCGGCGTGTTGAAGAAGTGCTCGCGCACGTAGGCACCGTTCTTGGCCTTGAAGGTCTGGTACTCGCCGTCGACGATTTCCATCATGCGCTTCTTGAGGATGCCCTTCTTGTCGCGCGCGAACAGTGCATCCCAGTGCGTGCCCCAGATCAGCTTGATGACGTTCCAGCCGGCGCCGCGGAATTCCGATTCGAGTTCCTGGATGATCTTGCCGTTGCCGCGCACCGGGCCGTCGAGGCGCTGCAGGTTGCAGTTGATGACGAAGATCAGGTTGTCGAGCTGCTCGCGACCGGCCATGCCGATGGCACCCAGCGATTCGACCTCGTCGGTCTCGCCGTCGCCGAGGAAGGCCCAGACCTTGCGATCGCCTGCCTTGGCCAGCCCGCGCGAGTCGAGGTACTTCATGAAGCGGGCCTGGTAGATGGCCTGGATCGGGCCGAGGCCCATCGAGACGGTGGGGAACTGCCAGAAGTCCGGCATCAGCCACGGGTGCGGGTAGGACGAGATGCCCTTGCCGTCGACTTCCTGGCGGAAATTCTTCATCTGGTCTTCGGAGAGGCGGCCGAGCATGAAGGCGCGCGCGTAGACGCCGGGCACGGCATGGCCCTGGAAGAAGATCAGGTCGCCGCCGTGGTTCTCGGTCGGTGCGTGCCAGAAATGCGAAAAGCCGACGTCATACAGCGCGGCGGCAGAGGCGAAGGAGGCGATGTGGCCGCCGACGTTGGTGTGCTTGTTGGCGCCCACGACCATGGCCATGGCATTCCAGCGGATGTAGCTGTGGATCTTGAGTTCCAGATCCGGGTTGCCGGGGTACTTCGGCTGCTGATCGGCGGGGATCGTGTTGATGTATTCGGTGTTGGCGCTGTAGGGGATGTCAATGCCCTGTTCGCGGGCCTGTTCGATCAGGTCCTCGATCAGGAAGTGCGCGCGTTCTGCGCCTTCCTTGTCGACCACGCCGGAGAGGGCATCGCGCCACTCCTGTGTTTCCTGCGGGTCGACGTCGATGACCTTGTTGTTGTCGGGTTGAGCTGCCATGGGTGTCTCCAGTGTGCGAAGTGTTCTTGTGCTGCGATCCGGATGGGTTCGCAGCGCCCAGGTGCCTGGCGCGAAGGTGTGAATGTTGCGGTCGCGACCGGCCAAGCTTAATACGGCGCAATGCCCAGAAATATTGCACCGCATCAACGTATTTCATACAACGAAACGTAGTCTCGCAATACGGAAAGGAATTGTCAACCCCCGGGAAGGGGTATTTGCCCCTGCAGGCCAAGGGGGAATTGATCTGCATCAACGAGAAAGTGATACGGGGCAGCTATGTTGTTCCCTCGTTTTTGAACCATATTGCAACGCAAGGAGATTCCATGGCGGCAGTCATGCCCGCGCCGGCGCAGAGCCGGCTTCTGATGTCCGGTAACGAGGCGGTGTCGCGCGCTGTCTGGGAGTCCGGTGTAAAGGTGGCGGCGGCCTATCCCGGCACCCCTGCGACCGAGATGCTGGAAGTGATCTCCACCTATCCCGACCTCTACGCGGAGTGGGCGGTCAACGAAAAGACCTCGCTGGAGATCGCCTTCGGCGCCGCGATGGCCGGATCCCGCGCCTTCTGTGCGATGAAGCACGTCGGCCTCAACGTCGCCTCCGATGCGCTGATGACGCTGACGCTGACCGGCGTTGCCGGCGGACTGGTGATCGCCGTGGCCGACGACGTCGGCCTGTCCTCGTCGCAGAACGAGCAGGACTCCCGCTTCTGGGGCCGCTTCGCCCACGTCCCCATCCTCGAGCCGGCTGATTCGCAGGAAGCCTACGAGCAGACGAAGCTCGCCTTCGAACTCTCCGAGCGCTTCCAGACCGTCGTCATCCTGCGCATGACGACGCGCATCTGCCACGTCAAGGGTCTGGTCACCGTCGGCGAGCGCGTGCCGCACGTTGCTGCCGGCTTCAAGAAGGAACCGGCGCGCTGGGTGATGGTGCCGGGGGCCGCACAGAAACGCATCCCGCTGATGTTCCAGCGCGAGGCCGACCTGCGTGCCGAGGCCGAAGTGAGCGCGCTCAACTTCGTCGATGCCGGCAGCGACAAGCGTGTCGGCTTCGTCACCTCCGGTCCGGCCTACATGCACATCAAGGAAGCCTATCCGGAGGCGCCGGTACTCAAGCTCGGCCTTTCCTATCCGGCCCCGTTCGAGAAGATCCGTGCCTTCGCGGCGAGCGTCGAACAATGTGTCGTCGTCGAGGAAGTCGAGCCACTGCTCGAGACCGAGGTCAAGGCACAGGGCATCAAGGTCATCGGCAAGGAAATCCTGCCGCGGCAGGGCGAACTGGCGCCGCATGTCCTCAAGCCCGCCATCGGCCGTCTGCTCGGCGAGGAAGTCGTCGAGCCTGCGAAGAAGCCGGCACGCGCCGCTGCGCCGCTGCCGGTCTTCCCGCGGCCGCCGACGATGTGCGTGGCCTGCCCGCACCTCGGCGTCTATTACACGCTGGCGCAGCTGCGCAACATCACCATCTCCGGCGACATCGGCTGCTACACGCTCGGCTTCGGCCACCCGTGGAACGCGCTCGATGCCTGCATCTCGATGGGCGCCTCGATGGGCATGGCGCTCGGCCTCGACAAGGGCCGCGGCGAGGCCGACAAGGACAAGAAGATCGTCGCCGTGATCGGCGACTCGACCTTCATGCACATGGGCATGCAGGGCCTCTTGGACATCGTCTACAACAAGGGCAATGTCACCGTGCTGCTGCTCGACAACCGCGCCGTCGGCATGACCGGCGGCCAGGACAACCCGGGCA
>DAORCC010000246.1:0-3165 GCA_035345235.1 Azospira sp.
CGCGAGCAGTTCATCAAGCCGAAGAAGGTGGTCGAGGGTGCCAACGACGATGGCGCCGTCGTCTGACCGCAAGCGCAGGAACCCGCCTTTGGCGGGGATGTCACAGAAAGGCGGGCAGGCGCACCTACCCGCCTTTTGCTTTTCGGGGGAATGACAATGAACATGCCGCGCATCCGCGTCTGGGATCTGCCCACTCGACTCTTTCACTGGCTGCTGGTCGCGCTGATCATTGCCATGATCATCACCGGCAAGGTCGGCGGCAACCTGATCGACTGGCATGCCCGCATCGGCATCACCATCACCGGGCTGATCGCGTTTCGCCTCGTCTGGGGCTTTGTCGGCTCGACCTACGCGCGCTTCGCGACCTTCTTCCCGACGCCCGGACGGGTACTCGCCTACCTTCACGGCCAGTGGCACGAGCCGGGGCACAACCCGCTCGGGGCCTGCTCCGTCTTCGCACTGCTCGCCCTGATTGCCTTCCAGATCGCCACCGGGCTCACCGGCAATGACGACATCGCTTTCCGCGGTCCGCTCTTCGATCTGGTCGGAAAGGAACTCTCTGACAAGCTCAACGGCCTGCACAAGCTGTCTGCCAACCTGCTGTTCGCGCTCATTGCACTCCATGTCGGCGCGATCCTGTTCTATGTCCATGTCAAGAAGGACAACCTCGTGCGTCCGATGCTGACCGGCTGGAAATCCCATGGTGGACGTCCGGCGAGCGGCGGCGGAGCAGCGGCACTGATCGTCGCGCTGGCGGTCGCCGGCGCCGCCGTCTATGGAGCATCGGGCACCTGGCTGCCGGCACCACTGCCGCCACCGCCCGCGGCAACTCCCAGCTGGTAGGGCGCACACCGCCCACCACCCCCTCTCCGTCGTTGCGCTGCAGGGGCGAAGTCCCTATGCTGTAGCTTTACATCCACACAGCCCCCTTAGCGATGCAGACCGATGACGAGCTGCTGACCTTCGCTGACGAGCGCGAATCGCCGCTCGCGGCGGTTGCATCGCATGTCCGCAAGATCCTCATCGTCGACGATGATGAGGATGTCCATCAGGCCACGACCTTCGCCCTGCAAGGACTGGAAATTCTCGGCCACCCCCTGCAGTTCCTGCATGCCTATTCCGGCCGCGAGGCGGAAAAGCTGCTTGCCTGCGAGGACAACATCGCCGTCATCCTCCTCGATGTCGTCATGGAGAGCGAAGATGCTGGCCTTCGCCTGGTGCAGCAAATCCGCAGGAATCTCGGGCTGACCACGCCACGCATCATCCTGCGCACGGGCCAGCCGGGCTATGCTCCCGAGCTCTCTGCGATCCGCGACTACGACATCAACGACTACAAGACCAAGAACGAACTGACGCGGACGCGCCTCTACACCTCGATTACCGCTGCGATCCGTTCCTACGACCAGATCTGCAAGCTCGACGCGAGCCGACGCGGCCTCGAACTGATCATCTCCGCAAGTGGCCGCCTGGTCGCCGAAAACGGCCTGCAGGCTTTCGCCGCGGGCATCATTACGCAGATCGCCGCCCTGCTTGGCGTTGGCGCCGAGGGGCTCGTCTGTGCCCAGGAGGTTCCTCCGGACGATGGGCCGCTCGCGGGCCAGCCGCCCCAGATTGTCGTCGTCGCCGCCGCCGGCCGCTTTGCCGGCCTCGTGCAGCGCCGCCTCGACGAGATCGACAGCGTGCGCGTCCGCAGCCTGATCGAGCGCAGCCTGCAGCAGAAAATGAACCTGATCGAGAACGACGCCGTCGTGCTGTTCTTTCCGGCGCGCAGCGGCAATCACTTCGCCGCCTTCATCGACTCGCCCAGCCTGCTTTCCGAGATCGACCAGCACCTGTTGCAGGTGTTCTGCTCGAACATTGCCGTCTGTGCCGAAAATACCCGCCTGCTCAGCCGCCTGCACGACCAGGCCTACCTCGACCGCCTCGTCAAGCTGCCGACGCGCACGGCCTTCATCGAAGCCATCGATCAGCATATCCGCACCGGCACGACCGCCGGCTACACCGTCGGCCTGATCGACATCGACCAGTTTGCCGAAACGAACGAGGCTTTCGGCCACGGCTACGGCGACGCTGTCCTGCGCGGCATCGCCGAGCGCCTTGACGACGAACTGGGGGAAAGCTGCCGCATCGCCCGCACGTCCGGCGACACGTTCGGCGTACTCGGACTTTCGTGGGTAGTTCGCCCCGAGAAACTGCGCCCGCTGTTCGCCGAGCCATTGAACATCGACAACGAGGTTCGCCACCAGCTCTCGATCAGCATGGGCTTCGCGCATCTCGCCGATGTCACCAGCGGCAACGACGCGATCAAGAACGCCAGTCTCGCCGTCAAGCTGGCACGCACCGGCGGCCCCGGGCGCGATGCCGTCTATACACAGGAGATTGGCCAGGAAACACGGGAACGCACGCATCTCCTGCACAGCCTCTATGCCGCGTTCCAGCACGAACGCCTGTTCGTCGCCTACCAGCCCCAGGTCGACCTCCGCACCCGCAAGCCCCTTGGGTTCGAAGCGCTCATGCGCTGGCGCGATGACAAGGGCGACTTCATCCCGCCCGACCGATTCATTCCTCTCGCCGAGCAATCGGGCCTGATCAACGGCATGGGGCGCTGGGTGATGCGCTCCGCCCTGCGCACCCTGCGTCGCCTGCTCGATGCCGGCTGGACCGACCTGCGCATGGCAGTCAACGTCTCCGTCGTGCAGTTCCAGGCCGATGACTTCATCGACAACGTCGCCCAGGCCTTGCACGAGACCGGCGTGCCGCCGCGACTGGTGGAACTCGAAATCACCGAATCGGTGGCCATGACCAACGCCGCGGAGGTCGAGGAAAAGCTGCATGCGCTCAAGGCGCTCGGAACGACGATCGCGATCGATGACTTCGGCACCGGCTTCTCGTCACTCTCCTATCTCGACCGGCTGCCGCTCGATCGCCTCAAGATCGACCGTTCCTTCGTCACCAACATCGGCAACGGTGAGGAAGGTTCGCGCATTACCGAAATGATCATCGGCCTCGGGCACAAGCTCGACATGACCATCATCGCCGAGGGAGTCGAGGACGAGGCGCAGGTGCAGCTGCTATCCAGCCTCGGCTGCCACGAGGCTCAGGGCTACCTGTTCGCGCGGCCGATGGGCGCCGATGACATCGGCAACTGGCTGCACGAGCACACCT
>DAORCC010000247.1:0-3117 GCA_035345235.1 Azospira sp.
CCGCCACGACGGCGGCGCAGGCGCCGGTGCCGCAGGCCAGCGTCTCGCCGGCACCGCGCTCGTAGACGCGCAGGCGGATCGCGTGGCGATCGAGCACCTGCAGGAAGCCGGCGTTGACGCGCTGCGGGAAGCGCGGATGCGATTCGATCTGCGGCCCGTCCTTCTCGACCGGTGCCGCGTCGACATCGACGACGACCTGCACGGCGTGCGGGTTGCCCATCGAGACGGCCGTGATCATCACCTCATGGTCGCCGACCATCAGCGGCTGCACGACGTCGGCGACGGGGCTGACGAAGGGGATGCGCTCCGGCTCGAACACCGGCACGCCCATGTCGACGGTCACCAGGCCATCCGCTTCCAGCCGCGGGGCAATGAGGCCACTCATCGTCTCGACGCGGATCTCGGCCTTGTCGGTAAGGCCCTGTTCATGGACGAAGCGCACGAAGCAGCGGGCGCCGTTGCCGCACTGTTCAACCTCGCCGCCGTCGCTGTTGAAGATGCGATAGCGGAAGTCGACGCCCGGCTGGGATGCCGGCTCGACGAGCAGGATCTGATCGCAGCCGACACCGAAGTGGCGGTCGCCGAGATGGCGCAGCTGTGCCGGCGACAACGCGATGGACTGGCGCACGCCGTCGAGCACGACGAAGTCGTTGCCCAACCCGTGCATCTTGGAGAACTTGAGTTTCATGATGGCCTAGTCAATGGATCGTGCCATTATAAAGTCGTCCATCACGAAACCGCCGCCAATATCGACCCGTACCGATTCGCGCACCGTGAATCCGTGTTTTTGATAGGCGGCGATGGCACGGGCGTTACCCTTGTTGACGGCGAGGATCAGCGTGTCGCAGCCGGCTTCGCGGCCGTGCGCCAGCGCACGCGCGATGAGCGCACCACCGACACCGCCCCGCTGACGCTGTGGCAGCACGTAGAGCTTGTCGAGCTTGATCTCGCCCGGCGCCCCCGTAAGCAGACAGGACAGGAAGCCGACCCGCTCGCCATCGACGAAGGCCTGGTGCCACCAGTAGCCGGGTTGGGTCAGCTCTTCGCGGAGGCGCGCCGCGTTGTAGCGTTGCTCGAGCATGTAGTCGATCTGCGCCTGCGTGATGATTGCGGCGTAGGCATCCTGCCAGATGACGCGGGCCAGCGCGGCGATGGCATCGACCTCGGCAGGGGTAACGGGACGGATTTCGACGGTCATGACGAGCGGCAGGCGATGAAAAGCCGATTATCCGTTGCCCCATGGCCAGGGGCAATCCGCAGCCGGGCCCGCGGACGTTGCGGTTTGACCATCCACCCCCGGGGCGGAGATACTTCCACCCCGTTCATTTCCAGCCACCGCCTCCTCGCCTGCCGATGCTTTCCCGCGCCGCCGTCGCCCTTCTCTGGCTGCTGCACTTCCTGCCGCTCACGCTGCTGGCGCCGCTCGGCCGCGGGCTGGGCGCCCTGCTCTTCCGCTTCGCGAAGAAGCGGCGGCACATCGTGCGCGTCAATCTGGCACTCTGCTTTCCCGAGCTCGATGCCGCCGCGCGCGAGGCGCTCGCGCGCCGGCATTTCGCGGTACTCGGCCGCAGCATGCTCGAGCGCAGCCTGTTCTGGTGGGCCTCGCGCGAACGCCTGAACCGGATCGTCAAGGTCACCGGCGACGGCCGGGTGCGGGCGTTGCAGGCAGCCGGCCGGCCGGTGATGCTGCTGGCGCCGCATTTCGTCGGGCTCGATGCCGGCGGGGTCGCAGTGACGATGCGCTTCGACATCGTCAGCATCTACGCCGAACAGAGCGACCCCGTCTTCGACCGCCTGCTGCTCGCCGGCCGCAGCCGCTTCGGCGACCAGCAACTGCTGTCGCGCGCCGACGGCCCGCGCGCGACGGTCAAGGCGATGAAGGCCGGACGTCCGTTCTACTATCTGCCGGACATGGATTTCCGCACGAAGGATGCGATCTTCGCGCCCTTCTTCGGTGTCCCGGCCTGGACGATCACCGGCCTGTCGCGCCTGTCGCGCCTCGCCGGCGCCGCCGTCGTGCCGTGCGTGACGCGCATGCTGCCCGGCGGGGAGGGCTATCGGGTCGAGTTCGGCGAACCCTGGGAGGACTTTCCGAGCGAGGATGCCGAAGCCGACACACGGCGCATGAATGCGTGGCTGGAAGCGGTGGTGCGCACGATGCCGGAGCAGTACTACTGGGTGCACCGGCGCTTCAAGACCCGTCCTGACGGCGAGACGCGCCCCTACCGGAACAAGGACCCGGAGTCGCTGGCCGCCGGCCGGCGCAGCGCAAGCATCTGATTCTCCGAAGAATGCCGCCGGGAAGGTATACTTGCCGGTTTGATGCCGGAAACTCCTCCCGAGTTGCCCGACGCCCGACGCAAGAGACCCGATTTTGGCACTGACTATCCTTGGACTTTCCGGCGCGCTGACCCACGACCCGTCGGCCGCCCTCTACATTGACGGCAAGCTCGTCGCCGCCGCCGAAGAGGAGCGCTTCGTGCGCGACAAGCATGCGAAGAACCGCATGCCCTACGAGGCAGCGAAGTTCTGCCTCGAATTCGCCGGCCTCAAGCCGGGCGACGTCGACGCCGTCGCCATCCCCTTCTCGCCGATCAGCCTGGCCGAGAAGGCGCGCTGGCATTACGCGAAGCGCTACTGGTACGCGCCGGACCGTTCGCTCGACGCGATCCTGACCGGCAACCGCCGCTACTTCCGCTACAAGAAACGCATCGAGTGGTGTCTCCAGCAGCTCGGCTTCGACCTGAAGAAAATCGAGATCGTGCCGGTCGAGCACCACCTCGCGCACGCATCCTCGGCCTACCATTGCTCGGGCTTCACCGAAAAGACGGCGATCCTCGGCATCGACGGCAAGGGCGAATACGCGACGACCTTCTTCGGCGTCGGCGAGAACGGCAAGATCACCAAGATCAAGGAGTTCTACGACCCGGATTCGCTCGGCGGCCTCTACGGCGCGCTGACCGAATACCTTGGCTTCGAGATGCTCGACGGCGAGTACAAGGTCATGGGCATGGCGCCCTACGGCGACCCGACCAAGTACGATTTCTCGCGCCTGGCGAAGTTCGAGAACGGCGAGCTGGTCGTCAACACCGACTACGCCAACGTGATCGGCTTCCG
>DAORCC010000248.1:0-3101 GCA_035345235.1 Azospira sp.
ACGAGCGTGGTCTTGCCGTGGTCGACGTGGGCGATGATGGCGATGTTGCGGATCGGGCGAACGGACATGGAGAAAACCTAAGCCTTTGAAAAAGGCCGCAATTCTACCACAGCCAAGCTCATCATGCTGCACTGCGATAACGAAATGTCCGAAAATTCAGGCAGGCGAAAAACCGAGCTCGGCCAGCCACAAGAGCGCACTGGTACGGGAGTCGACAAACCGGACTCTGAACGGTGCCTCACCCGGCGCCAGCCTGAAGACATCCTGATAGACGCTGCGACCTGCGTCGTCGAGGAAATGATAGGCCACCGCTGCCAGACCGGCACTGGCAAGCAGCGCATTGCTCCTGCGCCAGTGCGGCACCACCTCCGGCGTCATCAGCGCCTCGCCGGAGACGGCGACATAGCCGCCAAAAGGTTGGAATTGCGTACCGACCGGGGGATGCGCGGCCATCGCATAGGCTGCGAAGGTTTCCAGATTCCACGGCCCCTGCGCGTCGAGGACGAAAACGCCGCCGCTCCGCTCGAGCGAGAAGTTGCCGTGTCGCGCAAAGCGTGGTCCCGCCAGGCATCTACCCCTCCCGGTTCCTCATGAAGTCGGCGGTGTTGAAGAAGGATTTCATCAGATGATCGCGCAGGCCGGCGTCGATGCCGCCGTCTTCCATCGCCAGCGCCATGCAGGCAACCCACTGGTCGCGCTCCGAGGTGCCGATGGCGAATGGCATGTGGCGGCCGCGCAGGCGCGGATGGCCGAATTTCTCGACGAACAGGTCAGGACCGCCGAGCCAGCCGGAGAGAAACATGAACAGCTTGTCGCGCGAACCCTGAAGATCCTCGGGGTGCATCGCGCGGATGCCGGCGAACTGTGGCACGGTCGCCATCAATTCGTAGAAGCGGTCGGTCAGGCGGGCAACGCCAGCCTCTCCGCCGAGCAACTCGTAAGGTGTTTTTTCGCTCATGGTGGGAAATCCGGATTCAGGAACCACGCCGCGGTGCGGGTTTGCGGCCGGGTTTCTGCGTCGTCCGCTCTGCTGCCTTCGTGCGTGGGGTCACCCCGGCTTTCACCGTGGCCGGCTTGTGCGCTGCTTTCGTCCCCAACGCCGATGATGCCTTGACGATCTTCGCCGGCTTCGGTACCGCCGGCCAGCCCTCCCCGCGCTGCTGCGCGGCCCGCTGCTGAACCGTCCGCTTCTCGTTGGCACGGCGGACCTGGCAACTGCCGCCGGTACCTGCCGGCTGCCAGGCGGGTACCAGCTGCTTCTTGCCGTTGCCGATCAGGTCGGCACGGCCCATCGCGCGCAGCGCGTCACGCAGCAGCGGCCAGTTCTCGGGATCGTGGTAGCGCAGGAAGGCCTTGTGCAGCTTGCGCATGCGCCCATTCCGCACCGTCTCGACCTCTTCGCCGCTGCGTTCCACGCGTTTGAGCGGACTTTTCTTCGTGTGGTACATCGCCGTCGCCAGAGCCATCGGCGTCGGCAGGAAGGTCTGCACCTGATCGAGCCGGAAGTTGTTCCGCTTGAGCCACAGCGCAAGGTTCATCATGTCCTCGTCAGAGGTGCCGGGATGCGCGGCGATGAAGTACGGGATCAGGTACTGTTCCTTGCCGGCCTCGCGCGACGCCTTCTCGAACATCGCCTTGAACTTGTCGTAGGCGCCGATCCCCGGCTTCATCATGTGCCGGAGCACGTTTTCCTCGGTGTGCTCGGGGGCAATCTTGAGGTAGCCGCCAACGTGGTGCGAAACCAGTTCCTTCACGTATTCCGGCGAACGGACGGCGAGGTCGTAGCGCAGGCCGGACCCGATCAGGATGCGCTTGACGCCGGGCAATGCGCGCGCCTTGCGGTAGAGCGAAATCAGCGGCGCATGATCGGTGTTCATGTAGGAGCAGATGTCCGGGAAGACGCAGGACAGCCGCCGGCACGAGGCCTCGACCTTCGGATCCTTGCAGGCCATCCGGTACATGTTCGCAGTCGGCCCGCCAAGATCGGAGATTGTGCCGGTGAAACCGGGCGTCTTGTCCCGGATTTCCTCGATCTCGTGCAGGATCGATTCCTCCGAGCGGCTCTGGATGATGCGCCCCTCGTGCTCGGTGATCGAGCAGAAGGTGCAGCCGCCGAAGCAGCCGCGCATGATGTTGATCGAGAAGCGGATCATCTCGTAGGCCGGAATCTTCGCATCGCCGTAGCTCGGATGCGGCTTTCTCTGATACGGCGCGCCATAGACGGCATCCATCTCGGGGGTCGTCAGCGGGATCGGCGGGGGATTCAGCCAGACATCGCGCTGCGACACGCCTTCCCCGTGCGACTGCACCATCGCCCGCGCGTTGCCGGGGTTCGATTCGAGGTGGAAGGTGCGCGAGGCGTGGGCATAGAGGACCGGATCGTCCTTGACCCGCTCGTACGATGGCAGGCGGATCACCGTCTTCGCCCGGTCGGCACGGCGTGCTGCCAGCCGCGACTGCGTCATTTCCTGGCGGCCGACGATGCGGATGCTCTTCACTTCCGCCCCACTCTCCCGGGTGGCGCAGGCCGATGCCGATTTCTCCTCTTCCATCGCGTAGGGATCGGCATGCTTCACCAGCGGGCCCGGCGTGTCGAGCTCGGTCGAATCGGTCACCTGCCAGTCATCACCCGGCAACCAGCCTGCCGGCACCATGAAGGCCGTACCGCGCAGGTCGCGGATCTCCCTGATGCTCTCGCCGGCAGCCAGGCGGTGGGCAAGCGCGACAATCGCGCGTTCCGCATTGCCGAAGATCAGCAGGTCCGCCTTCGAATCCGGCAGCACCGAACGGCGTACCTTGTCGGACCAGTAGTCGTAGTGGGCGATACGCCGCAGGCTGGCCTCGATCGAGCCAATCACCACATTGGCATCGGGATAGGCCTCCCGGCAACGCTGCGAGTACGCGACGACCGCACGATCCGGGCGCTTGCCGGCCTCGGCATTCGGCGTGTAGGCGTCCTCCGAGCGGATCTTGCGATCCGAGGTGTAGCGATTGACCATCGAGTCCATGTTGCCGGCGGTGACGCCGTAGAACAGGTTCGGCTTGCCCAGCTTCCTGAAATCGGCCGCCGAATGCCAGTCCGGCTGGCTGATGATGCCGAC
>DAORCC010000249.1:0-3082 GCA_035345235.1 Azospira sp.
GTCCCCGTGTTCAGGTAACGAATGATCGCGTCTGTGACCTGGCCCATTCGGTAGATGCGGCCTTCTTGCTGCATGGCCATCGTCGGCTGCGTCGGCTGCCCGAGATTGAACAGAACGCGCTGATGCTTGCCGGTGGTGTCGTGCAGGCTGATGCCTTCTTTCCCGGCCTGCGACTGCACCAGGATCAGTTGCGGTCCGCTGGCGTCGTCCTGAAACCTGGCCACGTTTTCGCGACGCGTCTTGGCCGGCACCAGGCCATTGACCAACAACACGCCAGGGAATTGCTTCTGAAAGTTGGCGATAGGCGAAGAAGCCTTGAACAGATCCGAACCGATCAGGTCCTTGAATTCCGTCTTGAACTCTCTGATGACCGAGTTGATGAGATCGGTATCGCCGCTTTCCGAAAACTCGGCTCCCCTCTCGCGCTCGTTCATGTCGAACGGATTGAACCCGCCGCCTTGGTTGTAGTCATGGAAGACGACCACCTTGCGGCCCATCGCCATGTGCTCTCGAATGTGTGGGATAACCTCCTGTGCCTTGATGGCTTCGAGCAGATAGCGCCTCGACTGGTAATCAAACTTGTCGGCAATGACCTTGCGAACATCTCTCAGCGCGGCTTTTCGGTCCTTGTCGTTGGTCTTTTTCCCCTGATCCTCGAACCACTCAAGCGCCTCGTCGATGCGCTGGCCGATGGCCGACTCTACAAGGAGGAAACGCCGGTCATAGTCGGCCTCGACATCCAGGACTCTCCCGGACAGCGACCCCTTCTTCTTCAAGAAGGCGTTGAATTGTCTCTGCATCAGCCCGCGGTCGACCTTGGCATCTGGCTGCGTCAACTTGCCGGTACGCATCCGGTAGCCAAAGTGCTGCATGAAGAACTGGTCGCTGTTGCTGCCCTGGTTGTAGCCCCTGGACTCCGTCTTGTCTGATGGCCTGCCCTCGTTGTAATCGAACAGGTAGCCGTTCGCCCAATCGATCGACGGTTCGTAGGCGAAGGGGGTGAAGCTCAGGAACAATGCGCGCGGGCGGACGGCGCCCTGTCTGGATTCCACATCCTCGCGAACAATCTTCTGCGTCTCGCGGTTGCGTTTTTCCGCCAGAGCGAGTGACTCTGAAAGGCGGGCGTTCTCAGCGGCGATCCGTTCCTTTTCGGCGACGGGAATGGAACTGCTCTTGCCAATCTCGATGTTGTTCTTGAGCCTCGCACGAAGATCGGCCAGCTTCATGATCTCGTCGGCGTACAGCGCCGCGTGCCGGTCGTTCGCCCCGTCCGGATGAAGCGTGATGGCGCGTAGCGTGCGCAGGGCATTGGTCGATCGCGCCTCGCTGTTTTCCATCAAGTGGTGCGCTTCATCGTGCACAACGAGATCCCATTCGCGCCTGACCAGTTCCGAGTTGGCCCCCATGTTGGCGTAAGTCGTGACAACAATCCCCTTGCCGGCATCCTTGGTGTTCTTCAGCTCGGAAATATCCAGGCCCAACATCCTCCCAGACTTCTGCCAGTCCTCGATGATTTTGTCGTTTGGTACGACGATCAGGATGTTGTTCTTGCCGGCGTTTGAAAATCGCTTGATGATGCCGAGTCCGGAAAACGTCTTGCCGGTCCCGGTCCCGTTCGTGAAGAGCATCCCGTACCCATCAGGAACGGCGAACCGGCGTTCTGCCTTGGCTACGTCCTCTTGCTGTCCGGCAGACAGCATCGGCAGCGCGTCGGCGATCGATGCGCCGGGGTCGGTTGGCGCGCTCGCCTGCAGCGCGATCTTTCTGGCTAGGTCAGGTCGGCCTGTAGCAGCCGCGCCAATACCTTTTGCTGCATCGGGCTCAATGGGCGGTCCCTCGAGGCGTAGATCACCGCCTCGCTGACTGACGCTATCTCCGGAAGCGCCTGGAGAAACTCCGGGTGATCCAACGTAAACCTCGTTATCGCTCGCCGCTCGATCAGCAAGGGCTTCAGGTCCAGGAATGCCGAAGCCACTACCGGCGCTACCCGTCGTTTCAGCGCCTGGTACTCCCGGTCCTCCAGCTCCGCCATCTCGGCCTGATCCATCGCGAACGCCCTTCTTGCCCACTCCGTTTTCAGTGGCTGCGTTCTCGCTATCTCGTTCCAGATCGGTGCCGCTACGCTCGTCAGGGACATTTCCTTGCTCCAGTTCGGTTTTTGACTCGACGCTCACCACGTCGCGCTTTGCGGTGGCCAATTCCTTGCCGCCGGACATGGCGATGTAGGCGCCCTGCAGATGATCAATCGTGACCGCATCGGCCACCTCCGCCCCGATCTTCTCGCGAATGGTCTGCAAGACGAAGCGGGCAGCATCCTTGAACGAATGATAGCCCAACCGGAAAGCCGCATCGAACACGCGCACCATGACCGGGAACAGTTTTTGTTCCTGTTCCGGCATCATGTTGGCGCGGAACTTCTTGCCGAAGATATCGGCGAGGTCGCTGAGCGCGTCGTTTAGGTCTTTGGCGGCTTGCTGTTTTTCTGCTGACGGTGATTCTTCGCTGTTGGCGCTTTTCCCCTTATCCGCCATTCTGCTGGCATCGGCCAGCGCAGAAAATGCTTCGTCGCGCGTATCAAACCCGTCTTTGCTTTCGACGCCTCCAAGGTTAGAGACAAAAAACCATTTCCCCGTCGCGATGTTCTTGTCGACGATTCCTCCGGTCGTCTTGTCACGACTGGCCGCCATCCCTCCGGGGGATGCTTCTGTCCATCCTGCCGGCAGTGCGTCTTCGGGAGATTCCTTGCGGGCCTTGGTCGCATCAATAGCGTCCGCCAGATCATACAACTCCCTGGCCTTGCGGACCTTTTCTAACGACTTCTCGCGTAGATTCCTGTCGCGAGTCGAATGCACTGGCTGTCCAGGAGGAATTCGATCAATCATTTTCCGAGCCTCGGACATCAGCTTGTCTGCATCTCGGCGAAGTGATCTTGATTTGTCGATTTGGGCGTTAGGGTCTATTCCAACTGATCGCATGGCTGCGTCGATTGCAGACTCTTTCTTTTCCCTTCTCGACTTCGGAAATGTCTCGCCGACATTTCCGGCAGACATTTCGGCCGCAGCCTTGTCGCTCGCGGCCTTCT
>DAORCC010000250.1:0-3079 GCA_035345235.1 Azospira sp.
GACAGCACCGAGTCGAAGCACTGGAAGCCGGCCTGCTTTTCCTGCAGGTTGGCCAGCGGATGGTAGGTACCATGCGACCAGTTTTCGCGGTTCTGGTCATGCAGCGCGGCATGCCGGTGGAAGAAGGTGCTGCGACCGACGTCCTCACCGGAAATACGTACGCCATAACCGGAAACCAGCAGCGATGCATAAGCCAGGTTCTCGGCCATGCCCCAGTCGATCGGCAGCTTGCCTTCGCCCATGGCACGACGGTCTTCGATGATCTTCTTGACGCGGTTATGCAGCGTGAAGCCTTCCGGAATCGTCGTCAGGGCGACCGACAGACGCTTCAATTCCTTCAGCGGCACCGTGGTGTCGCAGTTCGGGATGTACTTCTTGGTCAGGAACGGCGACCAGTCGATGGTCATCGGGTGCTTGTAGCCGGCAAGGACCGGGTTATAGAGCAGCTCGCCCTTGTCGAGGTGAGCGCGATACTCCTTGATCATGTCATCCGGGCCTTCCGCCGGCAGCACGCCCTCGGCGACCAGCTTGTCGGCGTACAGCTTGCGCGTACCCGGGTGCTGGGCGATCTTCTTGTACATCAGCGGCTGGGTCACCATCGGCTCGTCCTGCTCGTTGTGGCCGAGCTTGCGGAAGCAGATGATGTCGATCACGACATCCTTCTTGAACTGCTGACGGAATTCCATCGCGAGCTGGGTCACCAGCGCTACGGCTTCGGGATCGTCGCCGTTCACGTGGAAAATCGGCGCATCGGCCATCTTGAAGATGTCCGTGCAGTACAGCGAGGAACGGTAGTCGCGCGGATCCGAGGTCGTGAAGCCGATCTGGTTGTTGACGACGATGTGCACCGTGCCGCCCGTGCCGTAGCCGCGGGTCTGCGCAAAGTTGATCATTTCCTGATTGACGCCCTGACCGGCAACGGCAGCATCACCGTGAATCAGGACCGGCAGGACCTTGTTCTTGCCGCCTTCGCCACGGCGCACCTGGCGCGCGTAGACCGAACCGACGACGACCGGGTTGACGATCTCGAGGTGCGACGGGTTGAAGGCCAGCGTCAGGTGGCACGGTCCTCCCGGGGTCGACACGTCGGACGAATAGCCCATGTGGTACTTGACATCGCCAGCGGAGAGATCCTGCGCCTTCTTGCCCTCGAACTCATCGAACAGCATCGACGGCGCCTTGCCCAGCGTATTGACGAGGACGTTCAGACGACCGCGGTGGGCCATGCCGATGACGATTTCGTCGACACCCAGCGAACCGGCGGTGCGGATCAGTTCATCCATCGACAGGATGAGCGAGTCGCCGCCTTCCAGAGAGAAACGCTTTTGGCCGACATACTTGGTGTGCAGATAACGTTCGAGGGTCTCGGCCGCGGTCAGACGCTCGAGGAAGCGCTTCTTCTGTTCGGCGGTGTAGGTGCCCTTGCTGCGGATCGGTTCGAGACGGTCCTGAAGCCAGCGCTTCTCGGCGATCTCGTTCATGTACATGTACTCGACACCGACGGAACCGCAATAGGTTTCCTTCAATGCTTCGAGCAACTGGCCGAACTGGGCATGCTCGGGGCAACCCTTGAACGAACCGACGTTGAAGCTGGCGTTCTTGTCGGCATCGGTAAAGCCGTAGAAGGACGGCTCCAGCTCCTGCAGATCCGGACGCGGCATGCGCTTCAGCGGGTCGAGGTTGGCCCAGCGCGTACCCATGAAGCGGTAGGCGTTGATCAGTTGCAGGACGCCGACCTGTTTCTTGTCGTCGACCTGGACACCGCCGGCAGCAGGACGGAAACCGCCCTGCTTGGCCTGCTCGGCGAAGGCCGCCACGACCGGCGCATGCGGCACGTCACGGGCGACGAAGCCGGGCATCTGTGCCAGCTTGTCGAAATAGTCGCGCCACTCGTCGGGCACGGAGGAAGGATTGTCGAGATAGTTCTCGTACAGTTCCTCAACGAACGGCGCGTTGCCGCCGAAGAGGTAGGAGTTGCCGAAAAGCTGGGTCATCATGGCTTCACCTGTGGTAGCGGGTGTGAATCTGAATTCGGTTGGAGCGGCCGGCATTGACATCAAAACGCCAACGCCGGCACATGCAGAAAGGGGCGGTCCATCGCCGCCCCTGTTTTCTTAGCGCTTGCCGAGCGGCACGACATCGCGCCGAGCTGCGCCGATGTACAACTGGCGCGGACGGCCGATCTTGTATTCCGGATCGGTAATCATCTCTTCCCACTGCGTCATCCAGCCGACCGTACGAGCCAGCGCGAAGATGCAGGTGAACATTTCGGTCGGGATGCCGATGGCCTTCTGGACAATGCCCGAGTAGAAGTCGACGTTCGGGTAGAGCTTCTTCTCGACGAAGTACGGATCTTCCAGCGCGATCTTTTCCAGTTCCATGGCCAGCTTGAACAGACGGTCATTCTGCAGGCCAAGTTCCTGCAGCACGTCGCCACAGACCTTGCGCATCAGCTTGGCACGCGGGTCGAAGTTCTTGTAGACGCGGTGACCGAAGCCCATCAGCTTGAACGAATCGTTTTTATCCTTGGCGCGCTTGATGTATTCGCCGACGCGCGAAACGTCGCCGATCTCTTCCAGCATCTGCAGGCAGGCCTCGTTGGCACCACCGTGTGCCGGGCCCCACAGGCAGGCGATACCGGCAGCGATACAGGCGAACGGGTTGGCACCCGACGAACCGGCCAGACGCACGGTCGAGGTCGAAGCGTTCTGCTCGTGGTCGGCGTGCAGCGTGAAGATGATGTCCAGGGCGCGAACCAGCACCGGGTTCGGCGTGTACTTCTCGCACGGGTTGCCGAACATCATGCGCATGAAGTTGGCGGCGTAGTCCAGATCGTTGTCCGGATACATGAACGGGGCGCCGGTGTTGTACTTGTAGGCCATGGCGACGATCGTCGGCATCTTGGCCACGAGGCGATTGAAGCTGATGTTGCGGTGCTCGGCGTCCGAGAAGTCCATCGCGTCGTGGTAAAACGCCGAGAGGGCGCCGACGACGCCGGTCATCACGGCCATCGGGTGGGCATCACGGCGGAAACCGGAATAGAACTTGGTCAGCTGCTCATGGACCATCGTGTGCTTCT
>DAORCC010000251.1:0-3021 GCA_035345235.1 Azospira sp.
CTGGATGATTCCCTCGTCGGCCACCATGGCCTGGAATTGGTCGTCGTGGCGCCGGCAGGACAGATCCTGTTTGCCACGAGTGGTGCTCAGTTCCCCCAGTCGCTGCTGAACAGCCGCGTTCGGGTGGATTCGGCACGCCCCACAGTCTGGACTACAGAGGACAATCGCCCCTTGCGCGGGGTTTCCGCCCTGGCCCGAACAGGGATCAAGGATGCTCAACCTGGCATCGTAGCCGTCGCCACCGATATTTCACACCACGAGCATTTCATGAGCTCGTTCAGGATGACGCTATGGTCGTTTGTAGTCCTGGCCGCCCTCCTGACGGGGTTCCTTGGCTGGCTTGCAGTTCGCCGCGGACTGGCACCGTTGCAGGCGATCAGACAGGAAGCGGCGGGCATTACCGCGCATCGACTGCACTCCAGGCTTTCCGCCGACGCGGTTCCCGTCGAATTGGCTGACCTCGTCGAAGCCTTGAACGAGATGTTGGCACGGCTGGAGGATTCTTTCCGACGACTATCGGATTTTTCCTCGGATATAGCCCATGAATTGCGCACTCCGGTCACCAATCTGCTGACGCAGACCCAGGTCACGCTGTCGAAAGCCAGGACGTCCAATGAGTACTGCGACGTACTCGCTTCAAATGCGGAGGAATTTGAGCGTCTGGCGAGAATGATTGCCGACATGCTGTTTCTCGCGAAGTCGGATAACGATCTTGTCATCCCCAACAAGGAGCCTCTCAACTTGATTGACGAAGTAAAAGGCTTGTTCGAGTTTTACGAGGCGCTTGCCGAGGAAAAATCCATCGTTTTGACATGCTCCGGAAGCGGTTTTGTCTCGGGAGACCGGTTGATGTTACGCCGTGCCATCAGCAATCTTCTTTCGAATGCCCTGCGTCATACTCCTGCGGGAGGGCGCATAGTAGTCCGTGTGGATGACACGGGCGATTCGGTTGTGAAGTTGTCGGTAGAAAATGCCGGTGAAACTATTCCGCTTGAACACTTGCCTCGACTATTCGATCGCTTTTATCGTGTAGACTCTTCGCGGCAACGGTTAAGCGAAGGATCAGGACTTGGCTTGTCAATTACTCGGTCAATACTGCGGGCTCACGGAGGGGATGCTTTCATCCGTTCCGAAGGTGGAATGACCGTGTTTGAGCTAAAAATCCCTGTCTAATTTTAGTTGTCTCAGAAAGCGGAAAATAAAGCACGCTAAGCCCAAACGTGCGTCGCTATTGAACTGGGCTAGACCAGACCGGCTGCTAGTCCAACGCCGATCAGCAGCATTGCCCCAGCCACCACGATCTGCGCAGTGGCCAGCGTGACTTTTTGCAGCACGGGCTGGCCCACGAATGAACCGATGAATGCGCAGATCGTGCCCACCGCAACCGGCGCGAGAAGTTCCTGCGACTGAGCAAAGTGGTCTATCTGGAACGTGCCACCAATGCTTTGCGCAAGCATCGGAAACCTGTGGACGAATTGCTGTTGCAGTACCTGTCACCGCTAGGCTAGGAGCATACACCACCTTCAACTCTACATGCATGCGCCGGCCCAAGGCCGTAGCGATGTTCACCAGGGTGATCGAGAGATCGCGATGCGCGCCCGTGCAATAGGTCATTGATGCGCGGCTGGGTGACGCCGCAATGGGTTGCAACATCGGTCTGCGTCCAGTCGCTGTCCTTGATGATGGCCACGATCTGCCGCATCAGTTCGGCGCGGGCCTGAAGGTTGGCGGCCTACTCGAGTGTGTCTGCGATCGCACCCCACGCGCTGCTGAAAATCTCGGGCTGGGTCATTGGGCACCTCTCGTCAGAACCGTGAATCGTACCCGCAAGCCGCAAGACGCGCGCCCAAAAAACCCGCCTCAATCAACGAGCCGGTGAAGTGCTGCGGCTTGTCAGTGGGCAACAACAACCGCCCTTTCGATCCAACCGTGACGATTATCCGACCTTCGCGACCCTGCCCGCCGACTGTTCCTGCCTTTGCCCACGCTGCCGTTCCTCGACACTGCGCCCCTGATGCCGATCGATCACGTCATTGACCACCGAACGCACCTGTCGCGCAATGCCTTCCTGCCCCAGCACGCTTCGGGTGGCCAGATCATTGAAATCGGTAAAGCCCTTGGGGTTCGCGGCCTGCTCGCCGGGCGTAAAGATCGGCAGCAGTAGCTTGCCGCCAACTGCTCTGGCGGCTTCTTCGGCCTTGCTGCGGCCGGGGTTCACGCCCTGGGCGGCCTCCAGGTGCTTGTCGTCGTCGCCGGCGATCACGATCGGTTTGTGCGGATACTTTTCGTGCAGTGCCTTGGCGACGGGCACCAGGTTCCCCGAGTCGAAGGCGGCGACGGTCGCAAAACCCAGCGTTTGTGACAAGCTGCCGGCGGTGGCGTAGCCTTCGCCGATAACCAGGACCGGTGCCTTGGCCAGCGCGTCCAGGCCGCCGATCACATGGAAGCATACTTCCTTGCGGCTGTTCTTGGCGAAGCGCTTGCTACCGTCCTCCCGGATGTACTGCATCGTCCATTGCTTGCCGTCGACGTCGGTGGCCGGGATGTAGGTTTTCTGGCCTTCGCGATCGGTGAAGACGCCGGGCTGTGGCTCGATGCCTTTGGCCTTCATGTACGCGGTCGGCTCGGTGACGGGCAGCAGCTTCGTCATCTGCCGGGCGACACGCTGTGCGGTCTGCTCGTGCAGCCGCTCTTGCTCGGCGGTTCTGGCCTGCAGCTTCTCGGCGGCCTCGGCGAGCATCCTGGCTTTCTGCTCGGGGTCGAAGGCGTAGCCCTTCGACTTCCACTTCAGGTCGATGCCGGTCTTGTTGTTCTTGATGTAGCCGGCCGGGTGGCCATCCAGGTGGCCGACATAGAAGCCCGAACCGGCTTTCTCGCTGTGCTTCTCGCCTTCGACGCTGATGCGGTGCTTGTGGCCGTCCATGATCGGGTGCTCGCCGCTCACGACGCAGCCGATCGAGCGCAGTGCCTCGGCGAACTCGTCCTTCGGCGTCATCGCCGGGCCTTGCTGAGTGGGCACGT
>DAORCC010000252.1:0-3005 GCA_035345235.1 Azospira sp.
CCCTGGTAGCGCTTGAGCCAGGCTTCCAGCCAGACCATGGCGTCGAGGTCGAGGTGGTTGGTCGGTTCGTCGAGCAGCAGGAAATCGGACGGGCACATCAGCGCACGCGCCAGTTGCAGGCGCATGCGCCAGCCGCCGGAGAAACTGCTGACCGGGTTGTGCAGCTCCGACACCTTGAAGCCGAGGCCAAGGATCAGCGACTGTGCACGGGATTCGGCATCGTGCTCGCCGGCATCGTTGAGCGCCATGTAGGCCTCGGCCATGCGCATGCCGTCGTCGCTCTCCTCGGCGGCCTTCACCTCGTTGCGCGCGGCGAGCAGCGGCGTGTCGCCGTCGATCACGAAATCGGTCGCGCTCTGCTCGGTTTCGGGCATCTCCTGCGCCACCTGCCCCATGCGCCAGTGCTTCGGGATGCTGCAATCGCCGCCGTCCTCGTGCAGGGTGCCGTTGAGCAGCGCGAACAGCGTCGACTTCCCGGCGCCATTGCGGCCGACCAGGCCGACCTTCTCGCCGGGATTGATGGTGACCGAGGTCTTGTCGAGCAGGGTTTTCGAGCTGCGGCGCAGCGTGACGTTCTTGAGGACGATCATTACGGACTTTCGGGGAGCTTGGCGTATTCGCTGCCTGCGACAGGCGGCGGCCGGCAGTGTAGTGCCGAAACACCCGGCGTGACCGGGCGGCCGGTGAATAAATCCGGTTTTCCGGCGCCGGGCGGGATAGCGGAGTGCGTTACGGCGACCAACGCGCCTCAGCGCCGCGCCGAGACGATCACGTTGCGCGGCGTCAGCGTGTGCGGGCAGAAGCGGTGCAGCCTGGCCTCGAAGCCATCGTTCTCGAGCGCCAGCGCCAGATCGTTCAGCAGCCACATTTCGATCGCACGGCGGCAGGCGAGGCGCGGCAACTGCAATCGGCGGGCAGCACGATGACGGGCCCAACCCGCGGCTTCGGCAGCGGCGCAGTCGAGCCCCGGGTCGAGCGGAAGGTCCTCGCGCGCGGCCAGCGACTGCAGGAAGAAGGCGAAATCGCGGCTGCCCCACGCAGCCGGCACCGGCTTGAAGGTGCGATACGGTGCGCGTGGTGCATGCGCCTCGCGCAGCGTGACGAAGGCGAGTTTCCAGGCCGAAAGGCGTTCGCTCCGGGCGGCCAGCCGTGGCGACGCGGTGACGGTTTCGGTGACGGCAAGTCGCAGTGCATTGCGGTCGAGCTGCAGCGCACTGGCGCCACCGCGCGGCCGGTAGTGATCGTCGGCACCGAGCGGGTAGCAGCACGGCGCGACATCGAGCGCACGCGCACCGGCCCGGCCGGCGTGGTCGATCAGGTGCCGATGCAGATCGCCGCAGGCATGCAAGGCGATGGCGTGGGCGCCGGCGAGGCTGGCGGCGGCCTCCTCGGCGAGCACGTCGGCCACCGTGAAACGCTGCGCGAGGCCGGCGCGCACGGAGAGCGCCTCACCCTCACGGCAGAGTACGGCATTGCGCTCAAGTGCCCTCGCCTCGCCTCCCCATGCCATCAGGAAGCGTCGGCCGAGATGCCCCTTGCCGGCACACCATTCGACCAGCGGTGCCCGCGGTGCACCGACGGCAGCGGCAAAGGCATCGATCTGCGCCGCCTTGCGGCCGGGAATGAAATGCCACGCAGCCTTGCGCTCCGGCGCCGGCACCAGGGCCACCTCACGATGTGGCAGGTCGATCAATGCCGGCAGCGGGGCAAGGGCTGGCAGATGCGGAAGGAGGAAGGCATGCGCCGCGGCCGCATCGGTGCTGAGGATGGCGAGCGTTGCGTCATCGAGTGCGAGCAAGGCCTCGGCGAGCTCGGGGTGCGCAGCACACCAGGCCGGCCGTGCTTCGCAGAACGGTGACGGCATCCAGATCGGTGCGAGGTCGAGCAGACACGCTTCAAGCGCGGCGCGCCGGCGGGCGTGCACGCTCATTTCGGAAATGCGCTCAATGCCGCGCCCAGACTTTCACGCGCCCGTCCTTGTAGACAATCATCGTATTGAACATCTCGCGCCGGATCTCACGTTCGGGGGTCTGCGCGTCGAGCATCGTGCAGCCGGTCTCGCAGCTCGGCATCGACAGTTCGCGCCCCGGTGCGCCACGCGGCAGGCCGGGTACCGCAATGCCCCAGGCCTTCGGCTTTTCCGTCAGCAGCTCGCGGATGTCCTCGGCCGGCACGTGTCCTTCGACGAAATATCCGGCGACGACCGCGGTATGAACCGATTCGAGGTCTGCCGGCACCTTCAGTTTCTTCTTCAGCGCCGCCATGTCGGCAACCTCCTTCACCTTCACCTCCGGGAAGCCGTTCTGGCGAAGATGCTCGGCCCAGTCGAGGCAAGCCAGGCACATGTGCGGAATGAAGACCTCGACCGGCGGTACCTTCCTTTCAGCGGCGACAGCACCGAGCGCGCAGGTGGAGAGGAGTGCAATCAGCAGTTTCTTCAACATGGTCTTTCCTGTTCCATAATCAAATCGCTCCCTCGGCTTCAACCCTACCCGTCACACCGGCGAAAGCCGGGGTCCAGCAACGGCGGCCATCACTCCCGCTACGGCCGCACTGGATTCCGGCCTTCGCCGGAATGACGGAATCCAGAGCACACCTGTATCTCGATGGAGAGGCGATCGGCCCTTTCAGTTCCGCGCCACCATTGCCTCCAGCGCTTCCCAGCGCTCCAGCAGCACCAGCAATTCGTCATCGATCTCCGAGAGGCGCGTCGCGAAACCCTGCGCTGCCTGCGGGTCACTGGCGTAGAGCGTCGGATCTTCAAGCTTCGCAGTCAGCGCCTTCTGCTCCTCTTCGAGCGCCGCAATCCTGCCGGGCAAGGCATCGAGTTCGCGCTGATCCTTGTAGGAGAGTTTGGTCGGTGCGTTGCGCGATTTTTCCACTACCGGCTTCGGCGCTTCCTTCGGCTTCGTCGCCCGGGCCTCCACCGCCTCGTCCGCACGACGCTGCTGCTGATAGTTGGCCCAGTCGCTGTAGCCGCCGGCATATTCGTGCCAGACGCCATC
>DAORCC010000253.1:0-2982 GCA_035345235.1 Azospira sp.
GAACTCATGCCCTTGAGGCCGAAGATGAAGAGCAGCGCGCCGGCGAACCAGGCACCCTGAACATAGATCGGGAGGTTCATGGTCAATCCTCCTTCTTCTTGAACATGCCGAGCATGCGCTCGGTCACCACGTAACCGCCCGCCGCATTGGCCGCGCCGAGCGCCACGGCAAAGAATCCGATGGCCTGCTGGACGAGGGTATCGGCCGTCCCGAGCACGATCATGGCGCCGACCACGACGACGCCATGGATGAAGTTCGAGCCCGACATCAGCGGCGTGTGCAGGATGACCGGGACCTTGGCGATGATCTCGTAGCCGGTGAAGGCGGCGAGCATGAAGATGTAAAGTGCGAGCATGCCGTCCATCATGCGTCTCCCAGAATCTGTTTGACACCGGCGTGCACTGTCTTGCCATCACGGCAGAGCAGCGTGCCGGCAACGATCTCGTCCGACCAGTCGAACTCCAGCCGTCCGTCCTTGATCCACGGCGACAGGAAGTTCCACAGGTTCTTTGCGTAGAGTTCGGAGGCATGCGTCGGCATGCGCGAGGGCAGGTTGAGCGGGCCATGGATGTTCACGTCGTTGGCGACGACATGCTCGCCCGGCTGCGTCATCACGCAGTTGCCGCCCGTTTCGGCGGCCATGTCGACGATGATGGCGCCGTATTTCATGCGCCCGATCATGTCGGTGGTGATGATGATTGGTGCCTTCTTGCCGGGAATCGAGGCCGTGGTGATCACGACATCGGCCTGCGCCACGGCCTTGGCCAGCTTCTCGGTCTGCTGCGCCTTTTCCTCGGCGGAGAGCTCGCGCGCATAGCCGCCGGCGCCGTCGGCGGCGACGCCGGTATCGACGAATTTCGCACCGAGCGATTCGATCTGTTCGCGTGCCGCGGAGCGGACGTCATAGGCTTCGACCATCGCGCCGAGGCGCTTGCAGGTGGCGATGGCCTGCAGGCCGGCAACACCGGCACCGATCACCAGCACGCGTGCCGGCCGGATCGTGCCCGCAGCGGTGGTGAGCATTGGGAAGAACTTCACGCAGCGCGCCGCCGCGATCAGTCCGCACTGGTAGCCGGCGCACGAGGCCTGCGACGAGAGCGCGTCCATGCTTTGTGCACGCGAAATGCGCGGCAGCAGTTCGAGCGCGAAGGCGGTGATCTTCCGCGCGTTCAGTGCCGCCAGCCGGGCCTTGTCCTCGAAGGGTCTGAGCAGTCCGATCAGGACGCTGCCTTCCGGCAGCAGCGCGATTTCCTCGGGGGCTGGAGGCGTTACGCGCAGAATCAGATCGGCGCCGGCATAGGTTTCCGGCAGCCCCGGCGCAGCGCTGATGCCGGCGTAATCGGGGTCGAGGAAATGGCTTTCGACGCCAGCGCTCTGCTCCATGCGGATGCTGGCACCGAGGCCGATGAACTTCTTCGCCGTTTCCGGCACGAGTGCGACGCGGCGTTCGCCGTCGTGTCGCTCACGCGCCACTGCAATGGCAAGCGGCATGACTGTCTCCTGTGGTCAGTGTGTAGATATTGTTATGCGAGGGAGTGCCACCGGATGGCAAAAATGACGCATCGTCGGCACCCCGATGGGGATGGTACCCCGAAATCGGAAAAAACTTCAAACGATCGTTTGAATCAGGCGAGGGCCGCTTATCAGGAGCGCGGCGTGCAGGAGCAGGTGCTGTTTTTCGGCGGATAGCCGTTCGGGCAGGCGAATCCCGCCTGGGGTGCCAGGCGGATGACGACGGAATTGAAACCGAATACGTGGCCGCCGATGCGCCCGGTGACGGCAGCGAGGCTCGGTGTGCCGGGTGCGAAATCGATGACGCACATCATGTTGTCGCGATCCTGACTGCAGATCGCAGTGACGCTGAGCACTTCCGCAAGTTCTCCGCACAACTCGGCGATCAGGGTCCGGAGTTCCGACGTATTCCGGCATTTTTGCAAACGTTCCTGATTCGCCACCGTCGACATGCTCAGTTCCACTTGAAATTGCGGATGTCGTCGATCAGACGCGCTAGCGTTGTGGCGGTCTTGTCCGGCAGGCTGTAGCAATGCACGCGCCGGTCGTTGGCGGTCAGCCGCTTGATGACAAAGCGCCTGCGCACGAGGCGGCTGAGACGCCGCTTGAGCGTGGATTGGGGTACCGCGACATCGAGCAGTAACTGCTTGAGTGTCGGCGGATTGCCCTGCTGTTCTGCCGCTGCGATTTCGAGCAGGATCTTGAAATCCTCTCGCGTGCCGAACGCCTCAACGTGCCTACTGATGAGACGTTTGAATTCCCTGAGCCCAAGCGCGTCCATTTTTTTCGTTATTGCGTTTGTAATATTTGGATTGTCACGCGCTTCGCCACACTTCTCAATATCATATTGGGATCAAATTGGGCTGTACCCCACACGGGGAGCGGGATTCGGAAATCAAACGTGAACGGATTGTGACGAGTCGGGCGCCGGAGAGACCGGCGGATCGTCAGAAAAGCGAGGGCTGCGGTGCCGTCAGACTGGCGCTCTTGACGGTGATGCGGACGCTGGAACCGTCGCTACGCAGTGCTTCGACGATCATGTAGCCGCCACTCGCCTCGGCGATGACACGGACATTCAGGCCGCCACGGGCCAGTTTGCCGCTGTTGCACCAGTAATGGGCGAGCTCGCCGGGCTTCGGTGTCCATTTCGCTTTGCGTGCCATCGCTATCGGTTCCCCCTGATTCCGGACGACACTGTGCCATAAACGTCGCCGGCCTTGAAGGGGCCCGCATGCGACGCTCATGCGATAATCCGCACAACAGGAAAAGAATGATCATGCCCCATCGCACCCTCAAAGTTCCCGAGCGTGGAATGCTCGACGCCTATGCCGAAACGCTCGCGGCCCGCGGTTATTCTGCCGATCCGGCACAGCGTGCCGCTGCCGAACGCCTGCAGCGCCTCTATACCGAACTGCTGTCGTTCAAGGTCGCGCGACGCAGCACCTTTCGTCGCCTGCTGACGCGGACCGA
>DAORCC010000254.1:0-2934 GCA_035345235.1 Azospira sp.
CTGCGCGGCAAGAGCGTCTTCAACCTCTTCTTCGAGAACTCGACGCGCACCCGCACCACCTTCGAGATCGCCGCCAAGCGCCTCTCGGCCGACGTCATCAACCTCGACATCAACCGCTCCTCGACGGCCAAGGGCGAGACCCTGCTCGACACCATCGACAACCTCTGCGCCATGCACGCCGACATGTTCGTCGTGCGCCACGCCACCTCGGGTGCGCCCTACCTGATCGCCGAGCACCTCGCCCGCGTCGGCCGCGACGACATCCACGTGGTGAACGCCGGCGATGGCCGCCATGCGCACCCGACGCAGGGCCTGCTCGACATGTACACCATCCGCCACTACAAGAAGGACTTCCACAACCTGACGGTGGCGATCGTCGGCGACATCCTGCACTCGCGCGTCGCCCGCTCCGACATCCACGCGCTGAACACGCTCGGCGCCGGCGAAGTGCGTGCCATCGGCCCGCAGACGCTGTTGCCGACGCAGATGGAAAAGCTCGGCGTGCGCGTCTTCCACGACTTCGACGAAGGCCTGAAGGGCTGCGACGTGGTCATCATGCTGCGCCTGCAGAACGAGCGCATGAACGGCGCGCTGCTGCCCTCGGCACGCGAATACTTCCGCCACTACGGCCTGACGCCGGAGCGGCTGGCACTGGCCAAGCCCGATGCGATCGTGATGCACCCGGGACCGATGAACCGCGGCGTCGAGATCGATTCCGACGTCGCCGACGGCAGGCAGGCCGTGATCCTGCCGCAGGTCACCTTCGGCATCGCCGTGCGCATGGCGGTGATGAGCATCGTGGCGGGGAACTGAACATGAAGAAAATCTCGATCAAGAACGGCCGCCTCATCGATCCGAAGCACCGCCTCGACGCACCGCGCGACCTGCACCTCGCCGAGGGCAAGGTCGCCGCGATCACCGAGCCGGGTAAGGCGCCCGAGGGCTTCGCCGACGCCCATGTCATCGATGCCGGCGGGCGCATCGTCTGCCCCGGGCTCGTCGATCTCGCCGCCCACCTGCCTGGCCTCGAGGGCGAACTCGCCGCGGCCGTCGCCGGCGGCGTCACCTCGCTCGCCTGCCCGCCCGACACCGACCCGCCGCTCGACGAGCCGGGGCTGGTCGAGCGCCTCGTGCGCCGCACGGCCGATGCCGGCCTCGCCCGCGTGCTGCCGGTCGGTGCCCTCACCGTCGGTCTGACAGGCGAAGCGCTGGCTGAACTCGGCAGCCTCGCCCGCGCCGGCTGCGTCGCTTTCTCGCAGGGCAGCAACAGCCCGATCGTCGATACGCAGGTGCTGCTGCGCGCCCTGCAGTACGCCACCACCTTCGGCTACACGCTGCGCCTGCAACCGCAGGACAAGTATCTCGCCCGTGACGGCGTCGCCCACGACGGCGAAGTCGCCTCGCGCCTCGGCCTGCCCGGCATCCCCGCAGCGGCAGAATCGGTGGCCATCGCCACCGCGCTGGAACTCGTGCGCACCACCGGCGCCCGCGTGCATTTCACGCGCCTCTCCAGCGCTGCCGGCGTCGCGCTGCTGCAGCGTGCCCGCGAGGAAGGCCTGCCGGTGAGTGCCGATATCGGCATCCACCACCTGCACCTTACCGACATGGACATCGGCTACTTCGACAGCGCCGCCCGCTTCAACCCGCCGCTGCGCGCGCAGCGCGACCGCGAAGCGCTCGCCGCGGCCGCTGCCAGCGGCCTCGCCGCGATCTGCTCGGACCACACCCCGATCGACGAGGACGGCAAGCAGCTGCCCTTCGGCGAAGCCGAGGCCGGCGCTACCGCGCTCGAACTGCTGCTGCCGCTGACACTGAAGTGGGCCGCCGCCGAAAAGCTGCCGCTCGCCACCGCGCTCGCCCGCATCACCTGCGACCCCGCCGCCATCCTCGGCAGTCCGGCCGGCCAGCTCGCCGTCGGCGCCCCCGCCGATCTCTGCATCTTCGATCCCGAGGCCCTGTGGAAAGTCAGCGACGACACCCTCGTCAGCCAGGGCAAGAACACTCCGTTCCAGGGCTGCGGCATGCAGGGCCGCGTGGCGACGACCATCGTCGGCGGGCGGGTCGTGTTCGGCGACTGAACAAGCGCAACCGCGCAACGAAAAACGGGCGGCTCAGGGCCGCCCGTTTTCTTTGACAACGCTGTTGTCGGGAATCCAATTGTCATTCATCATGGCTGCTATCGGCCATTAGCAACTGCGTACGAAAGAAACCGGGAGCGTGTACGAGCACTTCATGGGCAAGAGGACAGAAACGATGACCAAACTAGAGAGAGGAGTGATATCGCTCGGTGTATGGATCGGTTGCTTACCCGTTTTGTATTTCCATTTCTTGTTTGCCACGCTAATTCCTTCCACGCTTAGATCGTCAAATAGCTACGGTTTTGATTACTTCACCGCGATTGCTGCTGCTTGCGGTGCCTTAGCGTGGGTCATTCTTGGAATCATGGACTTAACGTGGATTTCAGGCCGGCGCCTAGGTAAATTTTTTCCTATGTTTGGAACCGCATTAGCGGCGGTTGGCTTCGCGCCGTTCTGTTGGTCGATCTTAGTCATGCCAAACGGATCTGTTGCCATCCTGTGGATTGTATTTGCTCTGCCAGCCATAATTCTCGCCACGTACCTTGTGAAGTGGCATACATCGAAGATCACTGAAAACGGCGCGTAGAAGTTTCGGTGAACTCGATCGCATCAGTTCGACAATTCCGAATTACGGATATTTCACTTAAGGTGGACAACAGCCTCTAGTCTAGTAGTTCTCTTGCAACACTCTCAGACACGCCGCTCACCTCCACGACCTTCCGCCGCGATGTCTGCCCGCTCTTAAGCGTCACGGCGTTCTTCGCCACCCCCAAGCGATCGGCAATGAATTCGAGCAGTGCGGCGTTGGCCTTGCCGTCGACCGGCGGTGCGGCGAGGCGGATCTTGAGGGCGTCGC
>DAORCC010000255.1:0-2928 GCA_035345235.1 Azospira sp.
TACTTCGGGATGCCGAACGGACAGGCGACCACGCAATAGCGGCAGCCGACGCAGGCTTCGGCGTCATAAGCGACGATACCCGTCGTCGGATCCTTGGTCATCGCCGTTACCGGGCACGCCGAGACGCACGACGGATCGGCACAGTGCATGCACGAGGTCTTCATGAAGGCGTAGCCGTTCTCCTCGGCGTCCTTCGTCTGCATCGTTCCGTGGCGGTACATCTTGATGATGTTGAAGGTATAGCCGCTGGTGTCGAGCGGCGTATCCCACAGTTTGTCGACGGTCGAGAACTCGGGCGGGTTGTCGTTCGCGCGTTTGCAGGCGGCGACGCAGGCCTTGCAGCCGATACATAGCGTCGCGTCGTAGAGCAGGCCGAGCGCTTCCGGCGGACGCTGGTAGGTTTCGCGGGCGGCTGCCGGGCGGCTCGTCGTCGCGGTGGCGAGTGCCGCACCGCCGGCGGCCAGGCAGCCACGGATGAACTCGCGCCGGCTGCCGACGGGCGCGGTTGCTGCAGATCTATCGTTGTCCATTGCCAAGCTCCGTCTTGCTGCTGGCGGCTGCGCGTTCTGCCTCCTCCAGCTTGTGCGAGAGGCCGAGATTGCGCGCCACCATGGCCGTACCGCCGGCGGCAGCGCCGGCGACCGCGGCCAGAATGGCGGCCGACGCCAGCGTTGCGCCGCTTCCCTTCTCTTCGACGATGCGAGGGTACTGCTGCGGCGGCTCGGCGTTCTTCACCTTGGCCAGCATGTGAATCGGCTTGCTGAAGCCGATTCCCTGCTCGGTGCAGCCGATGCAGGGGTGGCCGCAGCCCACCGGCCAAGTCCCCGCGCCGGCGTCGCCGAACAGGATCGTCGGACAATTGGCGTAGGTTTCCGGCCCCTTGCAACCGAGTTTGTACAGACAGTAGCCCTTGCGATGACCCTCGTCACCGAAGTCCATGGCAAAACGTCCGGCGTCGAAGTGCGCGCGCCGCTCGCAGTTCTCATGCACCAGGCGCGAGTAGGCGAATTTCGGCCGACCCAGCTCATCGACCGGCGGCAGGCTGCCGAAAGTCAGGAAGTGGACGACCGTCGACAGGAAGTTGTAGGGGTTCGGCGGGCAGCCGGGGATTGTCACCACCGGCTTGCCGAGCACGGCAGCGACGCCGGCGGCGCCGGTCGGATTGGGGTCGGTCGACGGCATGCCGCCCCAACTGGCGCACGAGCCGATGGCGATGACTGCAGCGGCATCGGCGGCGCATTCCCTGGTCAGTTCGACTGCCGTGCGCCCGCCCACCTTGCAGTAGATTCCCCCATCCCGTGTCGGAACGGCGCCTTCGACGACCAGCACGTAGCGCCCCTTGTTCTCGCTCATTGCCGTCTTGCGCGCCTGCTCGACCTGATGCCCGGCGGCAGCAAACAGCGTTTCGTGGTAATCGAGCGAGATCACGTCGAGGATCAGCCGCTCCAGCGTCGGGTGCTCGGCGCGCAACATCGACTCCGTGCAGCCCGTGCATTCCTGGAAATGCAGCCAGATCACCGAGGGTCGCTTCTGCGTCGCAATCGCTTCGGCCACGGCAGCATCGGCGCCCTGCGGCAAGCCAAGACTCGCCGCCATGCCGGTACAGAACTGGAGGAACTCGCGCCGCGACAGCCCGAGCCGCTCGCTTGCGGCCGTAACGACCCGGCTTCCCTGCAGTTTCAGCAGGCTTGTGTTTGCCATCCTTCCCTCCCCCTCCTGATGCGCTCAACCGTCGGTCGGGACGTTGCCGTTTCGGCTCGACGACAGGGCGCGCTCCTTGTCGTGACCTCTGCGCATACAAGAAGCGTGCCAGAGCGGAAAACGTCAATAAAAGAGCCTGCTATCACGAGACCATGAAAGTCGCAGGAATAGATTGCTTAGCGACTGTGCGACAAAATGGAAACCTTGTTTCCAGTCGGCACCTCGTCGGCTGCTCTGGCTTGCGTTGCAGCGCAGTCTCCTGGCAGTGCTGAAGCTCCGGCACAATCAACTCCGTTGGCCGTCAGCGCCCAGGCCAAGCTTTGGGCATGCGCCTGTGCGGCGAGGAGTTTCCTATTGACCTTCGGGATCGAATCCGGGAGGTCGTCAGGTCTCGTGCGCGAGCACGGGGTACACGCTGCCTGCGGCAGGTCGTGGCGAATGCTCCCTTCCTCACCTGGGCGGGCGAGCGCGTGCCCAATCTCGCCTCGCGCATGCTCGGATTCGTCGAGTCGGCGCTCCGCGACCTCTACACGGGCATCGGCAAGCCCGAGTTCTTGAAGGACCTCGGCAGCGATGTCGGGCGGCGCCGGCGGACCCAGGAAGATCGTTACGTCCATACCGTCAAGCACGGCCGTATCGAATTTCTGCCAGGGCGCTATCACGATTGAGCGGCTTTGCGCCGCGGCGCGAAATCTCACGCGCCGCGGCTCTGTCGACGCAACGCAGGGCTTGTTCCTCCGCCGCGAGCGTTGTAGCCTTAGTCCAGCAAGCTAGTCCATATGGGGTGGTCAATGGCGGTGATCGTCAACGTTCACGAAGCGAAGACTCAGTTCTCTCGGCTCCTGGAGCAGGCCCATGCGGGGCAGGAGATCATCCTCGCCAAGGCCGGCCAGCCTTATGCGCGGATGGTGCCGCTGACGAAGGAAGCAGGCGGGCGGCGGCCCGGCCGCCTCGCAGGACAGGTCGGGCCGGAATTCTTCGAGCCCCTGCCGGAAAGCGAACTGGCGGCCCGGGAAGGCCGATGAAGCTGCTGCTCGACACCCACGCCTTGCTCTGGTGGTGGACCGACGACCCGCAGCTTTCCTCCCGCGCCCGGTCCTCCATCCAGGACGAAGGCAATCTGGTTCTGGTCAGCGCGGCCAGCGCCTGGGAAATCGCCACCAAATTCCGCCTCGGCAAGCTGGCGGGGGCCGGTGCGGCAGCCGAGCGCTTCCATGAACTGGTGGC
>DAORCC010000256.1:0-2921 GCA_035345235.1 Azospira sp.
ACGGCGAGCATGGCGTTGGCGCCGAGGCGCGACTTGTTGTCGGTGCCGTCGAGGTCGATCAGGGTCTTGTCGATGAAGGCCTGCTCCTGCGCGTCGAGGCCGATGATCGCTTCCGAGATCTCGGTGTTCACGTTCTCGACAGCCTGCAGCACGCCCTTGCCGAGATAGCGGCCGGCGTCGCCGTCACGCAGTTCGATGGCTTCGCGCGAACCGGTCGAGGCACCCGACGGGACCGCGGCACGGCCCATCACACCGCTTTCCAGCAGCACATCGCACTCGACGGTGGGGTTGCCGCGCGAATCGAGAATCTCGCGGGCGACGACATCGACAACAGAACTCATGGCGTTTCCTTTACCCAGAAAAAGTTGATGAAAACCAATAAGAAACGGCAACAGAATGAAGCGAAGTAGTCCTCGCCGGGATCATTTTGTGACCGTTTCCAAACCTTCGACGACCAGCATGTTCATGTCGGCCGCCCCCACCCGCGCCTCGCGGGCAGCCCGGTATTCGGGCGAATCGTAGAATTTCCGCGCCTGCTCGACCGAATCGAACTCGACGATGACCACGCGCGGTGCGCCGGCCCACTGCCCTTCGAGAACATCGAGCGCACCGCCACGCACCAGATAGCGACCACCGTACTGCGCGATCGCCACGGCGGCCAGCTTCTTGTAGCCTTCATAGGCCTCTGCGTCCGAGACCGCAGCATTGGCGATCAGGTAGCCCCTGGCCATTACTTCAGTTCCTCGAAACCGGCAGTCTTGACCGCACGATCCAGCGCCACCAGCGTGGACAGCAGGCTTTCCATGCGCGCCAGCGGCCAGCTGTTCGGGCCGTCGGAGAAGGCCTTCTCCGGGCACGGGTGCGTTTCCATGAACAGGCCGGAAATGCCGACGGCCACGGCCGCCCGTGCCAGCACCGGCACGAATTCGCGCTGACCACCCGACACCGTGCCCTGCCCGCCCGGCAGCTGCACCGAATGCGTGGCGTCGAAAACCACCGGGCAGTTCGTCTCGCGCATGATGGCCAGCGAGCGCATGTCGGAGACCAGGTTGTTGTAGCCGAAGGAAGCGCCGCGCTCGCAGACCATCAGGTTGTCGGCACCGCCGTTCACCTCGCGCGCCTTGTCGACGACGTTCTTCATGTCGCCCGGTGCGAGGAACTGGCCCTTCTTGATGTTCACCGGCTTGCCGCAGGCCGCCACGGCGTGGATGAAGTCGGTCTGCCGGCAGAGGAATGCCGGCGTCTGCAGCACGTCCACCACCGACGCGACCGCCGGAATGTCTTCCTCGGTATGCACGTCGGTGAGGATCGGCACGCCGACCTGGCGGCGCACCTCGTCGAGCAGCTTGAGGCCGGCATCGATGCCGGGGCCGCGCACCGACTTGCCGGAGCTGCGGTTGGCCTTGTCGTATGAAGCCTTGAAGATGTACGGCACGCCCAGGCGACCGCAAACGTCCTTCATGTACCCCGCGACCTCGACGCACAGCGCCAGCGACTCGGCCGTACATGGGCCGGCGATCAGGAACAGTGGCCGGTCGAGACCGACGTCAAAGCCGCAGAGTTTCATTTCTTGCTGGCTTGCTGGTGTGCCAGCGCCGCCTGCACGTAGGCAATGAAGAGCGGATGGCCGCTGCGCGGATTCGACGTGAATTCCGGGTGGAACTGGCAGCCGACGAACCACGGATGGACGTCGGTCGGCAGTTCGACCATCTCGCACAGCTGCTCGGTCGGCGTGCGGGCCGAGACGACGAGTCCGGCAGCTTCGAGCTGATCGACGTAGTTGTTGTTGACCTCGTAGCGGTGACGATGACGCTCGGTGACCGTGTCACCGTAGATTTTCTGCGCCAGCGTACCGGCCTTGACCGGGCAGGACTGCGCACCGAGGCGCATGGTGCCACCAAGGTCCGAGTTCTCGCTGCGCGTCTCGGTCTTGCCGGAAGCGTCTTTCCATTCGGTGATCAGGCCGACCAGCGGGTGCGGACCATCCGGCTCGAACTCGGTGCTGTTGGCGCCCTTCAGGCCGGCGACATCGCGCGCGAATTCAATCACGGCCAGTTGCATGCCGAGGCAGATGCCGAGGTACGGTACCTTGTTTTCGCGAGCATAGCGGATCGCTGCAATCTTGCCCTCGGTGCCGCGCTTGCCGAAGCCACCGGGCACCAGCACGGCATCCATGTCCTTCAGCGCATCGCAACCCTTCTGCTCGATCTCTTCCGAATCCAGGTAGTGGATCTTGACCTTGCTCCGGGTATGCATGCCGGCATGCACCAGCGCCTCGGTCAGCGATTTGTAGGACTCGGTGAGGTCGACGTACTTGCCGACGAAGGCGATGTCGACCTTGTGTTCCGGGTGCGTCAGCGCATGCACCAGCTTGTTCCAGACCTTGAGGTCGGCCGCCCTGGCCAGGATGCCGAGCTTGTGGCAGACGATCTCGTCGAGCATCTGGTCGTGCAGCATGGCCGGGATCTTGTAGATCGAGTCGGCGTCGAGGCACTCGATGACCGCCTGCTTCTGCACGTTGCAGAAGAGCGCAATCTTGGCCTTCTCCTCGGCCGGGATCGGGCGGTCGGCGCGGCACAGCAGCACGTCGGGCTGGATGCCGATCTCGCGCAACTCCTTGACAGAGTGCTGGGTCGGCTTGGTCTTCAGCTCGCCGGCAGTCGGAATGTACGGCAGCAGCGTCAGGTGCATGTAGCAGGCGTTGTTCGGGCCTTCGTCGAGGCCCATCTGGCGGATGGCCTCGAGGAAGGGCAGCGACTCGATGTCGCCAACCGTGCCGCCCACTTCGACGATGGCCACGTCGGCACCGGTGGCGCCGCGCTTGATCGAATTCTTGATTTCGTCGGTGATATGCGGAATGACCTGAACGGTCTTGCCGAGGTATTCGCCGCGCCGTTCCTTCTTGATCACCGACTCGTAAA
>DAORCC010000257.1:0-2915 GCA_035345235.1 Azospira sp.
CTACGGCCTGATCTACGGCGTGCAACTGGGCGTCGGCGGCCCGAAGAAGGACATGTCGGTGCTGATGGGCCTCAACCACAACGGCCAGGCGATCACGCTCGCCAACAAGCTGAAGGATGCCGGCGTCACCGACGGCGCCAGCCTGAAGAAGCTGATCACGGCGAAGCCCGGCGAATACACCTTCGCCCAGACCTTCCCGACCGGCACGCATGCGATGTGGCTCTACTACTGGCTGGCGGCGCACGACATCAACCCGATGAAGGACGTCAAGACGATCACCGTGCCGCCGCCGCAGATGGTCGCCAACATGCGCGTCGGCAACATGGACGGATTTTGCGTCGGCGAGCCGTGGAACAACCGCGCGATCATGGACAAGATCGGCTTCACCGCGGTGACCACGCAGGATATCTGGACCGATCACCCGGAGAAGGTGCTCGGCACCACTGCCGATTTCGTGGCCAAGTATCCGAAGACGGCCATCGCCATGATGTGCGCGATCATCGAGGCCGGCCGCTGGATCGACGCTTCGCTCGCCAACCGTCGCGAGACGGCGGAGACGATCGCGCAGAAGGCCTACGTCAACACCGATACCGACGTCATCCTCGAACGCATGCTCGGCCGCTACTCCAACGGCCTGGGCAAGAGCTGGGACGACAAGAACCACATGAAGTTCTTCAACGACGGAGCAGTGAACTACCCCTATCTCTCCGACGGCACGTGGTTCCTGACGCAGCACAAGCGCTGGGGCCTGCTCAAGGATGACCCGGACTACCTCGCCGTGGCGAAGAAGGTGAACCAGGTCGAGCTCTACAAGCAGGCAGCTGCCCGCGTCGGCGTCAGCGTGCCGAAGAGCGACATGCGTACGAGCAAGATGATCGACGGCGTGGTCTGGGACGGCAAGGACCCGAAGAAGTACGCCGCCGGCTTCAAGGTCAAGGCCTGAGAAAGGAACGATCATGAGTGCAATGACCTACGACAAGGCGTTCGACGCGGCCGCCAAGCCCGTCGTAACGATCGAGGGGCCGGCGGCAGCGCGTGCCGCTGTGCCGGCAGAGGCCGTAGTGGCTGCCCCGGCCGCGGCCAACGACAGTGCGGCACCGGTGGCGAAACCGGCCGGGCGCGGCGGCGAATGGCTGCGGGGGTTCGCCCGAGCCACGCTGCCGCCGCTGATCGGCATCGCCGTGATGGTCGGCATCTGGTACCTCGCCACCCTCAAGGCCGGCGGCCGGCTCCCCGGCCCGGTGCAGACGTGGAATGCGGCGATGGTGCTCTTCTCCGACCCGTTCTACTCGAACGGTCCGAACGACCAGGGCATCGGCTGGAACGTGCTGTCGTCGCTGCAGCGCGTCGGCATCGGCTTCGGCATCGCGGCCGCGATCGGCATCCCGCTCGGCTTCATGCTCGGCCGCTTCGCCACGCTCTCCAGCATGGTGAACCCGATCATCAGCCTGCTGCGTCCGGTGTCGCCGCTGGCCTGGCTGCCGATCGGACTGCTCGTCTTCCAGAAGGCCGACCCGGCCGCGACCTGGACCATCTTCATCTGCTCGATCTGGCCGATGATCCTCAACACCGCACAGGGCGTGACGCGCGTGCCGAGCGACTACATGAACGTCGCCCGCGTGCTCAATCTGTCGGAGTGGAAGATCTTCACCAGGATCCTGTTCCCGGCCGTGCTGCCCTACATGCTGACCGGCATCCGCCTCTCGATCGGCACCGCGTGGCTCGTCATCGTCGCGGCGGAAATGCTCACCGGCGGCGTCGGCATCGGCTTCTGGGTGTGGGACGAGTGGAACAACCTGAAGGTCGAGCACATCATCATCGCCATCTTCGTCATCGGCATCGTCGGGCTGTTGCTGGAGCAGATGCTGGTCGCAATCGCCAAACGCTTCAGCTACGAGTAACCAAGCTCCCGTCATTCCGGCGAAAGCCGGAATCCAGGGCGGCCGTCGGTGGGTAGAACACCGCAGCGCCTGGACCCCGGCTTCCGCCGGGGTGACGGGGGAGGTGGATAACCGGGAAAGGAATGACACCATGAAAAAATTCGTACAAGTCGAAAATGTCGGCATGCGCTTCGACACCAAAAAGGGGCCGTTCATCGCGCTGCGCGATGTCGACCTGAACATCGAAAAGGGCGAGTTCATCGCGCTGATCGGCCACTCCGGCTGCGGAAAATCCACGCTCCTCAACCTCATCGCCGGGCTGACCACGCCGACGGACGGCGTCCTGCTCTGCGACGGTCGCGAGATCGGCGGCCCCGGGCCGGAGCGTGCCGTGGTCTTCCAGAACCACTCGCTGCTGCCGTGGCTGACCTGCTTCGAGAACGTCTATCTGGCCGTCGAGCGGGTCTTCGGTACCAAGGAAGGCAAGCCGAAGCTGAAGCTCCGGACGCACGAGGCGCTGGCCCTCGTCGGCCTGACGCACGCCGAGCAGAAGTATCCGCACGAGATCTCCGGCGGCATGAAGCAGCGTGTCGGCATTGCCCGCGCACTGTCGATGCAGCCGAAGGTGCTGCTGATGGACGAGCCCTTCGGCGCGCTCGATGCGCTCACGCGCGCGAAGCTGCAGGACGAGCTGATGAAGATCTGCTTCGCGACCAAGGCGACGGTCGTCATGGTGACCCATGATGTCGACGAGGCGGTGCTTCTTTCCGACCGCATCGTGATGATGACCAACGGCCCGGCCGCGACCATCGGTGAAATCCTGAAGGTAGAGCTCGAGCGCCCGCGAAACCGGCTCGAGTTGGCCAACGATCCGCGCTACGTCGCCTATCGTGCGGAAGTGCTGTCTTTCCTCTACGAGAAGCAGGCGCATCACGAAAGGGTCGCGGCGTGATATAGCGGCGGCATATTTCCGGGCGATCTGTATGCCAAATCGGTCGCTGGCGAGGGCGAAAAGCGGTATAAAGAAAGCTCTTC
>DAORCC010000258.1:0-2899 GCA_035345235.1 Azospira sp.
ATCGAGCGCATCAGCCGGAACCCGTTGGCTGACTGGTTAACGACCTCCCACTCATCCGGCCGTGCCACCTGCGTGCCCTGCTGGATTTGCAGCTTCGCCGTCGGATCGTCCATCTGCCGGAACACGAACAGGGTATCGAAGTCCTGACGGGAATACATGCGCACATTTTCTGGCTGCGAAAATTCCTTCCCGGAGATGAAGAAGTGCATGACTTCAAAGCCTGCACCCACCTTCGCAATTCCCGACGCCGCCTGCCGGCGGAATTTGCGCGCAGCACGGGCCTGCGTCCAGGGACGCGCCAAATGATCGAGTAAGCGCCGGCAATGACCGACCGAGCAATCCTCGCCGAGACCAATCTGCGCCGGCGACAGCTTCTGTGCCAGTTGCTGCCGAACCTGTGTCAGTACCATTGCAAGGCGGGAAGTGTCGAGCCTGCGCAGCTGGCTGGTGTTGAGGCTATCGGAAATCGACTTCAGCCCGGTGTCCTGCATCAGATCGACCGCGAAAGGCGGCAATGCCTCTCCCGGTTCCGCGCCATGGATGCTGACGAGTGGCGCCCATTGCGTCGCCCAGCGCCGAACAATGCCCTGATCCCGTACTGACAGGCTATAGGGGCCTGAAACGTCCATCAGCAGGGCCATGACGTAGGCTGCCATGCAGTGTGTCGAACGGCCGTGAGGATCGAGTGCGTCGGCGAGCGGGTAAGTGGCAACGCCCCACTCCTCGGCACTCGCATAGTAACCATGCAGATCAAGCCAGACGCCCGCAGGGATTTCACGCCGGGCACGATAGTGCTCGACGATGATCATCGTCGTGTAATAGAGGCAGCGATGAAGAACGAGCGCAACGCGCAAGGGATGCTCGGGATCGTCGGCATCGGAATCGAGCTGTGCGCATTGCGAATAGGCGCGTGTCACCTTACGCCAGACCTCGACGACCTGATCGAATGCCTGCGCCTCGACGTCACCAGGCGGCAGCGGCTTGTTGACGTAACGACGCGCAAGCTCTTCTTCGACGAAGCAAAGCGGAACGCGTGTCTGTTCGAGAAGGTTAAGGTAGGTCAGCGCCGCGGGAGGCGACTGCAGCAGGCTGTCGAAGAACTGATTGAGCGAGACTTCGGATTGCAGCGGGTTTGCCAGCGGCAGTCGCGAAAGGAAATTGAGGCCGGCATCCAGATCAGGGATAACCAACCGCGTCGTGTCACTGGCGTGCGATAAGCCGGTTGTGCTCATATGCCTTCTCCCTTGCCGTATTGTGCAATACGGGCGCCGATTTCCGTAGCAAGACGGAAATTGGGAACCGGGGCGCGTGCCGGACTGGAAACCCGCTGGGCGCTGCCCCAGATCGGTTGTGGAAAGTGTCGGTCATCCCGCCAGCGGGGAATGACGTGCCAGTGCAAATGGGGAACCACGTTCCCGAAACTGGCCAGATTGATCTTGTCCGGCAAAAAAACCGAACGAACGACCTGCTCGACCGTGAAAACGACCGACATCAGCCGCGAACGCTCATCCATGCTCAGGTCGGTCATTTCCGCCACGTGCCGGCGCACGATGACGCGGCAGAAACCCGGATAGTCAGCGTCTGCAACGCGGACCACGCGGCAGAAATCATCTTCCCACAGTATCTCGCCCCCAGGGCTGCTGCAAAGCTCGCAGCCCTCCACTTCGCCTGCGAGGTAGAGACCGAGACGCTCAACTTCACCAGTTACGACGTTTCCGGCGGAGGCAATGGGTGCATTCTGGTTATCCATGAGTGCATCGTAAGCGCTCACAGGAGCCGAAATGAAGGAAATATTTCACGGTATTCCGACACTTGCCGCCGAAACTCCGAGTGAAATCTACAAAAGCACGCGTTCAATCCCGCCTGCGTTCGCCTTCTGAACGTAATTTTCCATCCAGTTCGCCCCGAGCAGGTGCTTTGCCATCTCGACGACGACATAGTCGGACTTCATGTCGGCGTCGTCGTTGTAGCGCGACAAGCCCTGCAGGCACGACGGGCAGGAGGTCAGCATCTTCACGTCACCATTGAAGCCGTCGGCGCGCAGCTTGGCGGCGCCCATTTCTATCTCCAGCTGCTTGCGCGACCGAACCTGGGTCGAGATGTCCGGACGCGATACTGCCAGCGTGCCGGATTCGCCGCAGCAGCGATCCGACAGATCGACCGGCTGGCCCATCAGCTCGTTGACCACCTTGATGCCAGACATCGTCTTCATCGGCGCATGGCAGGGCTCGTGGTACATGTAGCGCACACCCTCGACGCCGTCGAGCTTCACGCCCTTCTCGATCAGGTACTCGTGAATGTCGAGCAGGCGGCAGCCGGGGAAGATCTTCTCGAACTGATACTTCTGAAGCTGGTCCATGCAGGTGCCGCAGGAGACGATCACCGTCTTGATGTCGAGGTAGTTCAGCGTATTTGCGACGCGGTGGAAGAGCACGCGGTTATCTGTCGTGATCTTCTGTCCCTGGTCCTCCTCGCCGGCGGCCGTCTGCGGGTAGCCGCAGCACAGGTAGCCGGGCGGCAGCACGGTGGCCGTGCCCAGTTCGTAGAGCATCGCCTGCGTGGCGAGGCCGACCTGCGAGAACAGGCGCTCCGAGCCGCAGCCGGGGAAGTAGAAGACGGCATCCGAATCTTCCTTGAACTTCTGCGGATCGCGGATCACCGGCACGACGGTGTCGTCCTCGATGTCGAGCAGCGCACGCGAGGTGCGCTTCGGCAGCCCGCCCGGCATCGGCTTGTTGATGAAGTGGATCACCTGCGCCTTGATCGGTGCCTTGCCCAGCGTTGCCGGCGGCGCCTTGACCTGGCCCTGGATCAGGCCGAAGGACTTCGCGATCCTGTAGGCTAGGCGCTGCGCCTTGTAGCCCCACTCGATCATGCCGGTGCGGATCAGCTTGATCGT
>DAORCC010000259.1:0-2873 GCA_035345235.1 Azospira sp.
TGTGGTGGAGAGGAGGAGGATCGAACTCCCGACCTTCGCATTGCGAACGCGACGCTCTCCCAGCTGAGCTACCCCCCCACGAGAGGAACGAATTATAGCCACTTCGCCAGTCATTTCAAAGCACTGGCGAAGAATGCCGGCAGCGGGAACTGCTTGCAGCGAGGAACTGTCCAGAGACTCATTCTCCGGAGAATCGCCATGAGCCAATCCTGTGATCTTTCTGCCCGCCGCTGCGTTCCGTGTGAAGGCGGCGTGCCGGCACTCGACGATGCTGCCGCCCGCAATCTTGTCGCTGAGCTTGATGGCTGGACGCTGGCCGACGGCAAAATCGGGAGGACTTTCCGCTTCGGAGACCACCACGAGACGATGGCCTTCGTGAATGCGGTGGCGTGGATCTCGCATCGCGAGGACCACCACCCGGAGCTGACCGTCGGCTACGCCGAGTGCCGCGTGCGTTACTGGACACACGCGATCGGTGGTCTGTCGGAAAACGATTTCATCTGCGCGGCCAAGGTCGACCGCCTGTTCGCACGCTAGCGCCGCGCTCAGGCACCGGCACCGGCGAGCGAGCGCCGCAGGCGGTCGCCGACGGCCTGCCATTCCGGCCTTTCCGGGACGGCCTCGACCACGATCAGGTCGACACCGGCGTGGTCGAGTTCACGCAGGGCCGCATAGAGGTCATGCGCGTAGCCGACCGGTTCAGCCGGCAGCATCTTCCACACATGCGGCATGCCCGACTGCGGCGGCTGGCTGTGTGCGAGCACACCGCAACGGCGACCGCTGTGCCGCATCGCATTGAGCAGATCGAGCAAACGACCGGACTCGACGCGGCGCATTGGCGTCAGCGGCGCGTAATGCGCCTCCAGCGTGCCGGAGGCACGCGGGGCCACGGCCGTTGGTGGTGCCGGCGCCACGCCGCAGACCGATTCGATCGCCGCCGGCGTGATGTGGCCCGGGCGCAGCAGCACCGGCCGGCCGGAAGAAAGGTCGATGATCGTCGATTCGATCCCGACGGCACAGGCACCGCCATCGAGCACCATGCCCACCGCGTCGCCCAGCTCCTCGCGCACATGCGCAGCGGTGGTCGGGCTGATGCGGCCGAAGCGGTTGGCTGAGGGCGCCGCGATGCCGCCGCTGCCGCCGGCCGCGGCGAAGGCGCGCAGCAGGTCGAGCGCCACCGGATGCCCGGGGACACGCAGGCCGACGGTATCCTGGCCGCCGGTCACCGCGTCGGGCACGCCCGGCGCGCGCTTCAGGATCAGGGTCAGCGGGCCGGGCCAGAAGTCCTCGGCCAGTTCGTAGGCCAGATCGGGGATGTCGACCGCCCAGCGCTGCAGATGGTTGGCGCCGGGGATGTGCACGATCAGCGGATGATCGGCCGGGCGGCCCTTGGCGGCGAAGATCTTTGCCACGGCTGCCGGATTCGCCGCGTCGGCGCCAAGGCCGTAGACCGTCTCGGTCGGGATGCCGATCAGCTCGCCGGCCTTCAGCAGTTCGACGGCGCGGCCGATGTCCTGCTGGTCACTCATCCCGGATGCCGATGGCGGCACGCGCTTCCATGGCCGTCTTCACGGCGCGGTCAAGATCGGCATCAAGCACCGTGAAATGCGCCATCTTGCGAGCATGACGCGCGTGGTGCTTGCCGTAGAAGTGCAGCTTGAGGTTCGGGATGGCGGCGAGCTTCGACCAGTCCGGTTCCCGGTAGGTCTCACCGTCGTACCAGAGATCACCGAGGATATTCACCATCACCGCTGCCGAGTGCGCGCGCGCGTCGCCCAGCGGCAGGCCGCACAGCGCGCGCACCTGCTGCTCGTACTGGCTGGTGATGCAGGTGTCCACCGTGTAGTGGCCGCTGTTGTGCGGCCGCGGCGCCATTTCGTTCACGTAGAGCTGGCCGCGGCTGACGAAGAACTCGACGCCGAGGGTGCCGATGTAGCCGAGCTTTTCGGCAATGCGCTCAGCGTATTCGGCCGCGTTGTCACGCAGGCAGGCCGAGCCACGCGCCGGCACGATCGACACATCGAGGATGCCCTTGCGGTGGCTGTTCTCGGCCGTCGGGAAGGATTTGACGGTGCCATGCTCATCGCGCGCCAGCACCACCGAGACCTCGTAGTCGAGGTGAAGCTTCTGTTCGAGGATGCAGGTCTCGCCCTTGAAGGCACGGAAGGCGGCGAGCGCTTCGTCACGATCATTGACGACCGCCTGCCCCTTGCCGTCGTAGCCGAAGCGCGCGACCTTGAGGATGCCGGGGAAGAGGCCGGCATTCGCGTTGCGGATGTCGTCTTCCGAGTGCACCGGCGCGAAGGCGCCGTGCGGCAGGCCGTTGTCGCGCAGGAAGGTCTTCTCGGCAATGCGGTTCTGGCAGACAGAAACTGCGGCGGCCGAGGGACGCACCGTCACGAACTTGGCGAGGTAGTCCAGCGTATCCGCCGGGACGTTCTCGAATTCGGTGGTGATCGCGGCGCAGCCGTGCGCCAGTTCGTCGAGCGCAGCGTAGTCGTCGTAGGCCGCCTGCAGGTGGCGTTCGGCGATCTGGCCGGCCGGGCTGTGCGGGTCCGGATCGAGCACCCAGACCTTGTAGCCCATCTCGTGGGCGGCGGAAACGAAGAAGCGGCCAAGCTGGCCGCCGCCGAGCATGCCCAGCGTCGCGGGCGGGAGAATCGCGCTCATCGTGATGTCGGTTCCGATCAGACTTCCGGCAGTTTCATGGCCAGCACCTTCTCGGTCTGGGTCTGGCGGAAATTGGCGAGCTTCTGCGCCAGTTCGGCATCGTGGTTGGCCAGCATCGACACCGCGAACAGCGCCGCGTTGGCGGCGCCGGCCTCGCCGATGGCGAAGGTGGCGACGGGAATGCCCTTCGGCATCTGCACGAT
>DAORCC010000260.1:0-2834 GCA_035345235.1 Azospira sp.
AGTGGCTTGCCAGCGGGCAATTGCTGGCCTGGATTCCCATCCTCAGTCAGGAGAACTTCCCGGGCGTCCCGCCGCAAATCTTGCGGTTCGCCGATCAGTATCAGGAAGCGATGCGCTGGCCTATCCACCGCCCGGATGATTTGCTGGCCTTGCCCGATGGCATCACCGGTTGGCTGATGCCTGCCGATGCCGAAGACACCGATGTGGCCTGCGGCGTCTGGAACGGTGAGGTTTACATCCTTGGCGTGAAGGACAAGCGTACCGGCAGGAAGCAGACCTTGTTGGGTGAGCGCTTCGATATTGCGACAGGGCAGGTCGATGACCCCGAACAGAGCGCGGTTTGACTTGGCTTCTGCCCGGGAAGAAGCGTTCATACAAACCCCTTATGACATGGAGTTTGCGATGACTCGATCAACATCTGTGGCCGCCCAGTTGGCGGCACTCCCCACGATGCCGATGAAGGAATTGTGGGCGCTGTGGGACGCACATTTCCCCCGCCGGCCTGGCACATGGAACCGCGATTACGTGGCCTCCCGCGTCGCCTACAAGATTCAGGAGGCTGCCCACGGCGGTGTCGATCCCGACATCCGGCGTCGTCTGGTACGCCTCGGCGAATCCCAATCGGTGTTCGGCAAGCGCCGCAGTGAAGTGCATCTGATGCCGGGCACGGTGCTGCTGCGCGAGTACGAATCCAACGAGTACCGTGTCACGGTCACCCCGGAGGGCTTCTACGATCTCAATGGCAAGGTGTTCAAGAGCCTGTCGGCGGTGGCGCGGCACATCACCGGCGTCAATTGGTCGGGGCCGAGATTCTTTGGCGTCGAACCGAGCGGCGGGAAAAAGGGAGGCAAGAAATGAAGGCGCCGATGGTTCGCAAACGCTGTGCGGTATATTGCCGCGTCTCCACCGACGAGCGGCTCGATCAGTCGTTCAACTCCATTGATGCCCAACGGGAGGCTGGGCAGGCGTTCATCGCCAGCCAGCGTACCGAGGGTTGGATTCCGGTGGTCGATGACTACGACGATGGTGGATTCTCCGGTGGCAATATGGATCGGCCTGCCCTCAAACGCCTTCTCGCCGACATCGATGCCGGAAAGATCGATATCGTGGTGGTGTACAAGATCGACCGCCTTACCCGCAACCTGGCCGACTTCGCCAAGATGGTGGAGTTGTTCGATCAGCGCAGCGTCAGCTTCAGCGCCGTCACGCAGCAGATCAACTCGGCCACCTCGATGGGCCGATTGATGCTGAACATCCTGCTGTCGTTTGCCCAGTTCGAGCGTGAGGTCACTGGCGAACGGATCAGGGACAAGATCGCAGCATCCAAGGCCAAGGGAATGTGGATGGGCGGCACACCGCCGCTGGGCTACGACGTCAGCCATCGGCAGTTGGTCATCAATGATGCCGAGGCCAAGATCGTGCGCGGCATCTGGCAGCGGTTTGTGGAACTGCGGTCGACCACGGAACTGGCTAGAGAACTGAATCAGCGTGGCGTGACGACCAAGGCATGGACAACGCAGGATGGCACCTTCCGTCCTGGCCGTCCGATCACCAAGCAGAACCTCTACAAGATGCTGCGCAATCCCCTTTACATCGGCGTGATCCGACACAAGGGCAAAGACCACCCTGGCGAGCATGCGCCAATTCTGGATCAGGCGTTGTGGGATCAGGCGCAAGCCATTCTGGCCGACGATGCGCACTTGCGCGCATCGCAGACCATGACTCGCCACGACCATGAGCCCATCCTGCGCGGCCTGCTCTTTGCCCCCGACGGCGACCGGATGCTGCCGACGGCCACCAAGAAGAAGTCGGGCAAGCGCTATCGCTACTACCTGCCGTACTCGGACAAGAAGTTCGGACGTGGTACCCACCCCTTCGGCATCGTGCCTGCCGAGCAGATCGAGGCGCTGGTGCTGGAGCAGATCAAGTCAGCATTGCAGGCGCCGGAGATGATCCAGGCGGTGTGGGATGAGGTCCAGAAACTGGACGCCACGGTGCCGGAGCCATCCGTGGTGCTGGCGATGCGCAATCTGTCGGTGGTCTGGAACGAGATGTTCCCGGAGGAACGCTGTCGCCTGGTGCGGCTGCTGATCGCCCGGGTGCAACTCAAGAACGAGGGGATCGACATCGAGTGGCATCCGGCCGGGTGGTCGGCGCTGATGGCGGAATTGGCACCGAACAGTATCGGGGCTGAACTACGTGAACTGGAAAACGAGCAAAGCGAAGTTTCGGCGAAGGCTAACGTGAGCAGGGCGAACGTTAAGCGCAGCGGCCGAAGCCAAATGGAGGCAATGGCATGAGAGAACTGGAGCAGATCGGGCAAGCCAAATCGCGCACGGCCAAACTCGATGAGGGCATCAAGCTGACCACGTTCATCCCGGTGCGCTTCGTGCGGCACAAGGCGCGCAAGGTGGTTGTCGAGCCGACGCCGCCGGGACGAATGGCATCGCCGCTGAATCCTGGTCGTCCCACATCCGTCGATGAGAATCTGATGGCGGCGCTGGCCAAGGCATTCTTCTGGCAGGAGATGCTGGACTCCGGCCGGGTGAAGAACATGACCGAGTTGGCCAAGGCCGAAAAGATGGGACTGGCGCGGATGCAAAAGATGCTCAAGCTCGCCCGGCTGGCACCGGATATCGTCGAGGACATCGCCCGTGGTCGGCAGCCGGTCGGTCTGTCGCTGTTGTTCTTCGTTGAGAATCAACTGCCGGATGACTGGAACACGCAGCAGGAGGTGATTGGCGGTCTGGCAAAGTGATGCCCGCCGATCCAGGTTTCCGGCAAGTCGTGCTGCGGGTAGTTGCTCGGAGGTCACGTTCGAAACCCCACCGCTA
>DAORCC010000261.1:0-2824 GCA_035345235.1 Azospira sp.
GCTCGAAGCGCTTGATGCTCTCGGCGACCGAACAGTTGATGTTCTTCTGCGAGAAAGCTTCGGAGGCGGCGCCGAACACGGCGACCTCGGTCGCACCCGCCTCGACCGCAGCATCGAAGCCCTTCAGGTTCGGCGCCAGCACCGGATAAACGACGCCCTCCTTCCTGTGCACAGCCTTCATCACCTCGGCGTTGTCACCCATCTGCGGCACCCACTTCGGCGAGACGAAGGACGTTGCCTCGACAACCTGCAGGCCGGCATCGGCAAGACGCTCGATCAGTTCGACCTTGACCTCGGTCGGCACCAGCTGCTTCTCGTTCTGCAGGCCGTCGCGCGGGCCAACCTCGACGATCTTCACGCTTCTCGGCAGGCTCATCTACTTCTCCTCTTCAAACTCCACCAGGCTGGCGCCATCGGCCACCTGATCCCCGGCAGCGTAGCAGAAGGCCTTGACCGTGCCGTTCTTCGGCGCGGTGATGGTGTGCTCCATTTTCATCGCTTCCAGGATCAGCAGCGGCGCGCCTTTCTCGACCTTCGCCCCCGGCTGCGCCAGCAGCGCGACGACCTTGCCCGGCATCGGCGCGGTCAGGCCTCCGCCATGGGCACCACCGGCCTCAACCAGATGCAGCGGATCGTCGCGTTCGACGACCCAGGTCTGTCCGTTGAGGAAGACGTGACGCTTGGTGCCGGTGGCGATGACGCTGGCGATCAGCCGGCGGTCATCGAGTTCGACGGCAAAGCGATCGCCATCAAGTTTCCTGCCGCGGGCCAGCACGGTTTCGCCCTGCACGGAAAGCTGCCAGTGATCGCGGCCATAGGCGACCTGTACCTCGACCAGCGCTTCACCATCGCGGAAGCCGATCATGCGGTTCGCCTGCAGGTTGAGGCGCCAGCCGTCGCGGGCATGCCAGGGCGACCAGGGATCGCCGCTGCCCTTCGCCTGCTCGCGGGCCTGATGCGCTTCGTAGAGCAGCTCGCCAACTGCGGCCAACTGCAGTACTTCCTTCGGGGTTGCTGCCGCTTCCGGAAAAAGGAAACTGCGGCTGCGCTCGATCAGCCCGGTGTCGAGGTCGGCACTCGTGAAGGCCGGACAGGCCACAAGACGCGACAGGAAATCGATGTTGGTCGTGACGCCGACGACACGGTAGTCGGCGAGCGCGCGGCGCATGCGCGCCAGCGCGCCGTCACGGTGCTCGTCCCAGACGATCAGCTTGGCGATCATCGGGTCGTAGTGCGGCGTGATCTCGTCGCCCTCCTCGACGCCGGTGTCGACGCGCACGTTGAGGCTCTCGGCCGGCGGCGACAGATGCACCAGCTTGCCGGTGGACGGCAGGAAACCCTTGTTCGCGTCCTCGGCATAGATGCGCGCTTCCAGCGCGTGGCCGCGGATCTGCAGCTGGTCCTGGCGCAGCGGTAACGCTTCGCCGGAAGCGACGCGCAGTTGCCACTCGACCAGATCCTGCCCGCTGATCATCTCGGTCACCGGATGCTCGACCTGCAGGCGGGTGTTCATTTCCATGAAGTAGAACCGGCCGTCCTGTTCGGCGATGAATTCAACGGTACCGGCACCGACGTAACCGACGGCCTTGGCAGCCGCCACGGCGGCTTCGCCCATCTCACGACGGCGTGCCTCGCTCATGCCGGGCGCAGGCGCTTCTTCCAGCACCTTCTGGTGGCGGCGCTGCACCGAGCAGTCGCGCTCGAACAGGTAAACACCGTTGCCCTGGCTGTCAGCAAAGATCTGGATCTCGATGTGGCGCGGCCGCGTCACGTAGCGCTCGACCAGCACGCGGTCGTCGCCGAACGAGGATTTGGCCTCGCGCTGGCACGACGCCAGCGACGCCTCGAAATCCTCGCCCTTCTCGACCAGTCGCATGCCCTTGCCGCCACCGCCGGCGCTGGCCTTGATCAGCACCGGGTAACCGATGGCGTCGGCCTGCGCCTTGAGGAAGGCGGGCTCCTGATTGTCGCCGTGATAGCCCGGCGTCAGCGGCACACTGGCCTTCTCCATCAGCGATTTCGCCGCCGACTTCGAGCCCATGGCGCGGATCGATGCGGCCGGCGGGCCGACGAAAATCAGGCCTTCCGTCGCGCAACGCTCGGCGAAGTCGGCGTTCTCGGAGAGGAAACCGTAGCCCGGATGGATGGCCTGGGCACCGGTCCGTTTGGCGGCATCGATGATCTTGTCCACGACCAGGTACGATTCGCGCGCGGCCGCCGGGCCGATGCACACGGCCTCATCGGCGAGGCGCACGTGGCGCGCATTGGCGTCGGCCTCGGAATAGACGGCGACGGTGCGCACGCCCATACGGCGGGCGGTCTTGATGACGCGGCAGGCGATCTCGCCGCGATTGGCAATCAGTAGCTTGTTAAACATAAAACTCCTTTGACGCAGAGGGCGCAGAGGCGCAGAGATCGCAGGAATACATATTGAGAAACGCCTTTCCTCTGCGTCCTCTGTGTCTCTGCGAGCTCTGCGTCGAAAGCGTTTAGCTGTTAATCCAGTTCGGTTTCCGTTTCTCCAGGAAGGCAGTGAGGCCTTCCTTTCCTTCGGCGCTGGCACGCACGCGCGTGATGCGCTGCGCGGTCTCCTCGATTGTTGCCTCGTCGATCGGCTGACCGGAAACAACACGGATCAGCGCCTTGCACTCGCCCTGGGCCTTCGGCCCGTTCTTCAACAGCGCGTCGACCACTTCGCCGACGGCCTCGTCGAGACCGGCCTCGTCCGGCACGATCTCATGCACCAGGCCGATGCGGTAGGCCTCGGACGCCGAGAAGCGCTCGGCGGTGAGCATGTAGCGGCGCGCGTAGCGCTCGCCGATGG
>DAORCC010000262.1:0-2809 GCA_035345235.1 Azospira sp.
AGGATGTGGCCGTAGTCGTTCTCGTTGATGTGGTTCACCATCGCCGCCAGCGTCGTCGACTTGCCGGAACCCGTCGGGCCGGTCACCAGCACCACGCCGCGCGGATACTCGGAGATGTCCTTGAAGATCTTCGGGCAGTTGAGTTCCTCGAGCGTCAGCACCTTCGACGGAATGGTCCGGAACACGGCGCCGGCACCGCGATGCTGGTTGAAGGCGTTGACCCGGAAACGGGCGAGGTTCGGCACCTCGAACGAGAAGTCGCACTCCAGCGTTTCTTCGTAGATCTTGCGCTGCCCGTCGTTCATGATGTCGTACACCATGGCGTGGACATCCTTGTGTTCCATGGCAGGCAGGTTGATGCGGCGCACGTCGCCATGGACGCGGATCATCGGTGGCAGGCCGGCGGAGAGGTGCAGGTCGGAAGCCTTGTTCTTGACGGCGAAAGCCAGGAGCTCGGTGATGTCCATCGCGGGTTGTCCTCGGGCGGGTGACAGGGCGCAACTGCTATACTTCGTGCGCCCCGAACAGGTTACATAGACCGGTCGATTATGACGCCAATATCCGCCAACCTGCAAGCCGTTCATGCCCGCATCGCGGCCGCTGCGCGGGCTGCCGGCCGAGATGAAAAGGACGTTTCGCTGCTTGCGGTGAGCAAGACGTGGCCGGCCGAATGCGTTCGCCTCGCTGCCGCTGCCGGGCAGCATGCCTTCGGCGAGAACTACGTGCAGGAAGGCGTCGCCAAGGTCGCCGAACTGGAATCGCTCGGGCTTGCATGGCATTTCATCGGCCCGCTGCAGAGCAACAAGACGCGGCCGGTCGCCGAAAGTTTCGACTGGGTGCATTCAGTCGAGCGCATGAAGATCGCCGAGCGTCTTTCCGAACAGCGACCGGCCGGCAAGTCGCCGCTCAATGTCTGCCTGCAGGTGAACGTGAGCGGCGAGGCCTCGAAGAGCGGCTGCGCGCCGGAAGAGGCCGTGGCGCTGGCGAAGGCCATCGCAGCGCTGCCGAACCTGCGCCTGCGTGGCCTGATGTGCATCCCCGAGCCGGCCGAGGATGTCGAGGCGCAGCGGCGACCCTTCCGGCAGCTGCGCGAACTGTACGAACAACTGCGTGCGGAGGGCCTGCCGCTCGACACCCTGTCGATGGGCATGTCGCACGACATCGAGGCGGCCATCGCCGAAGGCGCGACGATGGTGCGCGTCGGCACCGCCATTTTTGGAGAAAGAAGCAAGGCATGAAGATCACCTTCCTCGGCGGCGGCAACATGGCCAATGCCCTCATCGGCGGGCTCGTCAGCAAGGGCTTCGCGGCCGGCGATATCGCCGTCGTCGAACTCAACGCCGAGAACCGCGCGAAACTCGCCGCAGATTACGGCGTGCGTACCTATGCCGCGGCCGAAGCGGCTGCCTGGGCGGCCGACGTCATCGTGCTCGCCGTCAAGCCGCAGCAGATGAAGGAGGCCTGCGCCCCGATCGCCGCGCACCTCGATAAGCAAATCGTCGTCAGCATCGCTGCCGGCCTGCGCCTTGACGACATGTCGCGCTGGCTCGGTGGCCATCGCCTGCTCGTGCGTACCATGCCGAACACGCCGGCGCTGATCGGTGCCGGCGTCACCGGCCTGCATGCGCTGCCGGAAGTCGATGCCGCCGGCCGTGCCAACGCCGAGCGCGTGCTGCAGGCCGTCGGCAGCACCGTGTGGATCGACCAGGAGGCGCAGATGGACGCCGTCACCGCCGTTTCCGGCAGCGGCCCGGCCTATGTCTTCCTGTTCATCGAGGCGCTGCAGCAGGCCGGCGAGGAGCTCGGCTTCACGCCCGAACAGGCGCGCCAGCTCGCCATCGAAACCACGCTCGGCGCGGCCAAGCTCGCGGCCAATTCGCCGGAGCCGGCCAGCGTGCTGCGCGAACGCGTCACCTCCAAGGGTGGCACCACCTTCGCAGCGCTGGAGAAAATGGGCGAGTGCGGCGTCAAGGCCGGCATCGTCGCCGGCGTCAAGGCTGCCGATGCGCGCGGCCGGGAGCTGGGCGAACAGCTCGGCAAGGACTGACATGCAGCAGCCCCAACGCCCACCGTATTCACTGCCCCCGCCGCTCGTACGCGGGGCGGCCCTTCTGGAGGCCTGACATGCAGGCACTTATCTACCTGGTCGATGCAATCGCCGGCTTCTTCACGCTGCTCCTGCTGCTGCGCTTCTTCATGCAGCTCAACCGCGTCAGCTTCGGCAACCAGATCGGCACCTTCGTCGTGCAGCTCACCAACTGGGCGGTGAAGCCCCTGCGCCGCGTGGTGCCCGGTCTCGGCGGGCTCGACCTCGCCAGCCTGCTGCCCGCCTGGCTGCTGCAGTGCGTACTGGTCCTCGCCGTGTTCTTGCTACGCGGCAGCCCGGCTGCGGTCGATCAGGGAACGCTGGCGCTGCTCGTGCTGTGGCACGGCCTGCTCGGCACCCTGCGCATCGCCATCTGGGTCTTCATCGGCGCGCTCTTCCTGCAGGCCGTCCTGTCCTGGGTCAATCCGCATTCCCCGCTCGGCTACCCGGTCATGCAGCTGACACGCCCGATCCTGCAGCCGATCCAGCGCTTCCTGCCACCGATCGCCAACATCGACCTCTCGCCGCTGCTCGCCATCGTCCTCCTGCAGATGCTGCTCCTGCTGCTGTGAGCGACCCGGTCTGGCTGAAGCGCAGCGGCGAGCGCCTGACGCTGACGCTGCACATCCAGCCCGGCGCGAAGAAGACGGAAGTCGCCGGCGAACACGGCGACGCCCTCAAGATCCGCCTCGCCGCACCGCCGGTCGACGGCAAGGCCAACGC
>DAORCC010000263.1:0-2805 GCA_035345235.1 Azospira sp.
GCCAAGGAGTTCTACAGCGCCGTCAGTCTCAATGCAAAAGCGACTGCGATCACCGGACAGGCCCGCGAAGCGCAACAGCGTTACGAGGAAATCCGCCGCACCTTCCCGCCGGTACCGACCAACAACGAAACGCTGCGCCAGATCATCGACCGCTACGCGGAACTGGAACGCGGCGGCGGCAGTTCGCCCGAAACCTTCTACCGCGAACTCTCGGCAGCGCTGACGAAATCGCCCAGCGTCGATATCGACGCCATCGTCTGGCGCTCCGGCGGCCCGACACCGGCGAGCGCCATGCCGGCCAGCGCCAGCGGCGCAGCACTGCCCCTGGGCGGCCAGCTCGCGCAGGTACGGGGCACGATCAGCCTGGGCGCGCGGGCAACCCCACGCCAGACCCTCGCCGCCTTCGACCAGTTTGTCGCCGATCTGCGTGCCAATCCGGCGCTCGAGGTCAAGGTCACGCAGCAGCCATTCGACATCGATTCCGGGAAATCGCTGAGGAGCGGCGCCGAAATCGCCGGCGACACCGGGGTTCGGCCCTACGCGCTGGAGATCAACCGGAAGAACCCCCTATGACCTTCGACCGCGCCGATTTCTCACGCATCCAGGCCAGCCTCCTGGCCGCTGTACTCATGATCGCAGCAGGCGCTGCGCTGGCGTGGTTCGCCGATCGCCAGCATCTCGCGTCGATTCGTGCGGAAGCCGCCGCACGCGCCCAGCTGAACGAGTTCGAAGGCAAGCTCAAGCAGGTGCGTTCGGAAGAGAGCGAGATCAAGCAGAAGGCCGCGCTCTTCAGCAACCTGCGTGCGCGCGGCATCATCGGCGAGGAGCAGCGCCTCGACTGGGTGGAACTGATCAAGGAAATCCGCGACACCCGCAAGCTGATCGACGTGCAGTACGAGTTCTCGCCGCAGCAATCGCTGGAAAAAGGCAGTGCCGGCGGCTACGCTTTCAAGAGCAGCGCCATGCGCCTGCAGATGAAGCTGCTGCATGAGAACGACCTGCTGAATTTTGTGAACGACCTGCGCAGCAAGGCCAAGGCCTATGTACGCGTGCGCAGCTGCAACCTGACCCGCATTCCGCGCAGCACGGCCGCCAGCGGCGAGACCGCGCTGCTCGGCGCCGATTGCGAGCTCGAATGGATCACCATCCTGCCAGCGAAGGGGGCCTCTTGAACCAGCATCATTCGCGACGGATCGCGCTGCTGTGCATGCTTGCGGCAGCCGCCGTGCCCGCACTCGCCCAGCCGGCCCCCGAACCGCTGGGGCGCCTGCTGCTGACGCCGGAGAAGCGCGAGTTGCTCGACCGCCAGCGCGCACTGAACACGCTGGAAGCCCAGACCAACAACGAGGAGCCACAGATCCTCGTCAACGGGCAGGTTCGCCGCAGTACCGGCAAGCGGACGACCTGGATCAACGGTCAGGCGCAGAACGACAACGAGACGCGCACCGGCGTCGTTGCCCACCCCGATGCCCGCGGTGCCGAGCGCGTGATGATCGAATCGAGCGAAGACCCGCGTGCCAGCGTCAAGGTCGGCGAATCGCTGAACCGCAGCACGCAGGAAACCGCCAGCCCGCTCGGCGACGGCACGATCGTCGTGCACAAGCGCACCGCCGGGCCGACCCGGCCCTGACGCCGCCGCACCCGGACGGCAGGGGACATGATGCGAGCAACCCACCCGCGGATGCGGCACCGGCAGCGCGGCGCCAGCCTGCTGCTCATGGTCATCATCGCCGCGCTGATCTTTTTCGGGCTGTTTTCGATCCGCTCGCCGGTCAGCCTGCGTACCGACCAGGACAGTGCCAGTGCCGCCGTCCTGGCCCAGGCCAAGGCGGCCCTGATCGGCTACGCCGCCACCTACAAGGAAACCCACCCCGGCGAACTGGCCGGCTACCTCCCGTGTCCGGACACCAACAACGATGGCGAATACACGCCGGCTGACAACTGCGGACTGAAGGACGTCTCGGTCGTCGGGCGGCTGCCGTGGAAGACGCTCGGCCTGCCCCCGCTTCGTGATGGCGACGGCGAATGCCTCTGGTACGCCGTCTCCGGCCGCGCCAAGAATGACAACAAGGCGGACGTCTACAACTGGGACACCCCGGGCCAGTTCATCGTCCAGACGCCGTCGGGGCAGGTGCTGGCCGGCGCGACGCCACATGCACGCCCGCTTGCCGTGATCTTCTCCGCCGGCCGGCCGATCAACGGGCAGAACCGCAATGCGGGCGGCGGCGAATGTCCCGGCAGTGCGGCCGATGCCGCCGCAGCCTATCTTGAGGGCATTGGTGCGCTGGGTACCGGAAACACGACGATCACGGTCGCCGATGCGGTCACGCGCGGCAACGGCACCAACAACGACAGCGCCCTCTGGGTGACGAGTGCCGACATCTTCGGTCCGATCAGGAAACGTACCGACTTCAAGACCGACGTCGAAGCCATGCTCAACAACGTCGCGACCCACCTCAACACCCTGACGCCGCTGGCGCTGCCGGCAACCTCGACGAACAAGGGGGTTGGCGATCCGATTGCCGAAACGGCGGGTTCGCTGGCCAAGATCTATCTCGACAGCGGCGTCGCCGGCTACAACAGGAATTTCTTCAAGAACTGGAGCAACAACCTGCTCTATGCCAAGCTCGCCAGCCCGGTGAAGGTGAACGGCGAGAGCGGTTGCTACGCCGTCCTGGTATTCGGCGGCGAGCGGCTGCCGGCACAGAGCCGCGACCCGGTGGCGCCATCCACCGAAACCGACATCACGAGCAATTACCTCGAAGCGCCCCTCCTCGCGACCTTTGGCACCACCAGCGACCAGAC
>DAORCC010000264.1:0-2782 GCA_035345235.1 Azospira sp.
AGGTGGAAAAGCGTCTGCTCGGAGCGTGGGGCGGATGGCCGACCACGATCTGGCTGCGCCATCGTGACGATAATTTGCCGCCGCCCGTGCGCGCGAGGTATCATGCGTTCTTCGCGCGCAACGTTCCTCTCTTCGTCACTCCTACAGAGCAGCAGGAGGCGGCTGACCCCAAGGCTGCGGACGGCATGTACGCGTCGGCAGTCAAGTGGCTGCAGGAAAGATGCCGCGGAAAAGCGTTTCCGCTCGTTGAGAAAGAAAATGCCGAGTATGGATTCCGGCGTAACCTCCGAGGATTGAAACCGATCGGTGTGACCGCATGTCTCACGGCTCTGCTGATCTCCCTTCTCGCGATCCTGTGGCAGAACGAGTCGCTGTTTCCGGCCCTCGCAAGTCTATCCGCTAAGCCTCTCCTGGGAGCTTTGTCAGCGGTGAAACCGGCTGCGCTTGGCGCGGTCTGTGTCGACATCGCCGCCATCATCGGGTGGATGTTCATTGTTCATGACGGTTGGGTCCGGGGTGCGGGGGACCAATACGCGCGAGCATTGTTGGCGTGCTGCGATAGCCTTGACGCGTCCTCCAAGCCGTCGCCCAGCGGCTCCCCCAAGCGATCGCGCAGTACCAAATCAGCAGAAGGGGAACCATGAGGACCATGGTTCGAACCTTATCAACAAGTGGAGGCTCTCTTGGCTGACTTCTTCGAAATCGATTTCCTGAATGTCGAGGCCAAGAGCAGCGGTGACGCCATCTGCATCCGTTACGAGATCGGGGGGCTGCAGTACGTCCACGTGGTTGATGGTGGATTTCAGGCCACCGGCGACGCTGTCGTTAAGCACATCAACGTCTTCTACGGTGGTCCCGCGCTTGTCGACCACGTTGTGGCAACGCACAACGAAGGGGATCACGCCGTCGGCCTTCAGGCCGTGCTGGAGCATTTCGACGTAGGCGCCTTGTGGATGCTTCGGCCATGGATCTATGCGGCGGAACTGCTGCCTCGGTTCAAGAACTACAGTAATGTCGAGAACCTGCGTCGTGCGCTGAGGTCGGTGTATGGTAACCTGGCTGCCTTGGAGGACATTGCTGATAGAAAGGGGATTCCAATCTATGAGCCCTTCCAGGGTGCGGCGATCGGCCACTTTCGTGTGATGGCGCCCACGCGACAGCGCTTCCTGGATCTGGTCGTCGACTCCGACAAAACCCCCGCCGCGGCGGACGAAGGCGTACTCTCAACGCTGGGCAAAGTCTTCGTCGATGCGGCAAAGCAAGTGTCCGCCTTGTGCGTCGTCAGACGATTTGAGACTGATCAGGCGTTCTGCGAAGGGAGGCTCTGGTTCATCAGGGGTTAGAGTTTAAGCGGCCTGCAGTCGGTGCTGCAAGCGGCGGTTTGCGATGGTAGCGAGTTTGATGCGTCGACGTTCGGCAAGGATTGTCTCTGCTCTTCCGAAGTAGACATCCCCAGGCGTGAGGTTGTCGATACTTTCATGGTAGCGGACGTGATTATAGTGTTCGACAAAGGCGTTGATCTCCCGTTCGAGGTCGCCAGGCAGATAGTAGTTGTCGAGCAGGATGCGGTTCTTCAGGGTCTGGTGCCAGCGCTCGATCTTGCCTTGTGTTTGTGGATGATACGGCGCACCGCGCACATGCTGCATATTCTTGTTTTCGAGCCAGGTGGACAGATCGCTCGCCACATATGACGAACCGTTATCCGACAGCAGCCTCGGCCGGTGTACGCCGGTGGCGCGATCAAGGCCGGAAGCCGCGAGCGCCTGGTCGAGGGTTGCCGTGACGTCCGAGGCGCACATCGTCGGTCCGAGTTTCCAGGCCACGATGTATCGCGAGAAGTCGTCGAGGACGGTCGACAGATAGTACCAACCCCAACCGGTGATCTTGAGGTAGGTGAAGTCGGTCTGCCAGAGCTGGTTGACGGCGGTGGTCTTGTCCTTGAACTCGTTCGCCGCCTTGATCACCACATAGGCCGGGCTGGTGATGAGGTCGTGCGCCTTCAACAGCCGATAGACCGAAGCTTCCGACACGAAGTACTTCCGCTCGTCGGTGAACCGGACGGCCAGTTCGCGCGGCGACAGTTCCGGCAGCTCCAGCGCCAGGTCGACGATCTGACCGCGGACATCGTCGGGAATGCGGTTCCAGACCCGATCTGGCCGCGATCGGTGATCGGCCAGTGCCTCAACACCGCCCTCCCGATAACGATCGTACCAGCGATAGAACGTAGCGGGTGGGATACCGAGTTTTTCTAGCGTGCGCCTGGCCGGCAAGTGCGACTGCTCGACCAGCCTGATAATCTCGGCCTTCTCGGAAGCTGGGTACCTCATGCCTCGTCTTCCCCAGTTCCGTTCATACTTTTTTTGAGCAGACGGTTCTCCAGGGTCAGATCGGCCACGGCCTCCTTCAAGGCCGCGGCCTCCTGGCGGAGATCCTTAACTTCACTGGAGGTCGCAGCACGGGCCGTGTCGCCTGCCAGGCGGCGTTTGCCGGCTTCCAGGAACTCCTTCGACCAGCCGTAATACATCGAGGCGGCAATGCCCTCGCGGCGACACAGCTCGGAGATATTCTCCTCACCGCGCAACCCTTCCAGCACAATGCGGATCTTCTCTTCCGCCGAGTACTGCCGACGCGTCTGGCGTCGAATGTCCTTCAACACTTGCTCAGCCGGCGGTTTACGCGGCCCGGATTTCTGTTTCATCTTCGCTCCTTGCGGCTACGATGAACCAGAAATCCTCCTTTCGGGAAGTCCCTAACTTTGTCTCACGAGTGCTGACGGCGAACA
>DAORCC010000265.1:0-2774 GCA_035345235.1 Azospira sp.
GCGCTGCGCTCGCCGGCCAGCCGCTCGGGGGCGATGTAGAGCAGATCGAGTCCATTGTCTCCACCCGAGAACAGCCTGCGCTCGATCTCCTGCACCTCCGGCCAGTCCAGCGTCGAGTTGAGGAAGGCCGCACGCACGCCGGCCTGCAGCAGCGCGTCGACCTGGTCCTGCATCAGCGCGATCAGCGGTGAGACGACGATGCCGACACCGGGGCGCAGCAGGGCCGGGATCTGGTAGCACAGCGACTTGCCGCCGCCGGTCGGCATCAGCACCAGCGCGTCGCCGCCGCCGGCGACGTGGCTGATGATTTCCTGCTGGCGACCCCGGAAGGCGGGGTAGCCGAAGGTAGTGCGGAGAATCTCCTGTGCGCGGTCGCTCACCCGGCGGATTCCTTCTTCTCGGGAATCAGCCACGAGGCGGCCATGGAGATGGCGAGGATGGCGCCGACGACACCGAGCGAGAGGAAGACCGGAATCTTGAACCACTCGACGATCAGCATCTTCGTGCCGATGAAGATGAGCACCAGCGCCAGGCCGTACTTGAGCAGGTGGAAGCGGCTGGCGAGGTCGGCGAGCAGGAAGTACAGCGCCCTGAGGCCGAGGATCGCGAAGATGTTCGAGGTCATGACGATGAAGGGGTCGGTGGTGATGGCGAAGATCGCGGGGATGGAGTCTACCGCGAAGATCACGTCGGTGATGCCGATCAGCACGACGACGACGAACAGCGGCGTGAACCAGCGGGTACCGTCCTGCGTCAGCGTCAGCTTCTCGCCGACGAACTCCTTCGTGATCTTCAGGTGGCCGCGCATCCATTTCAGGACCGGGTTCTTCTCCAGGTCCGGCTCGTGATCGGCGGCCCAGATCATCTTGATGCCGGTGAGCAGCAGAAAGGCGCCGAAGACGTAGAGGATCCAGTGGAACTGGGCGATCAGCCAGGCGCCGATCAGGATCATGATCGCGCGCAGGACAACGGCGCCGATGACGCCGATGATCAGCGCCCGCTTCTGCAGTTCCGCCGGAACCGCGAAGGCACTGAGGATCATCAGGAAGACGAAGATGTTGTCGACCGACAGCGATTTCTCGATCAGGTAGCCGGTGAGGAATTCGGTGGCCTTGAGGTTGGCCATCTCGCGGCCGGCCGTGGCATCCAGCCAGAACCACAGGCCGGCATTGAAGACCAGTGCGAGCGCCACCCACAGGGCGGACCAGCCGAGCGCTTCCTTGACGCCGACGGCATGCGAACCCTTCTTGTCGAGGGCGACGAGGTCGACGGTGATGGCGACGATGACGAACAGTGCGAAACCGGCCCACATCCAGCCGTTGGCAATGCCTTCCATGGCGGTCTCCTTACCAGCTGTTGTTGTGGCGAGGATCGATACGGCGGAACTCGCCGTCGATGACGCGGCCTGCCGCGGCGGGGTGCGAGTCGTGCACGGTGTGTCGCGTGCTGGCGGTGGCCGGGCGCATCACCGGCGCCATGGCACGACGCAGGACAAAGCCGCCGAGGCGCAGCAGACCGCGCAACAGGGCAAGGCGGACGAAACTGGAAATGCTGGGGAATTTCATTGTGTCGGCTCCATATCGTTAAGGCTTGCTGTCGAAGCCCCTTGCCGACACCGGCACGTCAACGAAAAAGACCTTTGCCGGGGCGGCAAAGGTCTCGCTTGCAGAGGCGGCGCAGCGTTGAGGCTGCTTGTGCCGCTTGCCCGACAGGCCGGAGGATTTCATTGAAAACCTCGTATTGACGACCGGTCGATCCAGCTACTCCCCTTTGGGGTAAGGCGAATTCTGCCGAAGGCGGCGGCGCAGGTCAAGTGCTGGCCGCTCAGGCCAGGACCTCGCGCTGCAGTCGTTCGCCATCCCAGACCAGGCATTCGCCCTTGCCATCGTGCCAGTCGGCCAGTACCCAGCGCTCGACGTGGATGCCGTCGACGATGTGGTCGTGCGTCGCCGGCTGGTGTGTGTGGCCGTGGATGAAGGTGGCGTAGCCGTGCTCGCGCAGGAAGTCCTCGGTGGCACCGGCGTTGACGTCCATCAGGTAGTCGGCGCGGCCGGCCCTGTCGGCCTTGCCCGCTTCGCTCTTCTCGCGCAGCGCGCGGGCGATGGCGTGGCGTTCGGCGAGCGGCTTCTGCAGGAAAGCGGACTGCCATTCCGGGTTGCGCGACTGGGTACGGAAAACCTGGTACTCGCGGTCGTCGGTGCACAGGGCATCGCCGTGTGCGAGCACGAATTGCCATTCCGGCGTGGACAGCACGTAGGGGTCGGGTAGCAGGCGGGCGCCGGAGGCGGCGGCAAAGCCCTCGCCGAGCAGGAAGTCGCGGTTGCCGCGCATGACACTTACGGCAACGCCGGCAGTGTCCAGTTCGCGCAGTGCGGAAACGATGGCGACATGCACCGGGTCGTCGAGGTCGTCATCACCGACCCAGTACTCGAAGAGGTCGCCGAGGATGTAAAGCGCCTCGGCGGCACGGGCGCGGCCGCCGAGAAACTTCAGGAAGAGCGCGTTGAGTTCCGGGGTCTGCGCCGAGAGGTGCAGGTCGGAAACGAAGAGGATCAAACCGCTTCGGCCTTCTCGATGATCACGTCGTCGACCGGCACGTCCTGATGGAAGCCCTTGTTGCCGGTGCGCACGGCACGGATGGCATCGATCGTTTCCATGCCTTCGGTCACTTCGCCGAAGACGCAGTAGCCCCAGCCCTGGCCGGACGGTGCCTTGAAGTCGAGGAAGTCGTTGTCGACGACGTTGATGAAGAACTGGGCGGTGGCCGAGTGCGG
>DAORCC010000266.1:0-2741 GCA_035345235.1 Azospira sp.
AGGGTCAGGTGCTCGGAACGCATCAGACGTGGTAGCGCCGCTGCACGACGCGGAAGCGGTTGGCGACGAAGGCCGAATCGGCGTACGAGGCGTTCGCCGCCGGGTTGCCGCCGGTGCCGTGGTAATCGGAATAGGCCGCCGACTGATTCACGAAGACACCGCCGGTCAGGTTGATCGACAGGGCGACCTTGCTGCGCCAGGTCGCCGCGGTCATCGCGTCGATGACCGACTGCTGCGTCGTGTACAGGCCGACCGTCAGCGCGCCGTGGGTATTCACGACACGCTCCGACAGCGCGATGCCGGCCTCCGTATCCGCCGCCTTGACGACGAAGGCGATCGGCCCAAAGCGCTCTTCCATCCACGCCGCTTCGTTCGTGGCATCGCACTTCAGCAGGACGGGCGTACGCACTTCGGCCTTCGGGAATTCAGGATGCTCGATCTTCTTCGAGGCCAGCACCACTTCGCCCCACTGGCTGGCAGACGCGATGCGCGCCAGCGTGTCGTCGCTCTGGATGGCGCCGAGCACGGCCGTGGCCACGGCAGGATCGGAGAGGAACTTCTCGGTGGCGGCAGCGAGATCGGCCGCGACCTGATCGAAGGGCACCTTGCCGTCCGGGGTGTCGATGCCGCCCGCCGGCACGAAGATGGCCTGCGTCGTCGTGCACATCTGCCCCGAGTAGAGCGAGAGCGTGAAGGCGAGGTTGCGCAGCATGCCCTTGTAGTTGTCGGTGCTGTCGATGACGATGTTGTTCACGCCGGCGAGTTCTGCGTAGACCTGCGCCTGGCGGCAATTGTCGATGAGCCAGCTGCCGAAGGCATTGCCACCGGTGAAGTCGATCGAGCGCACGGACGGATGCTTGGCCAGCGCCGTCGTATCGGCACGGTTATCAGTGGCCATCAGGGTAACCAGGTTGGCATCGAGGCCGTTCTCGGCGAGCACTTCGCGGGCGATGCGGACGGTGATCGCGGCCGGCAGCACGGCATTGTTATGCGGCTTGACGATCACCGGGTTGCCGGTGGCGAGCGCGGCGAAGAGGCCGGGGTAGGTGTTCCAGGTCGGGAAGGTGCCGCAACCGATGACCAGCGCGACGCCGCGACCGACCACCTCGAAGTGCTTCTTCATCACCAGCGGCGGGTTCTTGCCCTGCGGCTTTTCCCAGTGAGCCTCGGCCGGCACCTCGGCCTGCTCCTTGTAGGCGTAGGCGACAGCTTCGAGGCCGCGGTCCTGCGCGTGCGGCGCACCGGCCTGGAAAGCCATCATCCAGCCCTGGCCGGTGGTCATCATCACCGCCGTGGCAATCTCGAAGCTGCGCTTGTTGAGGCGGTCGAGGATCTCAAGGCAGACACCGGCACGCCCGTCGGCGCCAATCGCCTGCCAGCCCGGCATGGCCGCGAGGCCGGCATCGATCAGCGCCTGCGCGTCGCACTTCGGGTAGCTGACGTCAAGCGCGATGCCGTAGGGCGAGGCCTCGGTCTTCACGGTGCCCGTCTTGCCCGGCTGGTCGAGGACGAACTCCTTGCCGAGATAGCCGTCGAACGCCGCCTTGCCGTCGGCCTGGGCCGTTTCGCCATAGACCTTGGGGCTCGGCATCTCGTTGTACGCCGACCAGTAGCCACGCGTGCGGATCGCGTTGAGGGCACCGTCGAGGGTGGCGCGGTGCTTGTCGAAAAGGGGGTGGCTCATCGCTCTGTCTCCATGGGGTTCTTGTCGTCGATGCCCGTTTCGACGGGCTCCGAAGGTCATTGTCGGTCAAGTTTCGCACCGGGTTCAAATTTGTTTTTGTCAAACGCATTTGATGTGCCATAATCAAACCACCAAATGCGCCCCAAGGCAAGGGGCCGTAAAAAAGCCCCGAACGGAGACACCGATGGCCGAAGAAAGCATTCTGTATGGTCTGGAGGATGGCGTGGCGACGATCACGCTGAACCGCCCGGACCGCCTCAACAGCTTCAACCCCGACATGCACCTGGCGCTGCGCGAAGCGCTGGCCAGCGCCGCGAAGGAAGCCCGGGCCGTGCTGCTCACCGGCGCCGGCCGTGGCTTCTGCGCCGGACAGGATCTCTCCGACCGCAGCGTCGCCGCCGATGAAGCACCGCCCGACATCGGCGCATCGATCGACCTCTATTACAAGCCGCTGATCCTGCAGATCAAGCGCCTGCCGATGCCGGTGATCTGCGCCGTGAACGGTGTGGCCGCCGGTGCCGGCGTCAGCGTGGCCCTTGCCTGCGACATGGTCTTCGCGGCCAAGTCCGCCTCCTTCATCCAGGCCTTCAGCAAGATCGGCCTGATCCCCGATTCCGGCGGCACCTGGTTCCCGCCGCGCCTGATCGGCGATGCCCGCGCCATGGCGCTGGCACTGACCGGCGAAAAGCTTCCGGCCGAGACTGCGGCCGAATGGGGCCTGATCTGGAAGTGTGTCGCCGACGAGGAACTGTTAGCGCAGGCCGGCGCCGTGGCGAAGCAGTTCGCGATCGGCCCGACCCGCGCCTACGCCCGCATCAAGGAATCTGTGCAGGCTGCCTCGACCAACACGCTGGAAACCCAGCTCGACGTCGAGCGCGACTACATGGCCGAGCTCGGGCGCAGCAAGGATTACCGCGAAGGCGTCGCCGCCTTCATGGCCAAGCGCGCGCCGAACTTCACCGGGGAGTGATCGCCACATGACGACACTGACGCCGCAACAGATCGCCGAACGCTGCGCCGAGATCATGTGGCCGGACGACAAGGCCGCACAGGGCCT
>DAORCC010000267.1:0-2738 GCA_035345235.1 Azospira sp.
GGATGCAACCGACGTTCAGGCAGACGCCGCCGAGCGTCGCGTAACGCTCGACGATCACGGTCTTGAGACCGAGGTCCGCGGCGCGGAACGCCGCCGAGTAGCCGCCGGGACCGGCGCCGAGCACGAGCATGTCGCACTCGATGTCTGCACCGCCAGCGTGGCTGGCAGCAGCGGGAGCGGCCACCGGTGTTGCAGGGGCAGCCGCCGGCGCGGCAGCCGGTGCGGCGGCCGGGGCGCTGGCAGCGGCTGTGCCGCCGGCCGACGCCTCGACCTTGATCAGCGCGACGCCTTCCTTGACCTTGTCGCCCAGCTTGACCAGCACTTCCTTGACGACGCCGGCAACGTCGCTCGGCACATCCATGGTCGCCTTGTCCGACTCCAGCGTGACGATCGCGTCGTCCACCTTGATCGTGTCGCCGACCTTGACGAACAGGTCGATGACCGGGACATCGGCGAAGTCGCCGATGTCGGGAACCTTCACTTCAACGAGTTGGCTCATCGCGGGCTCCTCAGACGATCATTCGGCGCATGTCGGCGAGCAGCTGCGCGACATAGACGTTGAAGCGGGTGGCCAGCGCGCCGTCGATGACGCGATGGTCGGCCGTCAGCGAGAGCGGCAGGATCAGGCGCGGCACGAAAGCTTTGCCGTCCCACACCGGCTTCATCGCCGACTTGTTGACGCCGAGGATGGCCACTTCCGGCGCATTGACGATCGGCGCGAAGTAGGTGCCGCCGATGCCGCCGAGCGAGCTGATGGTGAAGCACGCACCCTGCATGTCGGCCGGCTTGAGCTTGCCGTCACGCGCCTGCTTGGCCAGTTCGCCGGATTCCTGCGCGATCTGCAGCACCGACTTCTGGTCGGCGTTCTTGACCACCGGCACGACCAGGCCGTTCGGCGTGTCGGCCGCGAAGCCGATGTTGAAGTACTTCTTCAGCACCAGGTTGTCGCCGTCGATCGAGCTGTTGAACTCCGGATACTTCTGCATCGCCTTGACGCAGGCCTTGATCAGGAAGGCGAGCATGGTCAGCTTGGCGCCGGACTTCTCGTTCTCCTTGTTCAGCTGCACGCGGAAGGCTTCGAGGTCGGTGATGTCGGCGTCCTCGTGATACGTGACGGCCGGGATCATGACCCAGTTGCGCGACAGGTTCTGGCCGGAAATTTTCTTGATGCGCGACAGCGGCTGCGTCTCGATCGGGCCGAACTTGGCGAAGTCGACCTTCGGCCAGGGCAGCAGGTCGAGGCCGCCGCCGAGGCTGGCACCACCCGCAGCGGCCGGCGGCGCGGTGAGCACGCCCTTGACGAAGGCGGTGACGTCTTCCTTGAGGATGCGTCCCTTCGGGCCGGTGGCCTTGACCCTGGCGAGGTCGGCACCGAGCTCGCGGGCATAGGCGCGCACCGAGGGGCTGGCGTGGGCCTTGCTGCCGAGCGGCAGGGCGGGGGCGACAGCGACCGGGGCAGCGGCAGGCGCCGCGGGTGCTGCGGCCGGTGCCGGAGCCGCCGCCGGTGTGGGTGCAGGCGCTGCAGCAGCGGGGGGCGCTGCCACGGGGGCGCCACCACTGGGCTCGACGATGACGACGACCGCGCCTTCGCTGACCTTGTCGCCCAGCTTGACCTTCACTTCCTTGACGACGCCCGCCACGGAGGAGGGCACGTCCATCGTCGCCTTGTCCGATTCGAGCGTGACCAGCGCGTCATCCACCTTGATGGTGTCGCCGACTTTCACGAACACGTCGATGACCGGCACGTCGCTGAAGTCACCGATGTCCGGCACCTTCACTTCCACCGGGCCGGCGGAGGCGGCAGCAGGCGCCGCGGCCACGGGTGCTGGGGGCGCAGCGGGCGCCGGCGCGGGGGTTGCCGCAGCCGGAGCCGGGGCAGGTGCTGAAGCGGCAGCGCCGGTTTCCACCAGCACGACCACGGAGCCCTCGGAGATCCTGTCGCCGAGCTTGACCTTCACTTCCTTGACGACGCCCGCCACGGAGGAGGGAACGTCCATCGTTGCCTTGTCCGATTCGAGGGTGACCAGTGCATCGTCCACCTTGACGGTGTCACCCGGCTTCACGAAGACGTCGATGACCGGCACGTCGCTGAAGTCACCGATGTCCGGAACCTTCACTTCCACGATATTGCTCATGCTGGTTCCTCCTTAGACCGACATCGGGTTCGGCTTGTTGGTATCGATCCCGTACTTCAGGATCGCCTCGGCGACCTTGCTGCGGTCGATCTCGCCGTCGTCGGCGAGCGCCTTCAGCGCGGCCAGCGTGACCCAGTAGCGATTCACCTCGAAGAAGTGACGCAGCTTTTCACGCGTGTCCGAACGACCGAAACCATCGGTGCCGAGCGTCACGTAGCGGCGATTGACGAACGGACGGATCTGCTCCGAGTAGAGTCGCACGTAGTCGGTCGCGGCGATCACCGGTCCGCGCGTGTCGTTGAGGCAGGCCTCGACGTGCGACAGCTTCGGCTTCTCGGCCGGGTTGAGCAGGTTCCAGCGCGAGACGTCGTTGCCGTTGCGCGAGAGTTCGTTCATCGACGGGCAGCCCCAGATGTCGGCGTCGACACCCCAGTCCTGCTTGAGCAGTTCGGCGGCGGCGATGACCTCGCGGAAGATCGTGCCCGATCCGAGCAGCTGCACGCGCGGTGCGGCCTTCTTGCCTTCCGAGGCAGCCCCCTTCCTGAACTGGTACATGCCCTTGAGGATGTCCTGCTCGGCGCCGGCCGGCATCTCCGGATGTTC
>DAORCC010000268.1:0-2718 GCA_035345235.1 Azospira sp.
GGATCAGGGGGCGGCCGGCAGCGTCAGCCGTGCGCGCAGGCCGCCAAGCGGGGAGTCCTCAAGCGACACGCTGCCCCCGTAAAGCTGGGCCAGGTCGCTGACGATGGCGAGCCCCAGCCCACTGCCCGGCACCTGCTCATCGGCGCGTACGCCGCGCTGCAGGACCGCACTTCGCTGTGCTGCGGGCAGTCCCTTGCCGTCGTCGTCGATGGTGATCCAGAGTACTCCTTTGGCAACACCGGCATTCACTTCAACGCGATGGCGAGCCCATTTGCAGGCATTCTCGAGCAGGTTGCCGAGCATTTCCTGCAGGTCCTGCACATCGCCGTGAAAACAGGGGGCGTCCGCCATCGGCTGGACGGCGAGGTCGAGCGCCTGTTCGGCATGGAGCCGGTGCATGGCGCGCATCAGTCCGTCGATGACGGGCGCCAGTGCCGTCCGGGTGCCCGGCAGGCGGTTCGCCGCTGCCTGCGCGCGGGCGAGGTGGTAGTCAATCTGTCGCCGCGCACCGGCCACCTGTTCACGTACCGTTCGCGCCAGCGGATCATCCAGCCCGCCAGTACTGTTGGCCAGGATGCTGAGCGGCGTCTTGAGTGCGTGGGCGAGGTTGCCGGCCTGCGTGCGTGCGCGCTCGACGACGGCCGCATTCTGCTCGAGTACGCTGTTGAATTCATCGACCAGCGGCGCGATCTCGGCCGGATAGTCGCCCTCGATCCGCTGCGCTTCGCCCTTGCCGATCCTTTCCAGTCCCCGCCGCAGTTTTCCCAGTGGCGCGAGTCCGACCACGACCTGCATCAGCACGGCCAGCGCGAGTCCGGCGACGAGGACGCCGAGCGACAGCCAGAGGACACCGTGAAAGCGCTCGACCGGTTCTGTCATCTGCGTTTCGTCGGCGGCAGCGATCAACCGGAAGCTGCGCGACTTTCCGTCGGCCGCATCGTCGATGTGGATCGTGCGTTCGACCATGCCGAGCATCTGGCCGTCGGGGCCGGCGATGCGGTGCTGGTGGATTTCCCCGTCGGCAGGCTTGTCCTGTGGCACGGACAGCACGTGATCCCACAGCGAACGCGAACGCAGTTGCCCCTTCAGGCCTTCGCCCTGGCCGAAGCCATCGACCTGCCAGTAGCAACCCGAGTACGGCCGGCTCAGGCGTGGATCGCTGAGTGGCAGGGTGAGCAGGGGGCGGCCGTTGGCGTCGAGCGCAATGTTCGCCGTCAGCTGGTCGAGGTGCGTGCGCAGTTCGGCATGGAACTGGGCCGCTACGTGTTCACGGAAAAGTCTGCCGAGCGCCCAGCCGGCAATTGCGACGGTCGCGATGACCCAGCACAGGGTGCCGACGACGAGCCGGCTGCGCAGCGACGTGCGCCATGGACTCATTCTTTCCCGCCCGGTACGGCAAGGCGGTAGCCGAGGCCACGTACTGTCTCGATCATGTCGGGCGGCAGTTTCTTGCGCAGACGGGCGATGAAGACCTCGACGGTGTTCGAATCACGGTCGAAATCCTGTGCGTATATGTGCTCGACGAGATCGCTGCGCGAAATCACTTCGCCGGGGTGGTGCATCAGGTAGGACAGCACGCGATATTCGTGGCTGGTCAGCGACAGCGCCTGTCCATCGACGGTGGCACGGCTGTTGCGCGTATCGAGCAGCAGCGGGCCGCAGGCGAGCTCGGCGCTGGCATGGCCGCCGGCGCGGCGGATCAGGGCGCGCAGCCGGGCCAGCAGCTCTTCCATGTGGAACGGCTTGGTCAGGTAGTCGTCGGCGCCGGCATCGATACCGGCGACCTTCTCGTGCCAGCCGTCACGTGCGGTAAGGATCAGCACCGGCATCGTGCGGCCGGTGGCACGCCACTTCCGCAGCACGGTAATGCCATCCATGCGCGGCAGCCCCAGGTCGAGGATGACCGCATCGTAGGGTTCGCTGTCGCCGAGGAAGTGCGCATCGACGCCATTGTCAGCCCGGTCCGCCACATAGCCGGCGGCAGCGAGCGCCTCGGCAAGCTGGGCCTGGAGTGTCGGTTCGTCCTCGACGATCAGGATCCGCATCAGTCCTTCTCCGCCTGCGCCCCGCGCGGCGGGCGCCCCTTGTGGCCGAGGAGTGTGCCGTCGCGGGCGTCGACCTTCAGCCGGATCAGTGCACCGCCGCTCTGCAGCAGCTTGATCCTGTAGATCCAGCGCGATGAATCGTGGTCGCGCTCCAACTCGACGTCGATTACCTGCCCCGGGTAGCTGCGCTCGACGCGCTCAAGGATCGTCCGCAGCGGCAGGATCTCGCCTGCCTCCAGTGCCTGTCGGGCGCGATCGTGATCCTCGTCGGCAATGACCGCAGCGCTGCCAGCCGCCAGGGCAGCAGCGACGATGAGCGATGACAGGATGCTTGCGGGGCGACGGATCATGTCTGGATTTCCGGTGTGGCGGGATATCCCTTTTTAGCCTTGCGAAGGTGAACGGAAGGTGAACGCGCGGTTCAGTCAGCGTTCAGTCCCGGCCCGTCATAGTGGCACCACATCCAGTCGAAAGAGGAGTGCGCCATGAACCCGCTTACATTATCCCACGTCCTAGCCGCTGTCCTCGCCCTGTCCGTTTCCGGGGCGGGCATTGCCGGTCCGCGCGAGGATCAACTCGTCGCCTATGCCGCTGCGGCCAAGGCCGCCAATCCCGCCTTCGCCGGTTTTTCCGCCGCCCGCGGCAAGACCCTGCATACCCAGTCGTTCGGCCT
>DAORCC010000269.1:0-2694 GCA_035345235.1 Azospira sp.
TTGATGACGCCCTTGCCGTCCACCGTCTGCATCAGGTCGTTGATGTCGAGCATCGGCTCGCCGAAGAAGGTGTCGCCGCCCTGCTCGCCGAGCGTCAGCAGGTTGCGCTGGATGGCACCGATGGAGGCGGCGGAAACGTTGCCATATTCGGTGGTGAAGGATTTCGCGTTCTCGCCGACGTGCTGGACCATCGCGCGCAGGTCCTTGAGGTCGAGCAGCAGCAGGCCCTGGTCGTCGGCGATCTTGAACACCAGCTGCAGCACGCCGGCCTGCGTGTCGTTCAGGTTGAGCAGCCGCGCGAGCAGGATCGGCCCCATGTCGGAGATGGTCGCGCGCACCGGGTGGCCGGCGGCGCCATAGACATCCCAGAGTGCCGCCGGATATTTCGCCGGCGCCCAGCCTTCGACCTTGAGCGACTTGAGGCGCTCGGCGAGTTTCGGCGACTCGACGCCGGCCGCCGCGATGCCGGAAAGATCGCCCTTCACGTCGGCCATGAACACCGGTACGCCGATCGACGAGAAGCGCTCGGCCAGCACCTGCAGCGTGATCGTCTTGCCGGTGCCGGTGGCGCCGGTGATCAGGCCGTGGCGGTTGGCCAGCGCGGGCAGCAGGGAAATGTCGGTGGTCTGATGGCGGGCGATGGCGAGCGGTTCGATCATGATGGCAGCCCTGAGGGTCGGTGAGTATGATTGAAGGATTCTAACAGTGCCCGCACGGGAGAACGACGTCATGCCGGCCCGCCCCAGAATTCACTCGCGACTGCTCGCGCTATTGGCGACCACTGCGCTGCTGTTCGCCCCGGGCACCAGCACCGGGGCCCCGCCAGCCCCCGAAAAAAAAGTACAGCGAGCCGCGCTGTCGATGGAAGCACGGGTTTACACGGGCGACTTTGACGCCATGCTGAAACGCCGAATCATTCGTGTCGCCGTCCCTTACAGCCGGACACTGTTCTTCAACGACAAGGGGGTGCAGCGCGGACTCACCGCCGTACACCTGCAGGACTTCGAGCGCTGGCTGAACAAGAAGCACAAGACCGGCAGCCGGCCGCTCACGATCTACGCCATCCCGACCACGCGCGACAGGCTGCTGCAGAAGGTGATCGACGGCAAGGCCGAAATCGCCGCGGGCAACCTGACGATCACGCCCGAGCGCGATGCGCATGTCGACTTTTCCAATCCGATCAATGAGCGCGACGTCTTCGAAGTCATCGTTACGGGGGCCGCCTCGCCGCAGCTCGCCACCCTCGACGATCTGGCCGGCCAGGAAGTCCACGTACGGCCATCGAGCAGCTATCACGCCAGCCTGAAGAAGCTCAACGACGCCTTCCGCCAGGCCGGTAAGCCAGCGATGAAATTGCGCCTCGTTCCCGACGCGCTAGAGGACGAGGACATGATGGACATGCTGAATGCCGGTGTGATCAGCATCATCGTCGTTGATGACTGGAAGGCCAATCTGTGGGCGGGCATGCTGCCCAACCTGCAGGTGCATGCGGACATCCGGGTCAGCGACGGCGGCCGTATCGGTTGGGCCTTCCGCGAAGGCAACCCGAAGCTGGCGGCCGAGATCAACGAGTTCTTTGCCGCTCATCGCAAGGTGATGGGCAGCGCGGAGCAGCGGCTCGCCGGTTACCAGAAGCGCCTCCAGGCCATGAACAACCCGACGGCAGATTCGGACTGGCGGCGCTTCGAGCAGACCCTGCAGTTCTTCAAGGTCTATGGCGAACGCTACCACTTCGATTACCTGATGGTCGCCGCGCAGGGTTTCCAGGAATCCGGGCTCAACCAGGCGGCGAAAAGCCACGTCGGGGCCATCGGCATCATGCAGTTGATGCCGGCCACCGGCAAGGAACTGGACGTCGGTGACATCCATCAGGCCGAGCCCAACGTGCATGGCGGCATCAAGTACATGCGCAAGCTGATGGACGTTTATTTCGACAACGCCGACTTCGACGAGACCAACCGCACGCTGTTCGCCTTCGCCGCCTACAACGCCGGACCGGGCCGCATCGCCCGCTTGCGCAAGGAGGCGGAAGCGAAGGGGCTGGACCCGGACAAGTGGTTCAACAACGTCGAGCTGGTCGCCGCCGAGCGCGTCGGCCAGGAAACCGTGGGCTACGTGCGCAACATCTACAAGTACTATGCCGCCTACAAGCTGCAGCTGGAAACGCTCGAAGCGCGCAAGGCGGCGCTGCAGGAGACGACGGGCGCGAAATAACCCCTACGGGTATAATGGCGCCCATCGCCGCGCCCCTCCGGGCGCGGCCTCGTTTTCAGCAAGAGGACAGTCATGGCAGGACACAGCAAATGGGCCAACATCCAGCACCGCAAGGGTCGCCAGGATGAAAAGCGTGGCGCCGCATTCTCGAAGATCGCCAAGGAAATCACCGTTGCCGCCAAGATGAGCGGCGGCGACCCCGCCTTCAACCCGCGCCTGCGCGTGGCGATCGACAAGGGCAAGGCGGTGAACATGCCCAAGGACAAGATCGACACCGCGATCAAGAAGGGCACCGGCGAACTCGAAGGCGTCGATTACATCGAGGTGCGCTACGAGGGCTACGGCATCGGCGGTGCCGCGGTGATGGTCGATTGCCTGACCGACAACAAGACGCGGACCGTTGCCGAAGTTCGCCACGCCTTCAACAAGTACGGCGGCAACATGGGCACCGACGGCTGCGTGGCCTTCCAGTTCAAGCAC
>DAORCC010000270.1:0-2690 GCA_035345235.1 Azospira sp.
CACGGCGGCGGTCGCAATCAATGAGTGGCGACGGTGTCATGGTGGCCGAAGTGCAGCCAGGCGCGTTCGTGGAAATAGTAGGCAACGGTGTTGCAGGCCGGCTCGACGAGGGCGAGGATGCTGCTGACGCCGATGTCGCCGGTCAGCAAGTAGGCGACGCTGAAGGCGACGGTGAAGTGGCAGGCGGCGAAGGTGATGGTCTTGGTCATGATCGGTCTCCCGTTGATCCGAGGTGCATGAACCGATTTTCGTTGGCCGCCGTGCAATACTCCAGTTGATTTATAGGAACGTTTCGATAGCCAATGGCTATTGTGTCAGCTGTCCGTGCGGCTGGCGCGGATGCTGACTGCGTAGCGTTCGGCGTCGGTGGTATCGAGTACGCCCTCGGCGGTCTCCACGTACGGGGTCGCCAGGAACGGGATGGCGTTTCCCTTGCTGTCACGCGGTATGACTTCCAGCGCGGTGTTGAGGCCGATCCAGTTCATTTCCCAGAAGCCGAACTGCAGTTTCTTGAGCACAGCGAGCTTGCCGTCGTCCGGCGAAAGCTTTTCTTCGAGTACCGCCTGCCGCAGGTCGGCCGGGTTGACCGGAATCCAGTCGTAACCGGGCGCATAGAACTCGGCACGGCAATGGAAGGCGCGGTTCAGTTCGCCGGTGGCGCCCAGGCTGGGAAAAATCTTCGAGTAATCGCAGCGTAGCCCGAAAACCGGGCGCGCGGGCAGGCCGACTGCCCGGCTGAGCGCGACGAAGAGAAGCGCGTGGCCGGCATTACGGCCGATGGCATTGGCCAGTTGCTGGGGCGTATCGATGCCACCGGCGGAGAGCGCTGGCGTTTCGGGGTCGCGCAGCGCACGCTCCGCCACCCAGTCGTAGATGGCCTTGCCCTGGGCAACCGGATCCTTGACCCGGCCGACGATGCGCTCGGCGATCTCCCGGGTCTTGTCGTTGAGCGGCATCAGTTCGGTGCTGCGCAGGTTGCGGCGCAGGATGTCGCCACGCTCCGGTGCACAATGCTTCTTCGTTACATCGAAATGGCGGTCCTGCGTTTCCACCTTGCTCACCAGTTCGAGTTGCGGGGTGACGCCATCCCGCCATTCGGCGGTGAACACCTCCATTTCGGCGGCAGGATCGCGATAGATGCCGGCGCGCTCGAAATTGCCCTGCCAGGTATGTCCGAGCGCACGCTGCCAGGGCGTATCCTTGAACATCGCAAGCGGTAGCCACAGGCGGGAGATGCCGACCGATCGCCTGATCTCGATGCGCGTCGCGAGGTCGTAGGTGCGCCAGCGGCTCGCTGGCTCCTCCGGCAGCGATGCCGCGGCGACGCGGGTCTCGTTGGCTTGCGCCGGGGCGGCCACAGGCTTGCCCGCGTTCGCCGGTTTTTTCGCTGCCGGCTTGGCAACGGGTTTCTTCTTGTTGTTAGCCGGTGCTGCGATTGCTTCGCTGCTGCCAAGTGCAGGCAGGGCGATGGCAGCAGCTGCGGCGATGAAGTCGCGTCGTTTCACGGAACCTCCACTGCAGAAGCGACAAAGCCGTGTCGGATGACACGGCTTCAACGGGCGACATTGTATCAGACGACGCCCGGCCCTAAACTGGACGGATGCCGACAAGAATGATCGCGATGAAACGTTTGCTGCTGGCGCTACTCATGCTGCTGGTGTCGGCGTGTGCGACGAACACCCGCATTACCAATTCGTGGCGGGACGCCGATTACGCGGGGGAGCGTTTCCAGCGGGTGCTGGTGATGGGCTTCGGCGAGGATGGTGCCAATCGGCGCGTCTTCGAGGATCAGTTCGTGCGGACCCTGCAGGCGGCAGGCGTGACGGCGATTCCGAGCTATTCACTTGTTTCCGGGCTCTCGGAAAGCGACTTGCCGGCGGTCAAGGCGGCGGTCGCCCGCTCCGGTGCCGATGGCGTGCTGACCACGCGGCTCGTCGGCGTCGACAAACGGATCGCCGTCTATCCCTCGCAGCCGGTGATCTATCCCTATGTCGGCTACCGCCGCGGCTTCTACGGGTACTACTCATCGGTGATGGTGGCCCCACCGACGACCTACAACTACGAGATCGTGACGCTGGAAACCAATCTCTGGCAGGTCGTTGGCGAGCACCTGGTCTGGTCGGGAACGACCGAGAGCTTCGCGCCGTCCGATGCCCGCGAGGCCTCCGCCACGTTCGCCGACGTGATCGTCAAGGCCCTGCGCGCGCAGGGCCTTCTCTGACAGGCGACTAAAGCACTTCCGCTGCGTGGTCGGCGAGGCGCGAACGCTCGCCCCGTTGCAGCGTGATGTGGCCGGAGTGGTCCCAGCCCTTGAAACGGTCCACCACGTAGGTCAGTCCCGAACTGCCCTCGGTCAGGTAGGGCGTATCGATCTGCGCGATGTTGCCGAGGCAGACCACCTTGGTGCCGGGGCCGGCACGGGTGATCAGCGTCTTCATCTGCTTCGGCGTCAGGTTCTGCGCCTCGTCGATGATCAGGTACTTGTTGAGGAAGGTGCGGCCGCGCATGAAGTTGAGCGATTTCACCTTGATCCGGCTGCGGATGAGGTCCATCGTCGCCGCGCGACCCCAGTCGCCGGCCCCTTCGTCGGTCTTGTTCAGCACGTCGAGGTTGTCCTCGAGCGCCCCCATCCACGGCGTCATCTTCTCTTCCTCGGTGCCGGGCAGGAAGCCGATGTCCTCGCCGACCGG
>DAORCC010000271.1:0-2671 GCA_035345235.1 Azospira sp.
AGGCCACCCACGGCACGGCGCCCAAGTACGCCGGCAAGGACAAGGTGAACCCCGGCTCGCTCATCCTCTCGGCCGAGATGATGCTGCGCCACCTGGGCTGGAAGGAAGCCGCCGACCTCATCATCAAGTCGATGGAAGCCGCCATCGGCGACAAGGTCGTGACCTACGACTTCGCCCGCCTGATGGACGGCGCCACCGAGGTGTCGTGCTCCGAGTTCGGCGACGCGATGATCGAGCGGATGTAACCTCCTGCCCGATTCCGAAAGCCCCCGAAAGGGGGCTTCATTTTTCTGGTGACAATGAGGCAAGTTCCCAATGCAAGTACGTTTTCGCCGTCATAGGTTACATCCTGCTGACGGCGAGTTGCCGAAACGTGCATCGGCAGCAACAGTCTGGGCGGTGGTGGGCGTGCTGGGGCTCCTTCTCCTCCTGATCATTCTTGTTCCGCGAGTGCTTGGCGGACTGGGTGTGATTGGTGCGCTCATCCAGGTGGTGGCATTGGGCGGCGCTGTCATCGTGGCAGTCTACGCCCGGATACGATTGCGCCATCGGATCGGTGTTGCCGAAGATACTGTGTGTGCTGCCGCCAATAAAGATGCTTTCTGGTCGCCGGCGACGATCAAGGCACGCGTCGAAGCATTGTTCGAACCATACTGGCGCTCGGTCCAGCAGCGCGATGCGAGCCGGATTGCCAAGGAACTCACGCCACAGTGGAGAACAAGGCTAGAGGAGGCCTTTGCTATCTGGATTCAACGTGGCTTTAAACCCGTGCTTCTCGACCTTTCTTTAAAAGGGGTTGAACTCGTGCACGTCGAGGACCAGCCGAATCCCCGCGATGACCGATTTGTCGCCTTGGTCGAGTGCTCGACTTCCTATCATGTGACCGATACCTTGACGGGTGATGTTGTCGAAGGACTCCCGGGGCCTCGCATTGAAAAGCAGGCGTGGTATTTCGTTCGTGGCGAGCGTGAATGGTTGCTTGATCGCGTCGAGAGACAGGCTGTTGATGGTGGATTGCTTTCCGCGCTGGATTTCTCCGATTTCAGCGGCGCCAGCGGCAACGCATGACGGAAGCGTTTGCCGCTGTGTTGCACACTGTTTTCTGTATGATGGAACAGTCATACTTTGATAGGCCCCTCTCCATTACAGCGATGTGCCATGCTCAAGGCCCTGCTCATTGACCCCTCGCGCTTCCAGCGCTCGGTGATCGCCTCCGTCTTCGTTCGCCGCAACGTCGAGGTCGACATGGCCGACAGCGCGGCGGCGGGGCTCAAGGCGTTGGCCGAAGGGCGCTATGACATCCTCTGCTTCTCGCTCGAGCTGGGCGACATGCGCGGCACCGAGTTCTACCGCGAGGCGCAGAAGCGCCGGCTGGCCGGTGGCATGCCGGCCCTGATGCTGGCCGCGACGCCGGACAAGCGGGTCTTCGACGATGCGATTGCCGCCGGCGTCACCGACTGCTTCCCGAAGGCCGAGCTCGAGGATCTGGAGCAGTACGTCGAGCAGTGGGAGCGTCGCGCCAACCGCCGCATGTCCGGCCACGTGCTGCTCGTCGAGGACAGCGATACCGCGGCCAATTTCTGCATCGAGGTGATGGAGGGGTTGGGGCTGCATGTCTCGCGCTTCCGCACGGCGGAAGAAGCCATCGCCTCGCTGGCGCGGGAGGACTACAAGATCGTCGTCACCGACTTCGTGCTCGAAGGGTTGCAGACCGGGCTGTCGGTGATCCGCGCCGTGCGTGCGCTGCCGGGGCGCAAGGGCGAACTGCCGATCCTCGCGCTGTCGTCGATCGACAGCGTGGCGCGTCGTGTCGACATCCTGCGTGCCGGCGCCAACGATTTCGTGACGAAGCCGGTGGTGGCGGAAGAGCTGGCCGCCCGCCTCGGCAACCTGCTGATGCTGCGCGAACTGTTCGACCAGCTGGCGGCGCAGCATGAGCTGGTCAAGGAAATGGCGCTGCGCGATGGCCTGACCTCGCTGCACAACCGCTACCACCTGATGGCGGAAATGCCGCGCCTGATCGACGAGGCGCATGCGAAGGCGATGCCGCTGACGCTGCTGGTGGTCGATATCGACCACTTCAAGAAGGTCAACGACCAGTACGGCCATTCGCGCGGCGATGCGGTGCTGGTGGCCGTGGCCGACATCCTGCGCGGCATCGTGCGTGGCCAGCAGGTGCTGGTGCGTTACGGCGGCGAGGAGTTCGTGCTGGCGCTGCCCGGTACCACGACCCTCCAGGCCGGCCTTGGTGCCGAACGCCTGCGCGAGAAGATCGCCGCGGCGAATCCGGACGGCATTCCGGTCACGGCCAGCTTCGGCATCGCCACGCTGAAGCCGGGCGAATGCTTCGACCAGCTCTTTTCCCGTGCCGACGCAGCGCTCTACGAAGCGAAGCGCGGCGGCCGCAACCAGGTGGTCAGCGGCTGATTTTTCCCTCCTTCCGGTTCCAGAAAAGATGACGCAAACGACGAAGCCCCTGGCCGGGGTGAAGGTGCTCGAACTGGGCACACTGATCGCGGGGCCCTTTGCCGCGCGGATCATGGCCGAGTTCGGTGCCGAGGTGATCAAGATCGAATCGCCCGATGGCGGCGACCCGCTGCGCCAGTGGCGCAAGCGCTACGAGGGCACCTCGCTGTGGTGGTACCTGCAGGCGCGCAACAAGAAATCGGTG
>DAORCC010000272.1:0-2657 GCA_035345235.1 Azospira sp.
TCATCGCCGCCTCGCGGAAACGCAGCCAGCGCAGCAGCCAGGGCACGGCCAGCACCGCGAAGAGGAACAGGTTGAAGAGGTGCAGCCCGTAGGCGACCGGCGACAGGAAAGGCCAGCGTCCCGAGAGCGAATGCGTGGTCAGCGCCAGCACGCCGCTGCCCATGACGGCAGCGAACCAGCCGGGCGCGAAGCTGCGGGTGATGTCGGCGAAAGAGGGAAAGTGGCTGGGCGGCGATGACATTGTTGGCGCGGGTTGATCAGCGAACGCTGATTATCCTCCGAAACGCGGCGGCACTTGCCAGCACGGACACGCACATCACTCATGCCGTGATTAATCAGCCACTTATCTCGTCACCGTTTGATGATAGGCTGAAAGTTCAGGATCACCCCCACAACAAAGGAGACAAGATGACCTCAACCCTGAAGCTTGCCGCACTTTCCGCCTCGCTGCTGATGGCCGCGCCTTTCGCGCATGCTGCCCCGGACTGGGCCAAGGTGCCGAAGCGGGACATCCAGGTTTTCCACGCCGGCGTCACGCCGATCGAATGGGTCATGAAGAAATCCGACCACAGCGGTCGCACCGGCCTCAACAAGGGCGAGAGCTGCATCGGCTGCCATGAAGAGAAGAATGGCCTCAACTTCGACATGAAGCGGCTTGCCGGCAAAGAACTGGAACCGGTCGGCGCGCCGAAGACGATGAACTTTCCGGTCACGGTGCAGAGCGCCTACGACAAGGACAACCTCTACATCCGCCTGACCTTCAAGGCACCGGCCGATGCTGCCGCCGACGCACCGCGCGAGGAGAAGGATCCCAAGCACGCCGTCAAGGCTGCCGTGATGCTGGTCGGTCCCAAGGTTCCGATGGCTGCACAAGTCGGCTGCTGGGCGACCTGCCACGCCGACGTGCGCTCGATGCCGGGTGCGGACAAGGACAAGAAGAAGTACGTCTCGAACGCCAACATGGCCGACGGCAACTACACCGACTACTTCCAGTGGAAGAGCGGCGAAGGCGGCAAGGGCGCGGTGCAGCTCGACGGCCACGTCGCGGAGGCTCGCGTGAACAAGGATGGCAAGGCACTGGTCAAGGCGGAAGGCGAGAACAAGGGTGGCGTGTGGACGGTGACCTTTACGCGCAAACTGAGCGGCGGCGACGGCGATCTGGCGCTGGCGGAAGGACAGAGCGTGCCCTTCGGTATTGCGATCCACACCGACAAGACGCTGTACCGCTTTCACCACGTCTCGCTCGGCTATACGCTGGGTATCGGCGCCAACGGCGACGTGAAGGCCGCCAAGCAGTAATTCCGTAGCGACGACCGACGAGGCCTCCCGCACGGGATGCCTCGTTTTTTTCGGACAGTTGCGCAGTCTTGCGCGTTTGCAAACGCTTTAGAATGCCTCATCGCTTTTCGGAGGAATTCCCTCATGCGCGCATCGGTTGAAGAACGTCAGGCCCTCAGCCTCTCCGGCTGGCTGGCCCTGCCCGTCTGGTTTCTGTTGCTGCTCGCGGCCGCCTGGCCGTTCGTCGGGCTGTTCGCCTGGAACCTCGGCGTCGCCCTGCCCTTCCCGCAGCCGCCTTCGGTCGTCAACATCCTGGCGATCCCGCTGCTCATTTTTCTCGCCAAGGGCTTCGGCATCCTGCAGCCGAACATCGCGGCCGTGTTCACCTTCTTCGGCCGCTATTCCGGCACCCGCCGCAGCGACGGCTTCTACTGGGTGAACCCGTTCTACCAGCGCACCCGCATCTCGCTGCGCGCCCACAACCTGAACACGCCGACGCTGAAGGTGAACGACCGCGCCGGCAACCCGGTCGAGGTGGCCGCCGTCGTCGTCTGGCGCGTCTCGGATACCGCGCGTGCCGCCTTTGATGTCGAGGACTACGGCACCTACATCGTGATCCAGGCCGAATCCGCCGTGCGTGCCGTGGTCAGCGCCCGCTGGTACGACGGCGACGAACATGGCAGGAACTCGCTGCGCGGCGACATGGATGCCGTGGCCGAACTGCTGGCGACGACGATCCAGGAGCACGTGGCGCTGGCCGGGCTGGAAGTGGTCGAGGCGCGCATCTCGCACCTTGCCTATGCGCCCGAGATCGCCAGCGCCATGCTGCGCCGGCAGCAGGCCGAGGCGGTGGTCGCGGCACGGGCGCGCATCGTCGATGGCGCCGTCGGCATGGTCAAGCTGGGCATCGAGCAACTGGAAGCCGCCGGCGTCGTGCAACTTTCCGCCGCCGACCGCGTGCAGCTGGTGACCAACCTGATGACGGTGCTCGTCTCGGAGAACGAGACGCACCCGGTGCTCTCGGTCGACCGGAAATAGCATGGCCACCCTGTCACGCACCGCCCTGCTCTGTCTCGCGCTGCTCGCCTGGCCACTGGCGGGCGCTGCCGGCTTCCTTGAAAAAGAGGTAGCGTTCTCGGAAGCCGACATCCAGGCCTCGCTGGCGAAGGCGAAGCCGCAGCAGATCTCCTACGGCGGCATCATCACCGTCGCCCTCAACGAGCCCCCGCGCATCTCGCTGGACGGCCCCGACGGCCGCGCCGGCATCGCGACCAGCCTCGATGTCGACGTGCAGGGCAACCCGCCACCGCCCACCATTCGCATCGATGTCGCCGGCCGCTCGGGGATTCGCTACGACGACCGCAGCAAGGCCTTCTTCC
>DAORCC010000273.1:0-2655 GCA_035345235.1 Azospira sp.
GCTTGATCTTGGCCATCTCCAGTTCGTGCCGCGCCTTGATGAGTGCCTGCTCGACCGCCTGATCGATCAACTTCTTCACCTGCTCCGGACTCGCGCTGTCCCCGACTTCCTTGATCGCCCTCACCATGTCCTCGCGGTCCGGGATGTCCATCAGCGACAACAGATACGGAAGCATGATTGGCTGGAACTGCGGCGGAGCGGACTTGAACGCTTCTGCCATGGAGGAGAGCTGCTGCTGCTTGAAGGTCACGGCAGACGGCACGTTATCCACGGCCACCTTGAGCTTGACGCGCTCAATGTCGTTGTTCAGATATCGAACACCGGTTTCGTCATCCAGCGCCGGTTCGTTGATGACGACAGTCTTGTCAGGACGAATGCCCTTTCCATTGATGAAGACGCTTTCCTGCCTGCCAATCGAGTCCTCGATGATCAGCGACAACAACAGTTCGCCGACCGCGGTGCGTGCCGTCTTGAAGTTGTCGAGGATGTCGGCAAGCGACTGGTTGCTTTGCTCCACCTGGCTGTTGAATTGCACCCCGCTGGTCGTGTTCGCGTTCTGTCCCTGGAATTCGGAGTAGATGCCGCCAACTCGCCGAAGCCCTTCGCGCGAATCATGCAGTCGCTGGAACTGCTGCTGTGTCAATTGCAGATCGGTCTCGACCTTGAAAATCCCGCCTTCGCGCATCGCCTTCGCGTCAAGGACGATGTCTGCGTCCGGCCTTGCCACCTCCTGCCGAAACAGTTCGTCCGGTCCGATTACCGCCCCTTTGGTGCGCACCACTCGACGGGCCGACATCATCCATTGGGACTTGCTGTGCAGCGCGTTTATCTGATCCTGTAGGTAGATCATCCCACGCGCCAGGGCGAACGGAGCGCCGGTCCTATCCTCGCGTTTGCCCCAAAATGGCACGTAGGGAAACCGGTTGTGGCGATATGGACTCGGCGTATCCGACAGCTTGTGCGGACCCATCCACCAGGCCAGACGGACGCGCGCAACGATCGCCAACTCCGGCTGGAGCATGCCGCCGGCCACGGCTGCCACGTGCGCCGCATTCCGCTTGTCGTACTCCACCACACGGCCATCCGGTGACTTCAGCACGGTCACCCGATCCCATCGGCGATACCATACCTCGAACAGGCAGACGCGATTCCTGCCCATGTCACGCCATTCCTGCTCCTCGATCGACCACCCGCGCTCCTGATCCTCGGCCACATAAAGTCCGGTGGATGTGCCGCCGTCAACGGTCAAGGTCGTGTGATCCAAGCCAAGCCACCCCGATCCGGCGTACTCGATCAGTTCGGCATGGTCCGGGAACATCAGCTTTGGAATGCTTCGGTCAAACCATTTGCGGCGGATGAGATAGCGCGCATTCGCCAAATCGGGCTTCGCAAACCAGTCCCAGAAGATCTCGTTGCGGTGGACGTCTTCCACCTTGTAGGGGTAGAGAAACGGGTCCGACTCTTTGCCCACATATACCCAGCCTATGCCGACCTTGATCTGCGCTGAAAGCGCCTCCGAGCACGCAACATCGGCGCCTGATCGCGCCTCGGCCTGATGCAGCTTGTAGTTGAGTGCGTCGGCGACATCTTCGGCATCGTTCTGCGCGTCCGGCAACACCTTCCAGTCGCCCCGGTTCTTGACTTCCAGCCCGAGCACCGCATCGATCGTCGGCCCCATCAGCGGCTCGACAGCAGGCGGTATGCCGATTTCGCTCATGCGCGCCAGGATCTCGCTGTCGAGTTGATTCCCGTCGCAGTAGTCCATTTCCCTGTCGGCTTTGGCGCGCCACGCTGGCTGGTCTCGAATTTCCTGCAGGAACGTGGTGAACTCGCTCAGGCTAAGTTCAGCGTCAGCCTGCAGATCGTTGCTCCCGAATCCCGAGGACTTGCTCTCCACCATCGTTTCCATTGCGTCCTATACCCTCCAGTTCGCAGGCCTGCGCCGCATGCCTGCGCTATTGGGCGCCGCCGCGACGACGAAAGTCTCTCCCGCGTCCGCCACCTGCCCAAACTGCCGATATGCGTCAGCTCCGTGCGAATCATCATTGTGCTCATGATCGTCCGCCCAGCAACCGCGAACCTTGTCCCACTTTTTGCGGTAGGCCGTAAGCCGCTTGATCCCCTGCTGGCAGCCGGACTCGTCGAACCAGCACGACGCAAACTGCCTTCGCGTGGCCTGAATTCCGGCCATCAGTATGGTCACGCGCGAAACCACCTCGAAGCTTTGCCCGGGAAGCAATTCTTCGAGCATTTCCCTGATGCTCTGATTATGGTCGGCGTCCTTGCCGATGCGCTTGTGGTCTGCATCGTGCGGCAGATAGTGGGTGCCGAACACGAAACCCGTACGCTGAAGGTAGCCCGCGTAGTGGTCCAGGTCCTCGCCGCTCGCTTCGTAGTACCGGATGAACCGGTTCTCCGGCCCGACGCGCTGGTGGAACCAAATGCAGGTCATATCGCCCTTGCCGATGTCCCAGAAGGTATTGACCGAAGCAGAGACGACCGGCAGGCTCGGAACGATGCGCCCCTGCAGGCGCGCGGTGGTGATCTGCGTCGCGTAGTAGCAGCCTTCCATCGACACGGCGAATGCCTCTTCCGGATAGGACGGGTATTCCTGCCACATCAGCGGCGCTTCGTCGGCGAAATCCGCGCGCCTCG
>DAORCC010000274.1:0-2604 GCA_035345235.1 Azospira sp.
CCGGTCGTGGTCAGCTGCTCGACGATCTTCTCGGTTTCGTCGAAATAGGAGGCGCGCACATTGAAGACGTAGCGGTTGAACGGCTCGCGCAGGGCCTGCGCACCGGTGAACGCGCCGACGAAGGGCACCTTCGCTTCCGTAAACAGGGGCAGGGCCGCCAGGCTGGTCGGCGTGCCGACATAGCCGAAGAGGGCAAGCACCTTCTCCTCTTCGATCAGCTTGCGCGTGTTGGCCGTCGTGCGCTCGGGCTCATAGCCATCGTCAAGCGTCTGCAGCCGGATGCGGCGGCCGTGGACGCCTCCGCTGGCATTGACCTGCTCGAAGTAGAGCAGCGCACCGGAGCGCATTTCGCTGCCCAATTCCTTCGCGGGGCCACTCAGGGCCACGGATTGGCCGAGGAGGACTTCCTTGTCGCTGACGCCGGGTTCGGCAAGCACCGGGACGGAAAGGAGCAGCGCAATTGCCGCCGCCAGCAGATGTTTGAGCGTCATCAGTAGCCTCCCTGTGAATGTGTATGCACATGATGAACCATCGGGTGCCAATGTACCCCGAATGGTTGACAGTGCATACGCACCTGCACACCCCGTCTTGGTTGTCACACCCGACCTCAACTAGAATCGAGCCTCGATCATGGACGCTTCGCGATGACCCTTTCCCGACTCGGACGCTACGAAATTTCCGCCACGCTCGGCCGTGGCGCCATGGGCGTCGTCTATCGTGCGCACGATCCGCTGATCGAGCGCATCGTCGCGATCAAGACAGTCGCCTGCGCCGGATTGCCGGAAAAGGAAGCCGAGGAGTTCGAGCAGCGTTTCTTCCGCGAGGCGAAATCGGCAGGCAAGCTCAACCACCCGAACATCGTCACCATCCACGACATCGGTCGCGAAGGCGATCTCGCCTGGATCGCGATGGAGTTCCTCGATGGCCGCTCGCTGCGGGACATTCTTGATTCCGGTGCCGGCCTCTCGTGCGAACGCGCCATCGAGATCGCCGCCGCCATCGCCGACGCGCTCGCCTTCGCCCATGCCAGCGGGATCGTGCATCGCGATGTCAAGCCCGCGAACATCATGGTGCTGGCCAACGGCAGCGTGAAGATCACCGATTTCGGCATCGCCCAGCTGCCCGGCGGCTCGCTGACCATGGCCGGCTCCGTACTCGGATCGCCCAAGTACATGTCGCCCGAACAGGTCACCGGCCACAAGGCGGACGGCCGCTCGGACATCTTCGCCCTCGGCACCGTGCTCTACGAAATGCTGACCGGGCAGCCGCCGTTCTCGGGCGACAACCTGCATGCGACGATGTACCAGGTCGTCTACAAGATGCCGCCGGCGCCTTCCGGCTGCTGCGCCGGTCTGCCGCCGGCCGTCGACGCCATCGTCGCCCGGGCCATGGCCAAGGATCCCGCCGCGCGCTATCAGGATGCGGCAGAGATGGCCGGCGAGCTGCGCAGGGTGCTGGACACGACGGCGGCGACGCTGCCGGGAACCGCGCCCGCCACCGCGCCCCGGACGGCGCCGCCGGACCCGGCGAAGCCGCGAAGCTCGCTCCTGCGCGGCGTGTTCATCGGCGGCGCGGTCGCCCTGGTGGCGACGGCCGCCTTCCTGCTGCTGCGACCCGCCGCCGTCACCGCGCCGGTTCCGCAAGCCGACAGCGAACGGCCGGCGGCCGTCAATACGCCGCCGTCCACCACGGTCGCCGACAGTCCGGTCAAGGCCCCCGCCGCAGCGCCGCCCGCCCCCGCGGGCGGCAGCCCGAAATCGAATGCCGCGGGCAAGACCACTGCCCCCGGAAACTGGCAGGCGGCACTGCAATCGGCCCTGAAGGCCTGCGAAGCCGAATCCGTATTCAGTCGCGTCGTCTGCATCGAGAAGGCGCGCTGGAAGCACTGCCCGGGCCACTGGGGCGAGATCGCGGACTGCCCGTCGGCGAGTTCGGAGAAGCGCTGAGACCTTGCAGCCGCCGGGAGTTTCGGCATCGCTTTTCTTGGAATATCAGCCGCTTGGCGTTAGAATCCGCCCTTCGCGCCGATTTGAAGTTCAGCTTGCGGGCGCGTTACAAATGCGGCTAAAGCGGGCGATTCGTTCCGAACCCGTTCGCTCCCCGACGCTGAACGGGTTTTTTGCTTTTGAGGTATTGCCATGCAGCCCGACCGTACATCCGAACTCTCCGCCCTGCTGAAGCAGCGCCTGCTCGTCCTCGACGGCGCCATGGGCACGATGATCCAGCGCCACGGGCTGACCGAGAAGGATTACCGCGGGACGCGCTTCGCCGACCATCCGCATGACCTCAAGGGCAACAACGACCTGCTGCTGCTGACGAAACCCGAGGTCATCAAGGGCATCCACGCCGAATACCTCGCCGCCGGCGCCGACATCCTCGAGACGAACACCTTCAACGCGACGGCGATCTCTCAGGCCGACTACAAGCTCGAGCCCATCGTCTATGAACTGAACGTCGCCGGCGCCAGGCTGGCGCGCGAGGCCTGCGACGAATTCACGGCGAAGAATCCGGCCAAGCCGCGCTTCGTCGCCGGCGTGCTCGGCCCGACCTCCCGTACCGGCTCGATTTCGCCGGACGTGAACGACCCCGGCTACCGCAACGTCA
>DAORCC010000275.1:0-2587 GCA_035345235.1 Azospira sp.
CCGGTGACGAACATGTACGACGAATCCTTCACCATGAAGATGAAGTCGGTCATCGACGGCGAATACACCGCGCCGCCGGCACAGGGGCCCATGATCATCGAGATCTGCGGCACGACGCCGGAGGCCATCACGTTGCGCTGGAACACGTCGGCGTAACCGCCAAGCGACGCAACGCCTTCCTGAATGCGGGCGCCGCCCGAATCGTTGAGGCCGATCACCGGGGCGCCGACCTTCATCGCGTGGTCCATGACCTTGCAGATCTTCTCGGCGTGGGTTTCCGAGAGCGAGCCGCCGAAGACCGTGAAGTCCTGCGAGAACACGAACACCAGACGGCCGTTGATCGTACCGTAGCCGACGACGACGCCGTCACCCGGCGTCTTCTCGGCCTGATCCATGCCGAAGTCGACGCAGCGGTGCTCCTTGAACATGTCCCATTCCTCGAAGGAACCGGGGTCAAGCAGCAGTTCGATGCGTTCACGGGCGGTCAGCTTGCCCTTCTTGTGCTGGCTGTCGATACGCTTCTGGCCACCGCCAAGGCGGGCCATTTCGCGCTTTTTTTCCAGCTGTCGGATGATGTCGTGCATAAGGAATCTCCCTCGAAAGTCGGGTAATTCAAAAAACAGGAAACTACAAAATCAGTGCTTCAAATGGGCGAGCAGGGCATTGGCCGCTGCCGCCGGCGTCGTCAGTCCGGCTTCGACCGACTGCGACAGGCGCGACAGGCTCTCCTGCACGCCCGGGTTTTCCCTGAACCGCTCGTGCAGGCCGGCTTCGATCAGTTGCCACATCCAGGCCAGCGACTGGTGCCGGCGCTTCTGCTCAAATTCACCGCTGCCGGTGAGGGTGTCGCGATATTTTTCGACATTGTCCCAGAAGTCGGCCATGCCTTCCTTCTGCAGCGCGCTCACCGTCAACACCGGTGGCTCCCAGAGCGGCGACGCGCGGCGCACCAGATGGAGCGCGTTGCGCCACTGCGCGCGCGCCACGGCGGTTGCCTGCGGGTCAATGTCGGCCTTGTTGATGATGACCATGTCGGCGATCTCGACGATGCCCTTCTTGATCGCCTGCAGATCGTCGCCGGCGTTCGGCAGCTGCAGCAGGCAGAACAGGTCGACCATGCCGGCCACCGTCGTCTCGCTCTGGCCGACGCCCACCGTCTCGACGATGATCACGTCGTAGCCGGCAGCCTCGCAGAGCAGCATCGCTTCGCGTGTCTTTTCCGCCACGCCGCCGAGCGAGCCCGCCGACGGGCTCGGGCGGATGAAGGCTTCTTCCTTCTGGCACAGCGTTTCCATGCGCGTCTTGTCGCCGAGGATGGAACCACCGGAGATCGACGACGAGGGATCGACGGCCAGCACGGCCAGGCGATGCCCCCGACCGATCAGCCAGACACCGAGCGCCTCGATGAAGGTCGACTTGCCGGCACCGGGTACGCCCGAGATGCCGACACGGATGGCGTTGCCGGTCTGCGGCAACACTGCGTTCAGTACCTGCTGCGCACGGACGCGATGATCGCTCCGCGTCGACTCGATCAGGGTGATCGCCTTGGCAAGGGCGCGCCGCTGCCCGGCCAGCACGCCCGAGACGAGCGACTGGTCTTCCGGCAGCAGGGTGCCCGACAAGGGAGTCTCCCTCGCGTTCATTCAGTTCAGGCGCGCGCCTTGCGGATCTCTTCGAGGACACGCTTGGCGGAATCCTCGATGCGGGTGCCCGGGCCAAAGATGGCCTTGGCACCGGCGGCATAAAGCACGTCGTAGTCCTGCGCCGGGATGACGCCACCGGCGAAGACGATGATGTCGTCCGCACCCTGTGCCTTCAGTGCCTGGATGATCTGCGGCACCAGCGTCTTGTGGCCGGCGGCAAGCGACGAGCAGCCGATGGCGTGGACGTCGTTCTCGACGGCGAGGCGCGCGGCCTCCTCCGGCGTCTGGAAGAGCGGGCCGACGTCGATGTCGAAGCCGAGGTCGGCGAAGGCCGTGGCCACCACCTTGGCACCGCGGTCATGGCCGTCCTGGCCAAGCTTGGCGATCATCACGCGCGGACGACGGCCCTCTTCGGCGGCGAACTTCTCGACATCCGCCTTGATGCTTTCCCAGCTTTCCTGTCCGGCCACGACGCCTCCGTAAACACCCGAAATGGTCTGGTTGTTGGCGCGGAAGCGGCCGAAGATCTTCTCCAGCGCATCCGACACTTCGCCGACCGTGGCGCGCAGGCGGATCGCCTTTACCGACAGGTCGAGCAGGTTGCCTTCGCCGGTCTCGGCGCACTTCGTCAGCGCGTCGAGCGCAGCCTGTACTGCAGCCGAATCACGGGTCGCACGGATCTTCTGCAGACGGGCGACCTGTGCCTCACGCACGGCATGGTTGTCGATGTCGAGGATGTCGATCGGGTCTTCCTTGGCCAGCTTGTACTTGTTCACGCCGACGATGACATCCTTGCCCGAGTCGATGCGCGCCTGCTTGTCGGCGGCGCAGGTCTCGACCTGCATCTTGGCCCAGCCCGACTCGACGGCCTTGGTCATGCCGCCCATCGCCTCGATCTCCTGGATGATGCCCCAGGCCTTGTCGACCATGTCCTGCGTCAGCTT
>DAORCC010000276.1:0-2580 GCA_035345235.1 Azospira sp.
TTCTACATGACGCTGATCACGGTGACGACCGTCGGCTACGGCGAGGTCGTGCCGCTCAACACCTTCGGCCTGCGCCTGCTGGCCGGCACGGTGGCGCTGGTCGGCTTCGGCGCGATCACCTTCCTCTTCACCAGCCTCGCCGTTTTCTTTCTCGAAAGCGATCTCGACTACACCCTCAGGAGAAGGCGCATGGAAAAACAGGTGCGCAAGCTGCAGGGCCACTACATCGTCTGCGGCTTCGGCCGCGTCGGGCGCAACGTGGCTACCGAACTGATGAACACCAACCGCCACTTCGTCGCCATCGACCCGGAGGAGGCGCGCTTCGAGGAAAACAAGGAGCGCTTCCCCGGCATGCTCTGGCTGCACGGCGATGCCAGCGACGACGATCATCTGGCGGCGGCGAACATCGACGGGGCCAAAGGGGTCTTCGCGGTCACCGGCGACGACTCGCGCAACCTGATGATCGTGATCACCGCCAAGCAGCTCAACCCGAACGTGCGCGTCGTGGCGCGCTGCCAGGAAGTGCGCAACATGCGCAAGATGCAGAAGGCCGGGGCCGATTCGATCGTCTCGCCGGATTTCACCGGCGGCATGCGCATTGCGTCGGCGATGATCCGGCCGCACGTCGTCAGTTTCCTCGACGAGATGCTGAAATCCGACAAGCGCCTGCGTCTCGAAGAGGTGCCGGTACCGGACGATTTCCCCGATACGCCGATCCAGAAGCTGCGCCTGCGCAGCCCGGAATACGTGCTGCTGGCCGTGCGCGAGGCCCACGACTGGGTCTTCAACCCGCCCAGGGACTACGTCCTGCGCCGGCGCCAGACGATCATCACGATGGCCAGCCCGGCCGGGCGGCAGGAACTCGAACTGGTGCTCGCCGAACTCAGCGTCCAGCCCTGATCCGGGCCGGCCGTCGCACGGTCGCTGGCAATGCCGCCGGCGCCTCTGTACGATATGCCGGCACAGCCCCCGACCGAGCCCCATGTACATTACCCAGCACACCGACTACGCCCTGCGCGCCCTGATCTACCTCGGCAGCAACGAGGATCGCCTGGTGACGATCCAGGAGATCTCCGAGCGCTTCGCCGTCTCGCGCAACCACCTGATGAAGGTGGTCAATGCGCTGATCCGGGCCGGCTTCGTCGAGGGCGTGCGCGGCAAGGGCGGCGGCCTGCGCCTGGCGCGGGCGCCGCGTGCGATCGCCGTCGGCGCCGTGGTGCGGCAGATGGAACCGGGCATGGATCTCGTCGAGTGCTTCGGCGCCGGCTGCCAGTGCATCCTCGATCCCGGCTGCAAGCTCAAGGTCGGCCTCTCGAAGGCGCTCGCCGCCTTCCTCAAGGTGCTCGACGAAATGACGCTGGCCGACCTGCTCGGCAAGAGCGAACGCAGCATCCTCAAGTTCTTCCCCGCCGCTTCCTGATCCCCTGATTGCCTGATTTGCCGCGCCGCGGCTGCGACCGTTTGCCGCATAAGATGCAAAAATGTTGCATCTTTAAAAAGATTCCAATAATATGCATCTTTAAAGAGGTATTTAACCCTCCACTTTTGTCATTCATCAACCATGAAAGGAAACGCCATGCACGCCACGCGCAAGCTCTGGACCTGGCTGGCGGTGATCTGCGTCCTCTCCTTCGCCGCGCTCGGCTGGGTGGGAACGGAGATCTACGTCAGCGCCCCGCCTATCCCGAAGGCCGTCGTCAGTTCGAGCGGCGACACCCTCTTTGCCGACGGCAGCGTCCAGCGCGGCCAGGAAGCCTGGCTTTCCGCCGGCGGCCAGCAGCTCGGCTCGGTCTGGGGCCACGGCTCCTACCTGGCGCCGGACTGGTCGGCCGACTGGCTGCACCGCGAGGCCGTCGCGCTGCGCGAGATCCGCGCGCAGCAGCGGCACGGCACCGCCTATGCCGGCCTGCAGGCCGGCCAGCAGGCGGCGCTCGACGCCGAACTGAAGGCCGAGATGCGCCGCAATACGCACGACGCGGCGACGAACGTCATCACGCTGTCCGCCGAGCGCTCCGAGGCCGTCAGGTCCGTCGCCAAACACTACGCCGATCTCTTCGGCGACGAGGCCACGCTCGCCGGCCTGCGCGAGCAGTACGCGATGCTGCCCGGCACGCTGAAGCTGGCCGGAGATCGCGAGGCGCTCGCCGCCTTCTTCTTCTGGAGCGCCTGGTCGGCGGCCACCGACCGTCCGGGCGAGACGGGGCTTTCCTACACCAGCAACTGGCCGCACGAGCCGCTGGTCGGCAACACGCCGACGGCCGGCACCGGCATCTGGTCGATCGCCAGCATCATCCTGATGATCGGCGCCATCGCCGCGATGATCTTCTTCCATTCGCGCCACGAGGAAAGCGACCCGGTGCCGCCGAAGGACGATCCCCTGTTCAGCCTGAAGCCGACGCCGTCGATGCTGGCGACGCGCAAGTATTTCTTCGTCGTCATCGCGCTGATCCTGGCGCAGGTCGGCATGGGCATCCTGACTGCGCACTACGCCGTGGAGGGGACCCACCTGTTCGGCATCCCGATCGGTCAGCTGCTGCCGTTCACGGTCAGCCGCACCATCCACACGCAGTTTGCCGTGCT
>DAORCC010000277.1:0-2564 GCA_035345235.1 Azospira sp.
GTCGCCTGCTGCAGCTTGGCGTCGACGGTCGCCGAAGCGCCCAGGACGCCCGTCTGAATGACGGCCAGAAAACGCTCGAAATTGGCCGCGCTGACCCATCCGGACGTAACCGTTCCGGCGCTTTGGGAAATCGGCGCGATGTTGTCGAGCAGAGCCAGCTTTTCGCTGGTTTTTGCGTTTGCGTACATTTGGAAAGCTCCTTGATGCGCCGCCAGCGCTGGCCGGCGGCAGATTGGTTAGCGCGCGGCCAGCGTGACGAAGTGCGAACGGGTGTTCGAGGACTTCGGCGGCGTGATCGGCGCGGACAGGATCGGCATGCCGTTGAGGCGGAAGATGAACCGGAACGCGGTCACGTCGGCATCGAAATACAAGTGCATGCTGGTCTCGGTATTGATTCCTCCGGCCTTGGTGATCGTCCGGTATCCGCGCAGCGACAGCAGGTTCAAATCGCCCTTGCTGGAAAAGGCCGAGGCGTGCTCCGACAGCAGCAGCGGGCGGCCCTTGAGCATGCCGTATGAAGCCGCGGCCAACGATGGCGAAATCTGCATGGTGCTGCCCTGCACGCTCGGCAGGAATACCGGATAGTTGCCGACGGTAAGCGCCTCGAGAGGCGGCAACAGGTCCGGGTTGGCGATCCAGATTGCGTTTCCCAGTTCGCCGACGATCAGCCGAGAGACCATGTTGGCGATGTTCGCAACGCTCAGCGTCGAAGCGCTTTGCCCGGAATCCTTGGCCTGCACGACGGCGGCAGGGCTGGTCAGAGCACCGAACGGCTTGCCGACGCCATCCCCGAAAAGGATGGCTTCGTTCGCCTTGTACGCGATACGCTCCGGAGCTACCTGCGACAGATAGCTTCCGATCGCGAATCCGTCCTCAATCAGCTCGTTGGTCACCGGAACGAGCGAGATCAGCTTGTGCAGCACCAGGGTATTGGTGCCGAGGTACGGCTTGCTCCCGGACGCAGCAGCGGCCTCGTTCTGCCAATACACCTGCACGCCGTTGCCGCCCCATGGCGTCGATTCGTCCTTCGGGAAGATCATGCTGTTCCCGGACACCTCGGTATTCTGCGTGAGCGGAATCAGCGAGCTTTCTCCAAGAGACAGCCGCCAGATATCCGAACTGAATTGCGGAGGAATGGCGAAACCACCATCGGAGCCGACGGACTCGCTGCCGAAGGTCGAAGGAGCGGCCGCCATGCGGCCGAGCCGTTGGTCGAACCCCATGCCGATCTTGGCCCCGGCAACGCACTTGGCAAACTCGCCGAAGCTTGCAAACCCGCGCTTCGGATCGAGGTCGATATTGTCGGAAACGTGGATCGTTCCGTCCGGCACTTCGACGCCGAGCGAGGCTTGCTGCTCTGCGAGGAACTGCTGCGCCTCGATTTTGCGATTCGTTTCCTCGATCTGCGCCTTGATCTGGTCGAACTGCGCCAGCTCGGTGTCCGACAGGTCGCGATTGGCCGCAGCGGCTGCGGCGTTGAGTGCGCTGGCCTGATCGATCAGCGCGGCTTTGCGAGACTTCAGCTCGCGGAGTTGCTTGTTCATTCGGATTTCTCCAATAGGGGCGAAAAAAAACCGATTGCGCGGTCGTTTTGCTGCACTTCGGCCTTCGGGCCGTTGCTTCGATCGTCGGATCGTCGCCGGGCCGGTGCTAGCCCAAAAGCTGCAAGTCGCGCATGGCCGATGCGCGGCGGCTGGCCGGCGCCGGGGCGCGCGAAGCCTTGATCTGTTTTTGCATGCGCGCCACCAGCTCGTCGAAGGTGCAAATGCCGTCGACCATCTGTGCGGCCAGCGCGGCCGATGCGCCGAGGCAGCGTCCTTGTCCCATGCCATCGCGCACCTGCGCGACCGGGACATTGCGCGCCTTGGCAACGCCGCGAACGAACGCGTCGTAGTATTCGTCGACCCGCGACTGCATGAAGCTCAGAGCCTCTTCGTCGAGCGGCTGAAACGGGTTGCCCTCGGTCTTGTACTTGCCGGCTGAAATCAGCGTCGGCGTGACGCCTTCCTGGTCGAGCATGCGGCTGTTGTCGGTGTGGATCTGGTAGACGCCGATGCTGCCAACTTCTCCGCTCGGGGTAACGTACAGCTCTGATGCTGCGCTACCAATCCAATAGGCCGCAGATGCGGCGAGACTGTTGGCGATCGCGCACACCGGCTTGCTGTTGCGCGCCTGCAGAATCTCGGCAGCAAGCTCTGAGGTGCCATAGACGCTGCCGCCAGGGCTGTCGATGTCGATCAGGATGGCGCCTACCGTGTCGTCGGCAACGGCCTCGCGAAACGCCTGCGCAAACAGCTGCGTGCTGGTGCTGCCTGGCCCCGAGATGTCGTCCATCATGTTGCCGCGCTGCGTGAGCACGCCATACAGCGGGAGAACGGCAATGCTGCCGGTGACCGCGCGCCCATTCGCTTCCCGACGGTTGTCGCGCGCTTCGCGATCGGCGGCGATGCGTTCCAGCACGTTCGCATCCGGAGATTTTCCAGCCGCCCATCGGTGCAGCACGCCGGCAGCCGCGTGGATGCGCTCCGGCATGAGCGCCCATGGCGTCGAAAGGAATTCGGCGA
>DAORCC010000278.1:0-2514 GCA_035345235.1 Azospira sp.
TCTTACCGGTATCCCGGTCAATCAGGAAGGCTTCCGCGGCCATCTGCGGATGGCCGAACTTGAGAAGAGTGGCAATCGGCTTCGCTGGCATGTCAGTCCTTCAGAGCCTTTTCCGCAAGCGACACGGCCGAGCAAGCCCCGCTTGTCCTCGGCATGCTCGTGGGATACAGAATTTCAGGACAACCGAGGAAGAATGGCGGCAACGGCGGGCGATGCCGACGGGCACGCCTGTGCTTGCTGATCCGGTTCAACCGCTTCACAGGTGACGGAGTCGCCGCCTGGGAACGGACGGCATTGACGAACCTGCCGAAAAGCGCAGCAAACGAGTCCATGGCGTGCCTCATGGTCTTGGGTGTTTTCGGAAACTGTACTTAAGTTCAGCATCAGAAAAAAGTCAAGGCGTCAAGCGAGATAGCCGCTTGCTGCCATACGATCCGTGATGCCGACGGGCAAGCAGCCACTGCGGCTGTCGCCCACCGATGCGCCGGACGCCGTTCCGTGACGACACGAGCACTCATTGCCGGCGCTTTATTTGACCGACACTGCGCCCGGCGTGACCTGAAAAGCGAATACCTCATCGACCTGCAGGCCGGCCGGAACCTGGTGGGTGATGAAGATCATCGTCACCCTCCCCTTCAGCTGGTTGATCGTTGACGCGAGGTGTCCGGCCGTTTGCGGGTCGAGGTTGGACACGGCTTCGTCGAAAATCAGGATGCGCGGGCGCTTGAGCAGTGCCCGTGCAATGGCGATGCGCTGCCGCTGTCCGCCGGAAAGCCCGGTCCCGCGTTCGCCAATCTCGGTCTGATAGCCTTTCGGCAACTGTTCGATGACTTCGTGGATCTCGGCGGCCTTGCAGGCAGCAACGATCTCCTCGAATCCGGCATGCGGGTGCGCCATGCGCAGATTGTCGTAGAGCGTGCCGGAGAACAGCACGGTCTCCTGCGGTACCACGCCGAAAGCCGCTCTCAGTTCGTTGGCGGCGAGATGACGGATGTCCTTGCCGTCAAGCGAAATGCAACCTTCCACAGGCTGATAGAAGCCGAGCAGCAGTTTTGCCAGCGTGCTCTTGCCACAGCCTGAGGGACCCGTGACGACGGTCAGCTGACCCGGGGTGAAAACCAGGTCGAGATTTCTGAACAGCCAGGGATGCTGTTCGGAGTAGCGGAAAGCAAGCTTGTCGACGGTCAGCAGACCTTCATCGAGCTTCTGGCGATGCGGAACCAGCGTGTGCGGCTCGCGTGGCATGTCGAGGATGTCGCCGAGCCGCTTGACGGCGATGCTGGCTTGCTGGAACTCCTGCCATAGACCGACGATTCGCAGCAGGGGCTGGCTCATGCGGCTGGCGAACATCTGGAAGGCGACCAGCATGCCGACGGTGAAGCCGTCGTTCTGCATCACCAGCAGCGCGCCGACGATCAGGATGGCGAGGGTCATCAACTGTTCGAGTCCGTTGGCCGCCACGTTGTAGGTATTGCCAACCTGTCGGGTCGCGAAGCCGGCAGCGAGGTACTGGGCCAGATAGTCGCCATATTTACGATCGATGTCGGGTTCCATCTGCAGCGACTTGACGGTCGCCATGCCCGCAAGGTACTCGGTCAGGAACGCCTGGTTGCGGGCGCCGAGCAGGAATTGCCGGTTGAGCCTGGTGCGGAACAGCGGTGCAACCAGGAGACTGATGGCGGCGATCGCCCCGAGCAGGACGATGGCGATCAGCGAGAGCTGCCAGCTGTAGGCGAACATCACCACCAGAAACAACAGCAGAAAGGGAAGATCGAGAATCAGGGTGACGGCCGCGCCCGAGACGAACTCGCGAATGGTTTCGATCCCCTGCAGGCGCGCGACCAGTGTGCCGGTCGAGCGATGTTCGAAGTAGGGAAGCGGCAGTTGCAGCAGATGCCGGAAGACCTGGGCGCCGAGGACGGCATCGATGCGGTTGCCGGTGTGCAGGATGAGATACTGGCGCAACCACGTCATGCTGCAAAACGAGGCAGGCTATGTTTGGCTGCATTGGCTTTGCCGCCTTGTACTTCCACATCAAGCACCAAGCGCAGGTTGCCAATCCAGTAGGTAGGCAGGGTATGGCTGGGACGTCCCGGCTTGGTGGGGTTGTACCCGATCTCGGCACCCGCCTGGTGGCCATAGAGCACCTTGACGCTGGTGTCGGCGTCGAGAATCCAGGGCGTGCGCAGGGCTTCGCGCGTGCTCTCCGACAGCGCTGTATCCATCCAGGCCGTACTCCTGGCCAGTTGGGCCCTGCGCGCGGCGCGTTCTTTGTCGCTGCAGAGCTTGGGTTGGTTCGGGGCCAGATGCGCCAGCGCGCGGCGCAGGCTTTCGTCGCGGATGATCTTCTTCATGCCGAGAATCTGTGCCTGTAAGGCGGCATCGACCGCCTTGACCAGCCCCTTTCGCGCAAACTCCATCTCACCCATCGGGTGACCCTCCCTCTTGGCCGCAACCCCTCATCAATGCTCAGTTTGCACCAATTCTGGAAGGTTCAACTGAGGAAAATAGGAT
>DAORCC010000279.1:0-2492 GCA_035345235.1 Azospira sp.
CGGCATAGACCATGCCGCCGAGCGAGATGACGCCGACTTCGGTCGTGCCGCCGCCGATATCGACGACCATCGAACCGGTCGGCTCGGCCACCGGCAGGCCGGCACCGATTGCGGCCGCCATCGGTTCCTCGATCAGGAAGACCTGCGAGGCACCGGCGCCGATCGCCGATTCACGGATGGCGCGACGCTCGACCTGGGTCGAGCCCGACGGGACGCAGATGATGATGCGCGGGGAGGGCGAGAAGAGGCGCGAGTCGTGCACCTTCTTGATGAACTGCTTGAGCATCTGCTCGGTGACGGTGAAGTCGGCGATGACGCCATCCTTCATCGGGCGGATGACCGTGATCGCGCCCGGCGCCTTGCCGAGCATTTCCTTGGCTTCCTTGCCGACTGCCTGAATGGTCTTCTTGGCATTCGGGCCGCCTTCGAGGCGGATGGCGACGACGGAGGGCTCGTCGAGGACGATGCCCTGGCCGCGGACATAGATCAGCGTGTTGGCGGTACCGAGGTCGATCGCGAGGTCGTTGGAGAAGTATTTGCTGAGGAAGCCGAACATGTTCTTGAAATTCCGGGTTTAATCGTGCCGATGGAGCCTGCCGGACCCGACGGTCGGGATGCGGCAGTTAAAGGGTTTATGATACCTTATAAGGCTTTCCGACATAAGACTTCAGGTTCATTTCCCCATGTCGCTCACGCTCCCACAGGTTCGGCGCGTCGCCCAGCTGGCACGCATCGAGATCAGCGATGCCGAGGCCGAAACCACGCTCGGCCATCTGAATGGCATTTTCACCCTGATCGAGGCCATGCAGGCCGTCGACACCCAGGGCATCGAACCGATGGCGCATGCCCAGGACGTCGCCCAGCGCCTGCGCGATGACCGCGTCAGCGAGGACAACTGCCGCGAGGCCATGCAGGCCGTGGCGCCCGAGACCGAAGCGGGCCTCTACCTCGTGCCGAAGGTGATCGAATGATCGGCAAGACGCTCAAGGAACTTGGCAAGGCACTGACGGAAAAGAAGATTTCGTCGGTCGAACTGACGCGGCTCCACCTCGACCGCATTGCCCGGCTGAACCCGGAGATCAACGCATTCATCACCATCGACGCCGAGAAGAGCCTGGCCCAGGCGCGTGGCGCCGACGCCCGCATCGCCGCGGGCACAGCCGGCCCGCTGACCGGCATCCCGATCGCCCAGAAGGACATCTTCTGCGCCACCGGATGGCGCACCACCTGCGGCTCGAAGATGCTCGGCAACTTCGTCAGCCCCTACGACGCGACGGTGATCACGAAATTCGACGCCGCCGGCGCCGTCAACCTCGGCAAGACGAACATGGACGAGTTCGCCATGGGCTCGTCGAACGAGACCTCCTATTTCGGTGCGGTGAAGAACCCGTGGGACGCAAAACGCGTCCCCGGCGGCTCCTCGGGCGGTTCGGCCGCGGCCGTGGCCTCGCTGATGGCACCCGCCGCGACCGGCACCGATACCGGCGGCTCGATCCGCCAGCCGGCGGCGCTGTGCAACCTGACCGGCCTCAAGCCGACCTACGGTGTCGTCAGCCGCTGGGGCATGATCGCCTTTGCCTCATCGCTCGATCAGGCCGGCCCGATGGCCCGCACCGCCGAGGACTGTGGCCTGATGCTGAACGCCATGGCCGGCTTCGACGAAAAGGATTCGACCTCGCTCGAGCGCGCCAGCGAGGATTACCTGCGCGATCTCGACAAGCCGCTGACCGGCCTGAAAATCGGCCTGCCGAAGGAATTTTTCGGCGAAGGTTGCGACGCAGGCGTCATGGCCTGCGTGCAGGACGCGATCGCCGAATACCGGAAGCTCGGCGCCGAAACGGTCGAAGTATCCCTGCCGAACATGCAGCATGGTGTCGCCGCCTACTACGTGATCGCGCCGGCCGAAGCCAGCTCGAACCTGTCGCGCTTCGACGGCGTTCGCTACGGCTATCGCGCCCCGGAATACGGCGATCTTGCCGACATGTACCAGAAGAGCCGCGCCCAGGGCTTCGGCGCCGAGGTGAAGCGGCGCATCCTGATCGGCACCTACGTCCTCTCGCACGGCTACTACGACGCCTATTACCTGCAGGCGCAACGCATCCGTCGCCTGATCGCACAGGATTTCGTCAACGCCTTCAGGCACTGCGACGTGATCCTCGGACCGACCAGCCCGTGCACTGCTTTCGGCCTCGGCGAGAAATCGGCCGACCCGGTCCAGATGTACCTCTCGGACATCTACACCATCGCCGTCAATCTCGCCGGCCTGCCCGGCATGTCGATCCCCTGTGGCTTTTCGGCCGGCTTGCCGGTCGGTCTGCAGCTGATCGGCGACTATTTCGCAGAAGCGCGCCTGCTCAATGTGGCGCACCGCTACCAGCAGGCCACCGACTGGCACCTGAAAACCCCCAAGGAGTAAGCACATGCTCGCTCGTATTGCCACATTGATCATGCTCGTCACGCTCGGTGGGTGCGCCTTGTTCGAGCCCGAACCG
>DAORCC010000280.1:0-2404 GCA_035345235.1 Azospira sp.
TGAATTCGTGGTAGGCCGTGTAGGGGTCGAACCTACGACCAACGGATTAAGAGTCCGCTGCTCTACCAACTGAGCTAACGACCCACGCATCGCCGTTGCCGGCAATGTCGGTTCTGTCTGGGGATTGGTAGGCCGTGCGGGATTCGAACCTGCGACCAACGGATTAAAAGTCCGCTGCTCTACCAACTGAGCTAACGACCCATCGCCAGAAAAAACGCGAGCGCGGATTATAGTCGCCGCGGCGTTTTGCTGTCAAATCAATCGGCTTGCGCCATTTCTGCCGCAGCGATGGCTATTCGCGCATCAGGCGCCAGTACTCGTATTTCAGCGTTGCGGCGGCGCCGGCGACGATTGCCAGCAGCGTGATGAAGGAGCCCAGTGCCAGCGTCGAGACGCCGGTGATGCCCTGTCCGATCGTGCATCCCATGGCGGTGACGCCGCCAAAACCCATCAGTGCGCCGCCGGCCAGATGGCGGACGAGGTCGGCGACATCGCGGAAACCTTCCCAGCGAAACTGCCTCGTGACCAGTGCCCAGAGGGTCGAGCCGGCGATGACGCCGAGTGCCAGCGCGATGCCGAAGCTCAGCTTGCGGCTGCTGTCGGACCACAGCATCAGCAGCTCGAGGGTATAGGCCTGCGGCGCGACGAAGGTCAGCGATTCCATGCGGCCGCTGTTGGTGGCGAGGTAGGCTTCCTGCAGGGTGTCCGGGTCTTCGGCCAGGTAGCCGAGATGGCCGCTGACATACCAGCCGCCGATTACGATGATGCCGACGGCGAGACCGCCCAGAATGTTGTCGGGGGTGATGAAGTCGCGCCGGGCGAAGCAGAAGGCGAGCAGGCCGCCGCCAATGGCGAGGGCGCCGACTGCCAGCGCGGTATTCGGCGCCATGCCGGCCGCGGCGAGCAGGGCCGGGATGTCCTGTCCGCCGGGCAGGTTGATGGCAATCGTGTCCAGCGTATTGACGCGCAGCACGCCAAGCACGCCGCGCATCGTCATGTAGGCGGTGACACCGAGGACAAGGAAGACGACCAGTGACTTCAGGTTGCCGGCCCCGACGCGGGTCAGCGTGCGTGCGCCGCAGCCGGAAGCGAGCACCATGCCGACGCCGAAGAGCAGCCCGCCGACAAGGTGCGAAAGCCAGGTGAGCGTCGGTGTCCGGTAGATCGACTTGCCGAGATCGATGACGCCTGCGCCATGCAAGGCTGCGCTGCCGAGGATGGCGATGGCGATGGCGAGCAGCCACATGCGCATGCGGCTCCAGTCTTCCATGTTGATGATGTCGGCAACGGCGCCCATGGTGCAGAAATGGGTTTTCTGGCTGAGGGCGCCGAAGGTGGCGCCGAGGCCGAAGGCAAGGAAGAGGATGCTGGTCGTGCTCATGGCGGTTCAGCGGTAGCGGGTCGGATCGGGGATGCCTGCCGCCTCGAAGCCTTCCCGGCGCAGCCGGCAGGAGTCGCAGACGCCGCAGGCGCGGCCTTCTTCGTCGGCCTGGTAGCAGGACACGGTGAGCGCGTAATCGACACCGAGAAAACTGCCACGACGGATGATCGAGGCTTTCGAGAGGTCGATCAGCGGCGCATGGATGGCGAGTTGCTGCCCCTCGACGCCGGCTTTCGTGGCGAGGTTGGCCATGGTCTGAAAAGCGGCGAGGTACTCCGGTCGGCAGTCGGGATAGCCCGAGTAATCGACAGCGTTGATGCCGACGAAGATGTCGCGTGCTTCGAGCACTTCTGCCCAGGCCAGTGCCAGCGAAAGCATGATGGTGTTGCGTGCCGGCACGTAGGTGACCGGGATGCCGGGTTTGACGCCATCGACCGGTACGGCGATGCCGGTGTCGGTCAGCGCCGACCCGCCGAACTGGGCAAGGTCGAGCGTGATCGTTCGGTGTGCCGCAGTCCGCTGGGCGGCAGCGACCCGCACGGCTGCCGCCAGCTCGGCACGGTGCCGCTGGCCATAGTCGAAGGACAGGCAGTAGCAGTCGAAACCGGCCGCACAGGCGATGGCCAGTGTCGTCGCGGAATCGAGCCCGCCGGAAAGAAGGACAACGGCTTTTTGCGTCATGGGGTCGCGAATATACCTTTTTTCACCTTGGAGTGCGACGGTATCTGCTTGTTCCTGCGCTACAATTCCTCTCTTTCAGATATTCATTGCAACGGAGATTTTTCATGCGCCTGACCGCAGTTGCCGCCACGCTTGCCGCTTCGCTGCTGCTCGCTTCCTCCGCCTTCGGTGCCGACAAGGTCAAGGTCGGCTTCGTGTCCACGCTGTCCGGCCCTGGCGCGGGCCTGGGTGTCGATATCCGCGATGGCTTCAATCTGGCGATGAAACACCTGAACGGCAAGCTCGGTAACCTGCCGGCCGAGGTCATCATCGCCGACGACCAGCAAAAACCCGATGTCGCCA
>DAORCC010000281.1:0-2310 GCA_035345235.1 Azospira sp.
GCGAGCAGCGCACCTGCGAGAGCTGCACGAAGACGCAGACCACGCCCGGCGTGGGACTGACGCCGGTGATCCAGGAGGAGTACGAGACCAAGCTGCAGGCGCTACAGGATCTGGTGACGCGTACGAAGCCGACGACGGTGGCAAACCTGGAAGCGGCTGGCAGCAATTCGCTGCCGATCACCCGCGGCGTGATCGAGGCCCTGCGCGACGAGACCGACCAGGATCTCCTGGGCAAGCGGCTGGCCTCGGAAGCTGCACTTTCCAGCGTGCTGGAGAAGGCCTTGCTGTTGCAACGCACACTGCTCACCGGCAAGAAGGAGCCGAACGTCGCCGCCAATGAGCTGGCCACGAAGGCGGTCGATCAGGAGAACAGCGCGCTGGAGCAGGAGATCAACAACCTCAAGACCGAGCTCGAACTGCGGCGCACGCTGGCAGGCAACTCCGCGATGGCGATCATTCAACGGCATAGCACGAGGGCCGGCGGATCGCGCGGCATCTTCGAGGGTGACACGACCCGCGACCGGCTCAAGGAAGTGCAGAAACCACGGGGCACGCCATGAATGGCTGGAACTGCCTGCGGCCGACGTGGCTGCTGAACCGCCGCGTCGCGTCCGGCTTGCTGCGGACATTGCTGTGGGTGCTGCTGGTGGCCTGCGTCGCGGTCGGCGTGAACATCGCCGGCATCCATGTCGTCGGCAGCGTCGACGGCTGGCAGCGTTGGCTCAAGGCCAACCGGGGTTACTTCTTCGCCTGGCGGCTGCTCCTCTATGCGGCGACGGCCTATGGCTGGCGGTGGATGCGCCGCCGCTTGCTCGAGCGCGAGCCCTCCGCCGAGTCCCATCAACGCCTGCGGCGCGTCGAGATCGCGGCCGTGATCACCCTCGTGTTGCTCGAGGCCAGTCAAGTGCTGCGCGCAAGCTGAGGCGGGGAGGACGTCATGACCCTCTACACGACGGACTATCTGGAGTATTACCTGACCCTGGTCGGGTGGATCGTCAACAACGGCATCTGGAACATCCTGGTGGCCAGCGGCATGTTCGCGCTGCCGTTCGTTGCCATCGTGATCCATGAGTGGCTGCGGGCGCGGGCGGAAGGCGCGGACGAGGGCAATAAGGGCGTGCTGTCCTCGATGCGCATCGAGAACCGCGTTTGGGTGGCGATCGTTGTCATCATGTTCGCCGGCATCCCCTTCATTCCGGTCGACCTGAGCACGATCAAATTCGACACCACCCGCTCTGCACAGTGCCAGGTCAGCGTTCCGCAACCCGCCGACACGGGCTGGTCCAACGTCTACACCACGCTCAACAACCAGAGCGCGCTGGTGCCGGTGTGGTGGTTCTTCATGCACGCCATCTCGAAGGCCGTCACCGGAGCTGCGGTGGCAGCCATCCCCTGCGGGACCGATCTGCGTCAGATTCGCATGGACGTCGATGCCACGCGCATCAGTGATCCGGTATTGGCTCAGGAGGTCGCGGATTTCGTGCACGACTGCTATGGCCCTTCGCGCGCCAAGCTGTTCATGGACCGCCCGACGCTCTCGGACGATCAGATGAACGACGTGACCTGGATCGGTTCGAGCTACTTCCAGAGCACGTCAGGCTTCTATGACACTTACCACTCCAGCACGCCACGCACGGCCTGGCCCTACGACGCTACCCGCGATGCGGGGCTGGCTCAGGTGGATAGCGGCGGCGGCTATCCCACCTGCCAGCAGTGGTGGTCGGATGGCAGCAACGGCCTGCGTGCCCGGCTGCTGGCTCAGGTCGATCCCGATCTGTTGTCGCGCATCGGCCATTGGGCTGGCTTTCTGTCACAGAACGAGGTGAACGACTCGGTGATTCGCGCCGTGGTCTCGCCGCAGCAACAGAAGATGAACCAGGGCGCCGTCTATACCGACTACGGCGGTCAGATCGATAAGACGCTGCCCAACGTCGTGACGCGCGGGGCCGGCGATCTCGGGATGACCGTCGGCTCGCTGGGCTTCTTCCCGGCCATGGATGTGGTCCGTCAGGCGCTGCCGATGGTGCTGTCGCTGCTCAAGATGGCGCTCGTCATCTGCATCCCGCTGGTGCTGCTCTTCGGCACCTACGAGCTGAAGGCCTTGGTCGCGGTGAGCTGCGTGGAGTTCGCGCTGTTCTTCGTGGACTTCTGGTTCCAGCTCGCGCGCTGGCTCGACAGCACGATCCTCGACGCGCTCTACGGCTGGGGTTTCGGCGCGAATCGGCCGCACACCAACTTCGATCCCTTGATCGGCCTGAACAATGCCTTCGGCGACATGCTGCTGAACTTCGTGATGGCGACGATGTTCAT
>DAORCC010000282.1:0-2305 GCA_035345235.1 Azospira sp.
ATGCCGCGCCGCGTGACGTCAGCGATTTTCGAGCGCCTCTAGCACCGCCCGGCCGAGCGTGCCCTTGGTGTAGGGCTTGTCGAGCACGGGGGCGCGGGTGCGCAGCGTGGGCGCCTGTCCGTCGGCGAAGCCGGTGGTGACCAGCGCCGCCATCTCCGGATAGAGGCCGCGGCAGCGCTCCACGAGGGCCAGCCCGCTCATGCTGCCGGGCATGACGATGTCGGTCAGCAGGAGGTCGAAGCGGTGCTCGGCGAGGATGCCCAGCGCCTCGTCGGCATCCGCCGCGCAGGAAACAGTGTGCCCGAGGCTCTTCAGCCATTGTGCGGCGATCGAGAGCAGCGTCGGTTCATCGTCGACCAGCAGGATCCGGGCGTGGCCGCGCAATTCCTGCGCAGATTCCTTCTGACCCTTTGTCCTGCGCTTGGTGACGGCGGTGGCAGCGATCGGCAGCAGCAGCTGCACCGAGGTGCCGCGTCCCGGGGCGCTCTGGATGCGGGCAGTGCCGCCGGACTGGCGCGAGAAGCCATAGACCATGGCGAGCCCGAGGCCCGTACCGCGGCCACGCTCCTTGGTGGTGAAGAAGGGGTCGAAGGCACGCATGGCCGTCTCCGGTGCCATGCCGGCGCCGTTGTCGTCGACGCCAACCACGAGGTAGGGGCCGGGCTTCAGTTCGAGCGGCGCGGAAAGCGCATGCGGCAGGATGTCGGTGGTGTAGGTGTAGATCAGGATCTGGCCGCCCTGGGGCATCGCATCGCGGGAGTTGATGACGAGGTTCACCAGCGCATTGTTGAGTGCGCCGGCGTCGATGCTGCAGACGGCTTTGCGGGCATTGTTCGAGAAGGAGAGTTCGATCGACTTGCCGGCGCTTTGCCGCAGCAGGGGAATGATCTCGTCGATCAGTTCGTTGACTTCCGTCGGCTGGGGCTTGAGCGCGCGGCGCCGGGCGACGGCGAGCAGGGCGCGTGTGATGTCGGCGCCTCGGTGGGCGGCGGAGAGCGCGGCGGCCAGCAGTTCGTTTTCCGGATGGCGATCGATCGACGGTGCGACGAGATCGAGGCTGCCGATGATGATGCCGAGGATGTTGTTGAAGTCATGGGCGAGGCCGCCGGTCAGGTGGCCGATCGCCTCCAGTTTCTGCGCCTGCACGAGTTGCTGTTCGGCAAAGAGCGTATCGGAGATGTCGCGGATGAGCAGCGTGGTCATCCGTTCGTCGTCGATGGTCGTCGTGGCGACCTGCAGTTCGGCGTCGAATTCTTCCCCGTTGCGACGGCGCAGTCGGGAGCGGCAGCGCCATTGTCCCGTGCTCTCGTTGCCGGCGAGCAGTTGGCGGGTGTCGCTTCGATCGGGGAACACGAGTTCGGCGAGTCCTTTTCCGACGGCAGCCTCGACGGTGTGGCCGAACAGTTCCTCGGCATTGCGGTTCCAGACGACGACGATGCCGCTGCCGTCCATCGCCACGAAGGCGTCGCCGGCGCTGTCGATTGCGGTTCTGAGCAGGGCGGCGCTTTCCGCCATGTCGGGACGCGCGCGCCGCCGGCGCGGGGTCGTCGCTGCTCTGGGTGGCTTATTGGAGGGTTCTGCCATTTTTAAATGAAAAAATTTGCAAAAACTGAAAATAAGTGATAATTTTCACAACAGCGTAGCGCTGAAAGCCCGGCGGTGCAAGTCCGGGCGGCGCGTCAAAGGAGGATGAGTACCATGGAACACGTTCAACGTGCTTTTTGCACCACCCGGCGAGCCGCCGAATTGCTCGGCGTATCCCTGCGCACGGCACAGCTGTGGAGTGAAAGCGGGGTGCTGGAGGCATGGAAGACCGAGGGCGGCCACCGCCGCATTTCACTCGAGTCGGTCAAGCGCCTGCTGGCGGATCCGAAGGTGATCTCGCAGACGGAATCGATGCCGCCGGCGTCGGTGCCGGCACGGGACGATGCCGACCGGCCGTTTTCGATCCTCGTGGTCGAGGACGAAGCGACGCTTTGCCTGGTGTATGAACTGACGCTGTCGCGCTGGCCGATGCGGCCGCAGGTGATGACGGCCTATGACGGCTACGAGGCGCTGCTGCGGGTCGGCCTGAACCGCCCCGACATGCTCGTGACGGATCTGCGCATGCCCGGGATGAACGGATTCCAGATGCTCAGGACGCTACGCAAGCTGCACGAGCTCAGCGACATGAAAATCGTGGTGGTGAGCGGCCTGAGCCCGGATGAGATCGAGGACGGCGGCGGCATTCCGGAGGGCATCCAGGTGCTGCCCAAGCCGATTCCCTTCGATCAGCTGCAGGAAATCGCGGAACGTGTGGCGGCAT
>DAORCC010000283.1:0-1091 GCA_035345235.1 Azospira sp.
GTCACCTTGCCCCCTGCGACGTTACCCGGCACCGACAGGATGCCGTGATGTGCGCCGTCGGCGTGCAAAGCGGCAGCCAGAATTCCCGGCTTTTCCGCAGCCTCAAGAACGACGGCTCCGGCACCGTCGCCAAACAGCACGCAGGTGCCGCGGTCATTCCAGTCGAGAATACGCGAAAAGACTTCGGCGCCCACGACCAGCGCCCGCTTGTGCGAGCCGGACTTGATGAATTTCTCCGCGATCGTAAGCGCGTATACGAAGCCGCTGCAAACCGCCTGCACGTCGAAGGCCGTTGCGCCTTTATTGCCGAGTTTTCCCTGCAGCAGACAGGCCGTGCTCGGAAAGACGAAATCGGGGGTCGAGGTGGCGACGATGATCAGATCGAGCTGATCGGCGGATATTCCTGCCATCTCGATAGCGCGCTGCGAAGCGAGCAGGCCAAGATCGCTGGACGTCTGCCCGGCTTCAGCCAGATGGCGCGCCTTGATGCCGGTGCGTGCGACGATCCACTCGTCGTTGGTATCGACACCACGGGCAACGAGGTCGTCGTTTAAAACGCGGTTTGACGGCAAATAGCTGCCGACGCCAGCAACACGGGCGAAAGTCACTTAGGCACTCTCCTGCTGCGGAACTACGGTGGGATGCATGCGGGCCAACTGCTCGGTAATACGCTCGAGCACGTTGTTCGCTGCTGTTTCGTAAGCAACGCCAATGGCGGTCATGAACGAAAAATCGTCGGCCGAACCGTGACTCTTGACGACCACGCCCCTGAGACCCAGAAAACAGGCGCCGTTATAGCGCCGATGATCGGCGCGTGCCTTGAAGGCATTCAGCACCGGCAATGCCGCAAGTGCCGCGAGTTTGGTAAAGATATTCTTCTTGAAGGCCTGGCGCAGGAAGGAGGCCAGCATCCGGGCCAGCCCCTCGGAAATCTTCAACGCCACATTACCGACAAAGCCGTCGCAGACCACGACATCGGCCTCGCCCATATACACACCGTCGCCCTCGACGTTGCCGATGAAGTTGAGTCCGGATTCGCGCAGCAACTCGGAAGCGCGCTTGACCACCTCGTTGCCCTTGATCTCTTCCTC
>DAORCC010000283.1:1191-2292 GCA_035345235.1 Azospira sp.
GCGAGCGCAGGGGATTCGTCCATTCCGACGACTTCGGAGGCGTGGCGAACGACGATGCGCCCGCCCTCGTCACTGGCGAGCAAAGGACGGAGCTGGTCTTCGAGGCCAACGAGAATGACCGACAGGTCAGGATGCTGGCGCAGCGCGGCGAGCGCCGCCGGCACGGTGACGCGCGGACCGTAGTCCCCGCCCATGCAGTCGATGGCGATGGTGATGGTCATTAGGCTCTAAGCCGTAGACAAAAGAAAAGGCAGGCAGTCCGCCCGAAGGCTAACTGCCTGCCTCTTCGGCAGAGCTTACTCGCCCTTGCCCTTGAGGATCTTCTTGCCGCGGTAGAAACCGCTCGGGCTGATGTGGTGACGCAGATGCGTCTCGCCAGTGGTCGGCTCAACGGCGACGGGCGGATTGGTCAGGAAGTCGTGGGCGCGATGCATGCCACGCTTGGACGGGGATTTTTTGTTCTGTTGAACGGCCATGATTCACTCCAAAAAAACGTTCAGGTTGCCTTCTTCAAGGCCGCCAGGGCGGCGAAAGGCGAGACCTTGGTTCCGCGCGTATTGCTGTCGGGCAATGCGCAATCATCATGCCGAGGCGCTGGCGGCAGGGCAAGAATGATCTCGTCTTCCACCAACGCAACGACGTCCAGTTCCTTTTGCGCGACCAGGAAATCCCGGGTGTCGTCCTCCAGTTCGTCCTGAGACAGATCGACCTCATCGGCGATCAGTTCCAGCACGCTGTCAATCGACAACGGGTAATCGAGCCGGCCGAGGCAGCGCTGACAGATGACGGGAACCTGCCCCGTCACTTCCAGCACCAGCTGCGGCTTGTCCTGACGGCTCATTCGGCCTGCCAGGCGGAAGACAACGCTGCCGGCGATTTCAGCCAGCGCATCGTGCAACCGTTCGAGCCCGGATACCGGCAATTCGCCTTGCAGCGCCTTGCCTTCCCGCGCAAACGACAGACTGTCAATCACAATCTGTTGCGACATAAGGCGCGCATGATATTATTTTTGGCTACCCAAGTCAAAGTCTGTCGCGACGAATATTCCCGAAAAAGCACGGACTTGGCTTTCACTGCTTCCCCGATACCTCATGTCCACAA
>DAORCC010000284.1:0-2290 GCA_035345235.1 Azospira sp.
GCGAGCATGTCGGCGGTGAATTCCTGGTCGCGGAAGACGGTCAGGCCTTCCTTCAGCGTCAGCTGGAACCAGTCGCGGCAGGTGACGCGATTGCCGGTCCAGTTGTGGAAGTATTCATGTGCGACGACGGCCTCGATGTTTTCGTAGTCGAGATCGGTGGCGGTGTCCGGCGTGGCCAGCAGCAGCTTCGAGTTGAAGATGTTGAGCCCCTTGTTCTCCATCGCCCCCATGTTGAAGTCGGAGACGGCGACGATCATGAAGCGTTCGAGATCGAGCTCCAGCCCGAAGCGCTGCTCATCCCAGCGGATGGCTCGGATCAGCGATTCCATCGCGTGTTCGGTGCGGTCGAGTGCGGCGGCCTCGGACCAGATCTGCAGCAGCACTTCGCGGCCGGACATCGTCCGGATCTTCCGCTCGTTCACCGCGAGGTCACCGGCGACCAGAGCGAACAGGTAGCAGGGCTTCGGGAACGGGTCTTCCCAGCGGGCGAAATGACGACCATCGGGCAACTCACCCTGGCCGATCAGGTTGCCGTTCGAAAGCAGCACCGGGAATCTCGCCTTGTCCGCTTCCAGCGTGACCGTGAAGCGGGCCATCACATCCGGGCGGTCCGGGAACCAGGCGATGCGACGGAAGCCCTCGGCCTCGCATTGCGTGAAAAAGCCGCCGCGCGAGGTGTACAGGCCGGAGAGCGCAGTGTTCCTCTCCGGCGCGATGCGGGTGACGATTTCGGCAGTGGCCGAATCATCCTCCAGATCGATTTCGATGCGCGTGTCGGTGATGCGCGGCGCAGCGGGTTCGCAGCCGTCGATCTTCAGCGACACCAGTTCCAGTTCGTCGCCGAGCAGTACCAGCGGTCCGGCCGGCGCCGCCGGATTGCGTTTCAGCGTCAACCGGCTGGTCACCAGCGTGTTCGCCGGATCGAGTGCGAAGTGGAGGTCGACATCGGTGACGGTCCAGGCCAGTGGCTGGTAATCGGAGCGAAGAATGGTCTGCGGCGTTTCGGTGCGCATGCGGGGTTCCTGCGGTGAAAGCGTTGGTTACAGGTAGTGCGGGAGGAGCACCAGTGCCCAGACGGCGGCCGCCAGGGTCAGCGTCAGCAGCACGGCGGCGCTGCCGATGTCCTTGGCGCGCTTGGAGAGTTCATGGTGCTCGTCGGACACCCGGTCGACCACCGCCTCGACGGCGGAGTTCAGTAGCTCGACGATGAGCACGAGCAGGATGCTGCCGACGAGCAGGGCCTTCTCGATGCCGCCCTGGCCCAGCCACAGGCCAAGCGGTACGGTGACGAGCGCGAGCATGACTTCCTCGCGGAAGGCGGCCTCGTGCTTCCACGCCGAGGCCAGCCCGTCACGCGAGTAGCCGAGTGCGTTGATCAGGCGCTGCAGGCCCTGCTTGCCCTTGAACTGTTCGATGGCGCTCATGCCTTGCCTTTCTGTTTCTTCAGCAGCGGCTTCAGGAAATGTCCGGTATGGCTCTCGGCCACCTTGGTCACCGCTTCCGGCGTGCCGGTGGCGATGATGCGACCGCCGCCACCGCCGCCCTCGGGACCGAGGTCGACCAGCCAGTCGGCGGTCTTGATCACGTCGAGGTTGTGCTCGATGACGACGACCGTGTTGCCGTGGTCGGCCAGGCGATGCAGTACCGACAGCAGCAGTTCGATGTCCTGGAAGTGCAGGCCGGTGGTCGGCTCGTCGAGGATGTAGAGCGTGCGGCCGGTGTCGCGCTTGGAAAGTTCGAGCGCGAGCTTGACGCGCTGCGCCTCGCCGCCGGAGAGCGTGGTCGCGCTCTGGCCAAGCGTGATGTAGGAGAGGCCGACATCGACCAGCGTCTGCAGCTTGCGCGCGACGACCGGCACGGCGTCGAAGAATTCGCGCGCCTGCTCGACCGTCATCTGCAGGATGTCGTAGATGTTCTTGCCCTTGTACTGCACCTCCAGCGTCTCGCGGTTGTAGCGCTTGCCGTGGCAGACGTCGCAGGGCACGTAGATGTCGGGCAGGAAGTGCATCTCGACCTTGATCACGCCGTCGCCCTGGCAGGCCTCGCAGCGACCGCCCTTGACGTTGAACGAGAAGCGGCCGGGGCCGTAGCCGCGCGTGCGCGATTCGGGCACGCCGGCGAACAGCTCGCGGATCGGCGTCAGCAGGCCGGTGTAGGTCGCCGGGTTGGAGCGCGGCGTGCGGCCGATCGGGCTCTGGTCGACGTTGATGACCTTGTCGAAATGGTCGAGGCCTATGATCTCCTCGTGCGCGGCCGGCTCGGTGGTCGAGCCGTAGAGGTGCTTCGCGGC
>DAORCC010000285.1:0-2253 GCA_035345235.1 Azospira sp.
AATCGTGCCCACATTCACGTGCGGCTTCGTACGTTCGAATTTTCCCTTGGCCATTACCCGTACCTCAAGACGTAATAAGTTGAAATGAATCTAGGCGCCAAACGTTGGTGCCCATGGACAGAATTGAACTGTCGACCTCTCCCTTACCAAGGGAGTGCTCTACCGCTGAGCTACATGGGCGTCACGCAAGGCGCTGGAAGCATGTTGCGGCCGCAGCCTGGAGCGGGTGAAGGGAATCGAACCCTCGTCATAAGCTTGGAAGGCTTCAGCTCTACCATTGAGCTACACCCGCAAAACCATTACCCGGAGCACGATCAGTCAACATCACCATCAGCAGCGTTTTTTTGGTGGAGGGAGAAGGAGTCGAACCTTCGAAGGCAGAGCCGTCAGATTTACAGTCTGATCCCGTTGACCACTTGGGTATCCCTCCACTGGAATCTGCGATTATCGCGCACAAGCTGGCTACTGTCAAACGGTATTGTTATCCGGCGCATATTATAGAACAGCACCAGGCGCGCTGGCGAGCCTGTTCTGCACACATCGGTCGGACGGCCGCGATTGACGGCGCCCAAACCAGCCACCTATACTGCCGTCCTTGCCGTCTTGTCGCAGAAACTCGCGCGCTCTGCCAAGGGATGCGCCGCGCTCGGGCTTTGCGGCAGACGCTTGGCCAACCGACGGGCGAAGGTGCTGCAACTGTTGCTCGTTCCCGGTAAGAGGAAGCCCATGACGAGAATTCCGATTTGCGGCAAGACTCCGAAAGGCGTCGAGGAGATCGAAAAGCGCACGCAGCGGCTATCGGTCCGCGCCCGACGGGTTCTGATCCTGATCGATGGAAAGCGCGACCTGGCGGCGCTAGCCGAGCTGGTACCGGGCGACACCCTGCCCGAAATCTGCCAGCAGCTGCTTGACGAGGGCTACATCGCCCCGGTGCACAGCCCGCTCAGCGCCGGGCCGGAGACTGCGCCGGAAGCGGAAGAGATGCCGGCCGCCGCCAGCCGGCCGCCTCTTTCGGCGATCGAACAGCAGCGCCTGAACATGGCGCGCAACTTCATGACCAACACCCTGGCTACTTTCGTCGGCCACGCAGCTTCAAGCTTGATCAACCATGTTGAGGCCGCGCACGATCTGGCACATCTGCGCACCTTGGCCAAGCCGTGGCGCGAAGCCATCGGGCTTTCTGCCGACGGCCGCAAGCAACTCGCTGATCTGGCCAGCCGACTGGCCGTCATCGATGAAAATTTCCTCGACGTCTTCGCTGACGGTGAGGTCATCGTCGACCAAGCAACGCCTCCCGCCCCGCCACCACGCACGATGCCGCCGATACCCGAAGATGAGGCAGAACGCCTGGCAATGGCCCGAAACTTCATGACCAACACGCTCGACACCTTTGTCGGGCTTGCCGCTTCGAGTCTCGTTTCACGCATCGAGAACTGCCCGGACGCGGATGGCCTGCGCCAACTGTTCGGTGACTGGCGCGATGCGATCGCGCTCAACGCGGATGGCCGCAAGCGCCTGAGCGAACTGGACGCGCAACTCGCTGCTCTGCTCGCCTGAAGGTCTGCGTCTCCTTCTCGCCGGCCGTACCGACTAGCGTTCGCGCGACCGGGAAAAGCAACGGGCGCCGACCGCGACGCGCACCTGAAGGATACAGGACCCGCGCTTTGGTCGAGCGCCCGCTCGGGTGACCGCGGCTGTGCGTTGCCAACCACTGACGAACGCGACAGCCGCGGCTGATCAGCCGCAACTTCCCTGGTCAGGCACCCCGCTCGCGCATCCAGTTGGCAACCGTCGGGGCCAGCACCTTCTGCGCCAGGCCGCCGGTGTAGATCCCGATATGCCCGGTATTGATGGCAAACTCGGTGTAGTCCTTGCTGCCCACATGCTTGCCCAGAGCAACGGTGCAGGGCGGTGGAACGATGTGGTCCTTCTCGGCGAAGATGTTGAGAATCGGAATCTTGAGCTCCTGCAGATCGACCTTGCGTCCGCCCACTTCCAGCGTTCCCTTGACCAGTTTGTTCCCCTTCAGGAAGTCGCGGATGAACTCCTTGAACGTCTGGCCGACCGCATCCGGGCCGCCAAAGAGCCATTTCTCCATGCGCAGGAAGTTCAGCAGCGCCGGCCGATCATCCAGGATGTCGATCACGTCGGCGTACTTCCCGAAGTTGAGGATAAACGGCGACGCCATCAGGAACGATACATTGAGCACGTCTGCCGGAACGTTGCCGTGCACCGCAACCATCTTGTCGACAT
>DAORCC010000286.1:0-2228 GCA_035345235.1 Azospira sp.
GGGCCTCGTAAATCTGCTGGCTGTTGCTGGCGAGCAGTTCCAGGTCCTTGTTGCGATAGATTTCGGCACGCTGGTCATCGGCAACGGCGTTGAGCGATGCACCGACAACCGTCTCGCGTGTCTTTCCGAGAAAAGCGAGGAAGGCATCGTTGACACGCTGGTAGATCAGCGCCGTGTCCTTGAAGAACATCGGGTAGGGCGACGCATCCATCATTGCCTGCATCAGCGTCAGCTCACGTTCGACCTCGGCCGCTGCCCGACGCTTGACCTTCATGTGGAAGGCAAGAAAACCGAGCAGCGCGAGCAGCAGGACAAAGATCGCGACGATGGAGACGAAGGTCTTCGGGTATGCATCCCAGAACTGCTGCGGGCGATTGATGATCAGCGACCCGCCGGGTAAGGCACGGGCGTCGATATTGAAGCGCTGCAGCTGGACATGGTCGAACGCGTAGCGGTTCGGGCTGGCGGTCAGCCGCGGCAACTGGGCGAGTGACTCGCCGTGCGCGAGGCGCGTGAGCAGTTCCGCCAGTACCCGGCCCTGCTCGCCGGCAGAAACCATCATCCCGCCGACGACCCCGTGGCCGAGGAAGAAATCCCAGCCGGTATAGATCGGCTGTCGTGTCGTGCTGCTGAGCATGCGCGCAACTTCCGGGCCGGTGACGAGATTGCCCCGATCATCCTGCGGCCGCCCCATCAGGAAAATGAGGGCATCGCCAGGGATGTCGGCCATCTGCGAGCGGACGTCGTCGAGCTTCTGGCGGGCGACGACGGTCATGTCGAAGGGGGTGGGCATGGCGGCATTCGCCGTCTCGAGTGCTGCCAGGTTGGAAGCGAAGGTCCTGGTCGTGTCGCCGATGACGTACAGCTTCTTGCGGCCTGGGTGAAGGCGCTGCATGAGTGTCAGCGTGGCGGTGAAATCCGGTGTCTCCGCGATACCGGCGACGCCTTCGATACCGATCAGGTTCGCTTCGGTAATGTTATTGACGCCGGCAAAAAGGATCGGCTTTCCGGGCGCAAGGCGGTCGCGGATCGCGCGCAGGAGGTTGTACGCGGGGTCGTCGGTGGCGAGCAGGATGTCGATGTCGAGCGATCGATAGCGCTCGATGATGCGCTGCACGAACGCCTCCTCGGTACGCGAACCTGCACCTGCGCTGCGCAGTGCATCGAGGTACTCGAAATAGAGGTTGAGATGTTCTGCCTGCTCGCCGAGCCCTTCCCTGAATCCGCGCTGGACGGCGTCGGTCCACGGCAGCCCTTCGTGATAGGAATGCACGACGAGGACGCGCGGGTGGTCGTGATCATGCACCCCGGCTGCCCTGGCGCCGGGAACGGCCACCGGTAGCGCAAGGGCCAGCAGCACGATGATGAACCGGCAGGCAGCGGCGAGGTGGCGCCGTGCCTGATCGGCAAGCGCCGGATAAGGGTTGCTGGTCACGCAGGATGTCCCCGAAAGCTTGCATGTCCTGCGTCGCTTCGGAGCGAGGCATGCGTCGCACATCCGATTGATTCTACATGGCTGTCCGAAAACATATATTAATTGCAATTGGCTATCGAAACTATATTGAAAATTTATTTTATCTATTGTTTGCGCCGGCCTAGACTGCAATTCAGCAACAACACCGACGCAGGGCGGGAAAGCGAGGATGTCATGAAATCGGATGGCGGAATGTGGCCGGGCCTCTGGGTCGAACTGCTCGCATACATCGCAGAGACATATTGAACTGGCACCGGCCCGCCAGGAATGGTGGCACGGACCCGAGCGATCGGGGCCTGCCGCCCATACAGGTTTGATCAACAAGCTCACTCAGGAGAACGCAAATGGCTGCGAACGAAAACGGTACGAACAGTGGCGGGCGCTGCCCGGTGATGCACGGCGGCGCAACCTCCGCCGAAACGATGCGGCAGTGGTGGCCGAAAACGCTGAACCTGGACATCCTGCATCAGCACGACCGCAAGACGAACCCGCTGGGGGCGGACTTCGACTACCGCGAGGAACTGAAGAAACTCGACATCGAGGCGCTGAAGAAGGATCTCAAGGCGCTGATGACCGACAGCCAGCCCTGGTGGCCAGCCGACTGGGGACACTACGGCGGCCTGATGATCCGCATGGCCTGGCACTCGGCCGGCACGTACCGTATTGCCGACGGCCGCGGCGGTGGCGGCACCGGCAACCAGCGCTTCGCGCCGCTCAACTCCTGGCCGGACAACGCCAACCTCGACAAGGCGCG
>DAORCC010000287.1:0-2201 GCA_035345235.1 Azospira sp.
TGCTGATGAAGGTGCACACCTCGAACTACGCCGTCGTCGGCTTCACCAAGAGCGTCGATGAAGCCGAGATCGCAAGCATCGCGCACGAGCACGGCATCCCCTTCATGGTCGACCTCGGCAGCGGCACGCTGACCGACTTCGCGCGCTGGAACCTGCCCAAGGAGCCGACGCCGCAGGATTCGCTCGCCGCCGGCGCCGACCTGGTCACCTTCTCGGGTGACAAACTGCTGGGCGGCCCGCAGGCCGGCATCATCGTTGGCCGCAAGGCTCTCATCGCGAAGATCAAGAAGAACCCGCTGAAGCGCGCCCTGCGCGTCGGCAAGGTCACGCTGGCCGCGCTGGAAGCAACGCTGCGTCTCTACCGTGACCCGGATCGTTTGGCGCAGCGCCTGCCGACCTTGAAACTGCTCACGCGCAGCGAGCATGACATTGCCGCACAGGCCGAGCGCCTGTGCCCGCTCGTCGCCGACTTCGCCGGCGAGACCTCGATGGTCTCGATCGAACCGGCGATGAGCCAGATCGGCAGCGGTGCGCTGCCGGTCGAGCGGCTCGCGTCAGCAGCACTGGTCGTGCGCTATCCGGGCAAACGCCCGGGCAAGCAGCTGGCCGCACTGGAAGCGCGGCTGCGCGGCCTGCCGCAGCCCGTCATCGGCCGCATCGCCGACGACGCGCTGCGACTGGATCTGCGCTGCCTGGACGTCGCCGACGAAGTGCGCTTCGTCGAACAGTTGCAGGCAAGCATGAATTAACGGAAACGGCCTCGCGTGGTGGTCTGCGTTACCGCCCGCCGTCTCCACAACACCCGGCAACGGGTCATTAAACCTGACGGGATACTCCACTGTCGGGTGGCTTAACCAGGAGAGAAAAATGAAACTCGATCGCCGTCACTTCCTCGCCGCCAGCGGTGCACTTGCCGCCGGCACGGCCATGGCCCAGGCCACCAGCCCGCTGCCCTTCTTCATCAACACCTGGAATACGCCGCTGATGCCGCCAGCCAAGGGCAGGAAACGCGTGGTCATCGCCGGGGGCGGCTGGGGCGGCATCAGCGCTGCCAAGCACCTCAAGCTCAATGACCCGAACCTCGAGGTCGTGGTGCTCGAGCGCAACCCGGTGTTCTTCTCCTGCCCGATGAGCAACAAGTGGCTGGTCGACATCGTCAATGCCGAATACCTGACGCAGAGCTATCTCAAGACCGCCGACAAGTTCGGCTACACCTTCGTGCAGACCGAAGTCACCGGCTTCGAGCGCGACAAGAAGCGCGTCATTACCGCACAGGGCTGGATCGACTACGACTACCTGATCGTCGCGGCCGGCATCCGCTACAACTACGAAACCTGGTTCGGCAACGACCGTCGCGCCGCTGACTACACCAAGGCCAACTACCCGGCCGCCTACATCCCGACCGCAGAGCATTTCACGCTCAAGCGCGGCATCCAGGAATTCAAGGGCGGCGATCTGGTCATGACGCTGCCGCCGCCGCCGCACCGCTGCCCGCCCTCGCCCTACGAGCGCGCCTGCCTGATCGCGGCGAAGATCAAGAAGGAAAAGATCAAGGGGCGCGTCATCATCCTCGACCCGAAGGAAAGCCCGCGCCCGATCACCGAAGGTTTCCAGGAAGCCTTCGCGAATCTCTACAAGGACCAGATCACCTACGTGCCGAAGGCCGTGATCAAGGAAGTCGATCCGTTCAACAAGAAGATCGTCACCTCGGCCGGCGACTTCAAGTTCGACCACAGCATCCTGATGGCCCCGCACCAGGCCGGCGACATGGCCTGGAAGGCCGGCACCATCGGCAGGAACGCCGAAGGCAAGCCGACCGGCTGGGCCGGCGTCGATCCGCTCTTCCTGAACCTCAAGGACGATCCCGACACCTACGTCATCGGCGACGCCGTCGGTGTCGTCTCGCCGCAATTCAATTTCTACCCGAAGGCCGGCCACGTCGCCAACGCCCACGGCAAGATCGTCGCGCGCTACATCGCTGACCGCGCCGCCGGCAGGCAGCCGAAGGCCGACCTGCCCGACAACCTGTGCTTCATGATGGTCAACCTCGACCCGATCGAGGACATCGCCGTACGCTTCAAGTACCACATCAACGAGCAGGGCATCATCATCCAGGACCAGTACGACGACAACTTCCGCAGCGCCGACATGGTGCAGGAAGACTTCGGCTGGGCAGCGAAGATGTACGGCGACATGTTCGG
>DAORCC010000288.1:0-2191 GCA_035345235.1 Azospira sp.
CCAATCTTCGGTGACGTGATCCGGAAGTCCACCGTGGCCCGGTGGACCCGAACGCTGGCAACCATGTTCGCAGCCGGCGTCCCGCTCGTCGAATCGCTCGACTCGGTGGGCGGCGCCTCCGGCAACTACGTCTACAAGGTCGGCACGAAGCAGATCCAGAGCGAAGTCGCCACCGGCACCAACCTGACGACCGCGATGCAGAACAGCAACCTCTTCGACAACATGGTGATCCAGATGGTCGCCATCGGCGAGGAGTCAGGCGCGCTCGATTCGATGCTGGAGAAGGTCTCCGCCTTCCTCGAAGCGGAAGTCGATGACGCCGTCGAGGCGCTCGCGAGCCTGATGGAGCCGATGATCATGGCGGTCCTTGGCGTGCTCATCGGTGGTCTGGTGATCGCCCTCTACCTCCCGATCTTCAAGCTGGGTTCCGTCGTCGGATGATCGAATTGCTCGCCAACCCCGTCGTCTTCGCTGCGACGGCGGGGTTGTTCGGACTGATCGTCGGCAGTTTCCTGAACGTCGTCATCCACCGCCTTCCGAAGATGATGGAGGCGGACTGGCAATGCCAGTGTGCGGAATTGCGCGGCGAAGAACTGCCGCCGACCGAGCCGCTGACGCTCGCCACCCCCCGTTCACGTTGCCCGCATTGCAGCCACGGCATCACGGCGATGGAAAACATACCGGTCATCAGCTGGCTTTTCCTGCGGGGAAAATGTTCCTCCTGCAAGGCGCCAATCTCGATCCGCTACCCGCTCGTCGAAGCCGCCACCGGCTTGCTGAGCGCGTACGCTGCCTTTCATTTCGGCTTCGGCCTGCAGGCTGCCGGGGCAATCCTGTTCGTCTGGGCGATGATTGCACTGACCGGCATCGATTTCGACACCCAGCTCCTGCCCGACAGCATCACCCTGCCGCTGGTCTGGCTGGGACTGCTGTTCAACCTGTTCGGCACCTACACATCGCTATCGTCGGCCGTCATCGGCGCGATGGCGGGTTACCTGTCGCTGTGGTCGGTCTATTGGGGCTTCAGGCTGGCCACCGGCAAGGAGGGCATGGGCTTCGGCGACTTCAAGCTGCTCGCCGCCATCGGTGCCTGGCTCGGCTGGCAGATGCTGCCGGTCACGATCCTGCTTTCCTCGCTGGTCGGCGCCATCGTCGGCGTCGGGCTGATCGTGCTGGCCAAGCGTGGCCGCAACGTCCCGATTCCCTTCGGCCCCTACCTCGCCGCTGCCGGGCTGCTCGCGCTGTTCTACGGCAAGGAACTGAACCGGACCTACCTCGGTCTGTTCTGAATGCCCAGGTGGTTGAAAAACACCGCCTTTCCCACCATATCAGTAGCCCGGAGAGCCGAATTCAGTGCTTCGGCTCAGGTATAATTGCGCGTTTTGGAGGATTCCCATGCCAATCTACGAATATCGCTGCGAATCCTGCGGTTTCCAGAAGGATCACCTGCAGAAGCTTTCCGACCCGGTGCTGAAGACCTGCCCGGAGTGCGGCAAGGATTCGTACGCCAAGCAACTCTCCGCTGCCGGCTTCCAGCTCAAGGGCAGCGGCTGGTACGCCACCGACTTCAAGGGCGGCTCGAGCAAGCCGGAAGCAAAACCCGCTGAATCGACAAGCGCAGCCCCCCCTTGCCAGGGCGGCACCGGAGGGTGCGCGTGCGCGGGCAGCTGATTCGCCGCTACTTCGTTACCGGCCTGCTGATCTGGGTCCCCCTGGCGATCACCGCCTGGGTGCTGTCGCTCATCGTCGGCACGCTGGACAAAACGCTGCACGTCCTGCCTTCCGCGATCCATCCGAAGCAGACGCTGGGCATTGACCTGCCTGGCGCCGGCGTCATCCTGACCCTGCTCATCATCTTCATCACCGGCGTGCTGGCCGCCAACTTCATCGGCCAGCGGCTGGTCAAGTGGTGGGAACTGCTGCTTGCCCGCATTCCGGTCGTCAATTCGATCTACAACAGCGTCAAGCAGGTCTCCGACACGCTGTTCTCCTCGTCGGGCAACGCCTTCCGCAAGGCCCTGCTGGTGCAGTACCCGCGCGAAGGCAGCTGGACGATCGCCTTCCTCACCGGCCAGCCAGGCGGCGACGTGGTCACGCACCTCAAGGGCGACTACGTCAGCGTCTACGTGCCGACCACCCCGAACCCGACCTCCGGCTTCTTCCTGATGATGCCGAAGCAGGACGTCATCGA
>DAORCC010000289.1:0-2168 GCA_035345235.1 Azospira sp.
GGCGCGCTCGAACAGGCGCTGGCCGGCTTGCCGGTGGCTGCCGGCGACCCCTCGCCACTGGTCGTGCAGCACGTTGTCCGCTCCTTCGATCCGTGCATGGTGTGCACGGTGCATTGAGGATCTGCGATGTCATTTCCCGCTTCCCGCCGTCGTCGCCTGCTCCAGTTCCTGGCGCTATCGCCACTGTTTGCGGCCTGTGGCAACAATACCCGGCTGGCTGCGCTGCCGGCCGGGAGTATCGTGCTCGCGTTCGGCGACAGCGTTACCTACGGTACCGGTGCCGGTCCGGGCGAAGACTGGCCGACGCTGCTCTCTGCCGCGACCGGCTGGCGTGTCGTCAATGCTGGGGTCCCGGGAGACACGGCCGACGCCGGCAAGGCGCGCATCCGCGAGCTGCTTGAAGCGCACAAGCCGGCACTGGTGATCGTCGAGATCGGCGGCAACGATTTCCTGCGCCGGCGTCCGGCTGCCGTGGTCAAGGAGGATGTGCGATCGATCGTGCGTCAGTCGAAGGTGGCCGGGGTTCAGGTGGTCCTGGTTGCCGTGCCGGAACTGTCGCTGCTCGGTGCGCTGACCCGGCGCCCGGACGATGCTGCGCTGTATGCCGAAATCGGCAGGGACGAGCAGGTGCCGGTCATCGCCGACGTGTTTTCGGAGATCCTGGGCAAGCCGGAGCTGTGCGCCGACCAGATTCATCCCAACGCCGCCGGCTACCGGAAAATGGCAGAGGGCATTGCCGCTGCGCTGCGCCGATTCGGACTGTTGCGCTGACGATTGCGACGACTCGAGCGACCGACTAGGATGCTTTCATGGAACGATTCACGATCTCCCTCGATGGCGAACTGGCCAAGGAATTCGACGCACTGATCGCCGAGCGCGGCTACGGCAATCGCTCCGAGGCCGTGCGCGACATCATCCGTGCCCAGCTGGAAGCCTGGCGGCTCAAGCAGGATGAGGCGCCGCACTGCGTGGCCAATCTGTCGTACGTCTACAATCATCACGAGCGCGAACTTGCCGAGCGACTGACGACGATCCAGCACGATCATCACGATCTGACGGTGGCGACGATGCACGCGCATCTCGATCACGAGAACTGCTTCGAGGCTGCTTTCCTGCGCGGACCGACGGCGGCGGTCCGCAAGTTCGCCGAGGCGATGATGGCCGAGCGCGGTGTCCGTCACGGCAAGCTCAATCTCGTCGCCGTCGAGGTCGATCAGAAGCACGCGCACGGCTACAAGCCGCGCGGCCATGGCGCCTCGCATCATCATGTCCACCTCAGGCCCGCCCGCTAAGCCGCCGGGCGCCGGCAAGCCGGAAGCGGGCGCCTCGCGCCGCCTCCTGGCCGGTGCCGACCTGCCGGCGCCGGCCGAGGTGCTGGACGGTGTCGGCGAGGGTGTCTGGATCGACGTCATTCGCAAGATGGACGAGGTCTACAACGATCTGCTGCAGTACGAGGTGGCGCTGGAGCAGAAGAACGCGGCGCTCGAGGAGTCGCACCAGTTCATCGAAAGCGTGCTGTCCTCGATGTCGGATCTGCTCGTCGTCTGCGACCGGCATGGCCGCATCGAAGAGGTGAACGCCGCACTCCAGCGCTTCACCGGTCGCCAGGAGGCCGAACTGAAGGGTACGCCGGTGGCGGCGCTGTTCGCCGACGAAGGCTCGCAGCTGCGCGTGCGCGAACTGTTCTCGCCGCAGCAGCGCGGGGCAACCCATGACCTCGAGTTGAGCGTGTCCACGGTCGAAGGCTCGGCGATGCCGGTCTCGATCAATTGCACGCCGCGCCTCTCCGGTGTCGGCAAACTGGTCGGCATGGTCGTGACCGGCCGGCCGGTCGGGGAACTGCGCCGGGCCTACCATGTGCTGCGGCAGACGCACGAGGAACTCAAGCGTACGCAGCAGCAGCTGGTGCAGTCGGAGAAGATGGCGTCGCTCGGCCGCCTCGTGGCCGGTGTCGCGCATGAACTCAACAACCCGATCAGCTTCGTGCTCGGCAACGTGATGGCCTTGCGGCGCTACGCCGGGCGCCTGCATACCTATATCGAGGCGGTCAACGCCTGCGACTGTGCGCACACGCCAGAACTCGAGGGCCTGCGTCAGGAGTTGCGCATCGACCGCATCCTCGAGGACATGTCGCCGCTGCTCGACGGCATGATCGAGGGGGCCGAGCG
>DAORCC010000290.1:0-2161 GCA_035345235.1 Azospira sp.
ACGCCCGCTTCGTGCACGACATCTGCGGCTGCGGCAGCGCCTGGACGCCCGGCAACATCATCGAGGACGCCATCGCCGCCGTGCGCCGGCAGGTCGGCGCCGGCCGGGTGCTGCTGGGCCTGTCGGGCGGGGTCGATTCGTCCGTCGTCGCGGCGCTGCTGCACAAGGCCATCGGCGACCAGCTCACCTGCGTGTTCGTCGACAATGGCCTGCTGCGCCACCACGAAGGCGACCAGGTGATGCAAGTGTTCGCGCGCAACCTCGGCGTGCGGGTGATTCGTGTGAATGCCGAAGCGCGGTTTCTCGATGCGCTGAACGGCATCGCCGACCCCGAGGCCAAGCGCAAGATCATCGGCCGGCTGTTCATCGAGGTGTTCGACGAGCAGGCCGCGCACATCGAGGGCGTCGACTTCCTCGCCCAGGGCACCATCTACCCGGACGTGATCGAGTCGGCCGGCGGCAAGACCGGCAAGGCGCAGGTCATCAAGAGCCACCACAACGTCGGCGGCCTGCCCGAGCACATGCAACTCACACTGGTCGAGCCGCTGCGCGAGCTGTTCAAGGACGAGGTGCGCGCCATCGGCCTGGAACTCGGCCTGCCGGCCGAGATGGTGCAGCGCCACCCCTTCCCGGGGCCGGGCCTGGGCGTGCGCATCCTCGGCGAGGTCACCAAGGCCGCCGCCGACACCCTGCGCCTGGCCGACCACATCTTCATCGAGGAACTGCGCCGCGCCGGCTGGTACGAGCGCACCAGCCAGGCCTTTGCCGTCTTCCTGCCGGTGAAGAGCGTCGGCGTCACCGGCGACGGCCGCCGCCACGAACCCGTGGTGGCGCTGCGCGCGGTCGAGACCGTCGACTTCATGACCGCCCGCTGGGCGCACCTGCCCTACGAACTGCTGGACCTCTGCTCGCGCCGCATCATCAACGAAGTGCCGGGCCTCTCCCGCGTGGTGTACGACGTCTCCGGCAAGCCGCCGGCGACGATCGAGTGGGAGTGAGAAAACCCAGGCGCTTTGCATCAGGGATGGGGCATGGCCGAATTGCTCGACGAAATCCACCCCGGCGAAATCCTGCTGGAGGAGTTCATGAAGCCGATGGGCATCACCGCGCGCCAGCTCGCGGCCGACATCGACGTCTCCCCCAGCCGCATCAGCGAACTGGTCAACGGTCGCCGCCCCATCACCGCAGACACCGCGCTGCGCCTGGGCCTCTATTTCGGCATGGACGCGCGGTTCTGGATGAACCTGCAAACGGAATACGACATGCGTGTCGCGACGCGCGAGCTGAAGGACAAGATCGCGCCGCGGATTCGGGTGCATGAGCACGATGTAGCTTGAGGTAGGCCGTCGATCTGGCCGGTGACCGGCTCGATCCTGGCTCGCGCCGCATCAGCGTCCAGCCTCTCCCGCGTGGTCTACGACTTCTCCGGCAAGCCGCCGGCTACGCTTGATCCGATGACTGCATTTTTATATTATTGCAGTCATCGCAAGCAGGTGAGAGGTCTTGAATCATGGCAATTCTGACCGTAAGGAATGTGCCTGATGAGGTGCATCGCGCGTTGCGGGTGCGGGCGGCCCAGCACGGGCGCAGCACGGAAGCGGAGGTGCGCGAGATTCTGGCGGCCGCGGTCAAGCCGGAAAAGCGCGCGCGGGTGGGGGACGCCCTGGCCGCCATCGGCCGCAAGGTCGGCCTGACCGATGACGATTTCGCCGTCTTCGAGACGGTGCGCGACAGGACGCCGGCCAAACCGCCGAGCTTCGACTGAATGATCGTCCTGGATACCAACGTCATCTCCGAGGCGATGAAGCCGACTCCAGATGCGGCCGTGAGGGCCTGGCTGAACGACCAGGCGGCGGAAACCCTGTATCTGTCGAGCGTCACGCTGGCCGAATTGCTGTTTGGCATCCGCGCGCTGCCGGCGGGCAAGCGCAAGAACATGCTCGGCCGCACGCTGAACGAACTGCTGGCGCTGTTCCAGGATCGGGTACTTCCGTTCGACACGGATGCAGCGCGCCACTACGCCGACTTGGCCGTGACGGCCCAGAACGGCGGGCGCGGCTTCCCGACACCGGACGGCTACATCGCGGCCATTGCCGCATCGCGGGGCTTCATCGTGGCATCACGCGACACTTCGCCCTATGAAGCAGCCGGTGTGGCGGTC
>DAORCC010000291.1:0-2158 GCA_035345235.1 Azospira sp.
CGTCGTGCGAATCGTGCAGCACGCAGTCGAACTCGATTTCCTCGACCTTGGCGACGGCACCGATCTCGCCCGGCACCAGCGCGTCCACTTCGATCGTCTCGGCGCCCTGCAGGCGATAGAGGTGCGCCACCTTGAACGGCTTCTTGGCATCGCCGACGAAGAGCTGCTGATCCTTCCGGACCGTGCCCTGATGCACGCGGAAAACGCCGATCTTGCCCATGTACGGATCGACGACGACCTTGAAGACGTGCGCCAGCACATGCTTCGCCGGGTCCGGCTCGGCGTGGAAGGCTTCCGCCGGGCCACCGGGCTCGCCACGCCAGAACGGCGGCGGGTTGCCCTCGGCCGGATTCGGCGCCAGTTTCGCCAGCACATCGAGTAGTTGCGGAATGCCGGCACCGGTCTTCGCCGAAACGAACAGGATCGGGATCAGGTGCCCCTCGCGCAGCGCCTTCTCGAAGGGGGCGTGCAGCGCATCCGGACTGGGGTCGGCACCGTCTTCGAGATACTGCGCCAGCAGGTTTTCATCTTCCTCGACGATCTGGTCGATCAGCGCCCGGTGTGCCGCGGCGACGGACTCGAAATCCGCATCGCCGGTATCGTGGCTGAGCACCTCGACCACATCGTGGCGGTCGTGCGCCGGCAGGTCGAGCAGCATGCAGGCCTTGCCGAAGCGCTCGCGGAGCTCGCCGACCAGCTTGGGCAGATCGAGGTTGTCGCAGTCGATCTTGTTCACGACGATCATGCGGCACAGGCCGCGATCGCCGGCCCACTTCATCATGCGCTCGGTCGACAGCTCGATGCCGGTCTGCGCGTTGACGACGACCAGCGCCGTATCGACGGCCGCCAGCGCACCGATCGCCTGCCCCGCGAAATCGGGATAGCCCGGCGTATCGGCCAGATGCACGCGCACCCCGTCGTACTCGAAGCCGACCAGCGCGCTGTTGAGCGAATGGCCGAGATCCTTTTCCAGCGGATCGGCATCACAGACGGTACTGCCCTTTTCGACGCTGCCCTTGCTCTTGATGGCGCCGGTGGCGGCCAGCAGCGCCTCGGCAAGCGAGGTCTTGCCGGCAGCGCCGTGGCCGACGAGGGCGACGGCGCGGATGTTGTTCGGGCTCAGGTTGGCCATGTTTTTCTCCCTGCAAGTGGTTTCAAGTCTGCAATTCGAATTTCTTTGCGCTCGATTCTACGCCTGCTCCCGGAAGGCCGCGCGGCGCCTGGCCGTGGTAGAATTCTCGCCCCCAATCCCTTGATCTTTAAACCAATGTTCTCCGGCATCGTGGCCGCCGTCGGCCGCATCACCCATCTTTCCGCTCGTGGTGACGAGAAGAACACCGTCCGCCTCACGATCGAGGCCGGTGCACTCGGCCTCGACGACGTCGCCCTCGGCGATTCGATCGCGTGCAACGGCGTCTGCCTGACCGTGGTGGAACTGGAGGGGAACCACTTCCGCGTCGATGTCTCGCCGGAGACCTTCTCCTGCACCGTCGGGCTGGCAGCCCCCGGTGCGATCAACCTCGAAAAGGCACTGCGCGTCTCCGACCGGCTCGGTGGCCACATCGTCTCCGGCCACGTCGATGGCGTCGGCGAGGTGCTGCGTTTCGATGCCGTCGGTGACAACCGCCTGCTCGAGATTCGCGCGCCGAAGGCATTGGCCAGGTACATCGCCCGCAAGGGCTCGATCACCGTGAACGGCACCAGCCTGACGACCAACGACGTCGAGGGCACCGACTTCACGATCAACCTGATCCCGCACACGCTGCAGAACACCACGCTGCACCTGCTCGCGCCGGGCGCGAAGGTCAACCTCGAGGTCGACCTCATTGCGCGCTACTGCGAGCGTCTGCTGAACCCTGAGGCATAAGAATCCTATGGCACCAACCCTGGCCGACATTTCCGCCATCGAGGACATCCTCGCCGACATCCAGGCGGGCAAGATGGTCATCCTCGTCGACGAGGAAGACCGCGAGAACGAAGGCGACCTCGTCATGGCCGCCGAACACGTCACGCCCGAGGCGATCAACTTCATGGCCAAGTGGGGCCGCGGCCTGATCTGCCTGACGCTCTCCGAGAAGCGCTGCCGCCAGCTCAACCTGCCGCTGATGGTGCGCGACAACAAGACGCCGCACGGCACCGCCTTCACCGTCTCGATCGA
>DAORCC010000292.1:0-2155 GCA_035345235.1 Azospira sp.
CCTTCGGCGTACTTGTTGGTCAGCTGCGAGCCCTGCGCAGCCATGACGGCGTGGCTGACATAGTTCTCGGACGCGATGAGTTCGATGTGCTCTTCCTGGCGCTGGTTCTCTTCTTCGATCGTGCTCCACAGCTCGGGATCGACCTTGCTCAGGGTGTCTTTCGCGGAAAACATCGTGTGCCTCTCAAACCGTTGAAAAAGGGGCGAATTGTACCATGCTGCACGGCGTCAATCCGATGCGGCTGGATCAGGTGACGCCGAGTTCGTCGAGCGCGCCATGGTCGAGATGGCGCGTATCCGCCCAGGATTCGATCCGCCAGCCTTCCGGCGCCGCCCGCACCCAATTGAGTCCGGTATTCGGGATATGGAAATCGCGGGGCAACTCCAGCGGATTACCGCGCACGAAGCGATTGACGATATCCAGCACACCGCCGTGGGTGACGATCGCGACGGTTTCGCCCGGATGCGCCGCATGCAGGGCCTCCAGCGCCCCCGTGACACGGGCAAAGAAGGTGCGCAGACTCTCGCCGCCATGAGGAAAGGCGTAGTCGGGCTCGCGATGCTCGAAAGCGGCGTAGTCATCGGGAAAGCGCGCCCGTGCCTCGTCGTAGGTCAAGCCTTCGAAGATCCCGTAGCGACGCTCGCGCAGGGCCGGCACATAGCGGATCGGAAGGCCGAGCGCTGCCGCCAGCGGCTCGGCGGTCAGGCGAGCACGCAGCAGGTCACTGCTATAAAGATGGGCCGGCCGGGCCTCGCCGGCAGCCAGCCAGCGCCCCGCCAGCCCCGCCTGATGCACCCCTTCCGGGTCGAGGCCGATGTCGGTGTGCCCCTGGATGCGCCGTTCGGCATTCCAGGGGGTTTCACCATGGCGGACGAGGCAGAAATGCGTTGCGATCATGCGTATCTCAATGGAATCTCAGTAGATTTTCGTATTGTGGAACAAGGATCATAGCCGTAAATTCGTGGAACAATGATTAACCGGTTGGCCGAAAGTCAGGTCGTCTGACAACTTTTGTGCTAGACTGGCATCGCCTTAGTTTGGTTTTCGTTTGCTGCACTGGCTACAAGCCGTGTTCTGTCATAGCCACCGGTACCAGAAGACCGGGATTTTATCGCCATATTCGGAGGGACAGCCCGTGAATGCATTTCTTGGTTTGTCGCGTTTTATCGACGCGATCAACGAAAGGGTAGGAAGGTCGGCCATGTGGCTGCTCCTTGCTGCCGTACTCATCAGCACGGTGAACGCCATCGTGCGCAAGGCCTTCAACTGGAGCTCGAACGGTCTGCTGGAAATCCAGTGGTACCTGTTTGCCGGCGCCTTCCTGCTCGGCGCCGCCTACACGCTGCTGCACAACGAGCATGTCCGTATCGACGTCGTTTCCGGCAAGTTCAGCCGCCGCACGCAGACCTGGATCGAAGTCATCGGCTCGATCTTTTTCCTGCTGCCTTTCTGTGCCATGGTCCTCTGGACTTCGGTGCCCTGGTTCCTGAACTCCCTCGCCTCCGGTGAAACCTCGTCGAATGCCGGCGGCCTGATCCTGTGGCCGGCCAAGATCCTGGTGCCGATCGGTTTCACCCTGCTCACCGCACAGGGCATTTCCGAACTGATCAAGCGTCTCGCCTTCCTGAAGGGCCTGATTCCCGATCCGACCGAAAAGCACGCCTTCCCGACCGCGGAAGAGAACCTCATCGAAGAACTGAAGAAGCGCCAGGAAGAGGAGGCGAAATAATGGAATTCCTGACCGCCTACATTGCCCCGATCATCTTCATCGCGATGGTCGGCTTCCTGCTGTTCGGCTACCCGGTCGCCTTTGCGCTGGCTGCCAACGGCATCTTCTTCGGCCTCGTCGGCATCGAACTCGGCCTGCTGCAACCCTCGCTGTTCGGCGCCATGCCGGAGCGCATCTTCGGCGTCATGGCCAACGACACGCTGCTGGCCATCCCCTTCTTCACGCTGATGGGCCTGATCCTCGAACGATCCGGCATGGCGGAAGACCTGCTCGACACGATTGGCCAGCTCTTCGGCCCGATCCGCGGCGGCCTCGCCTACGCGGTGATCTTCGTCGGTGCGCTGCTCGCCGCGACGACCGGCGTCGTGGCCGCCTCGGTGATCTCGATGGGCCTGATCTCGCTGCCGATCATGCTGCGCTACGGCT
>DAORCC010000293.1:0-2114 GCA_035345235.1 Azospira sp.
CGGCCGGGCGGTGCTAGAGGCGCTCGAAAATCGCTGACGTCACGCGGCGCGGCATCGCCGCAGGCGGCGCTCTCCCACCGAGCCGCAACCCGGTGCCAGCCGCCCCGCCTACCGGCCGAACATTCGCCCTCCCGGGCTTGCCGCGCACTCGATTTCACCCCGGCGGCTCCCTATAATCGGCCCATGCCCGCCGCCGGCCCCCGCGCCCTCTACCTCGCCGTCGTCCAGTTCGTGTTCGTCTCGACCTGGACGATCTACATCGTCTTCCTGCCCGAGCTGCTGCAGCGGGCCGGCCTCGACAAGGCCTGGCTGCCGCGCATCGTCATCGCCGACCAGGTGCTCATGGCGATCTTCGATCTCGCCTTCGGCGTTGCGGCCGCGCGCGGCCTGCAGCGCTACGGGCGCATCGCACCGCTCGTGCTCGGGATCAGCCTCGTTTCCTGCCTCGCCTTCCTGCTCCTGCCGCAAATGGCTGCCACGGCACCGCTGCTGCTGGCACTGACGGTGATCTGGGTCATCACCTCCTCGGCGCTGCGTGCACCGCTCTATGCGCTGCTCTCGCGCCACGCCGCTACGCCGGGCAGGGCCGCACTGGCGAGCATGATGACGCTGGGCATGGCCGGCGCCGGCATGATCGCGCCGTGGCTGGGCGCACAACTGAAACCGCTCGACCCGGCCCTGCCCTTTGCCCTTTCCAGCCTGGCGCTGGCAGCCCTGGTGCTGCCGTTGGCGGCGGCCGAGCGGGCCGCCGGGCGGAGGGCCGATGCCATCGAAGCCGCCGCTCCGCTGCCCCCCCTGCCGGCGACCGTCTTCTTCGTCCTGCTGTTCGCCGCCGCACTCGGCTTCCAGATCTTCTTCAACCTCGGCGCTGCGCCGGCCTACCTCAAGCACTACGGACCCGGCGACCTGCACTGGCTGATGCCCATGTTCTGGCTCGGCGTCGCCGGCGGCAGCGTGCTGGCCTCGGCAACCGCCACACGCTGGCCGGCCGAAGGCGTCTTCGCCGCGGGAGCACTGATCGCCGCCGCGGCTGCCCTGCTCTTCGGCATGGCACCAAGCCCCGCCCTGCTGCCCCTGGCGCAGGTCCTCGGCGGCATCGGCTGGGGGCTGGCGCTGTGCAAGGCCTTCGCCGTTGCCGAGCGCTACCTGCCGGCACCGGACAGCGCTGCCATGCTCGGCGGCCTGTTCGCGATGCTGGCACTGGCCACGGTGGCGCGCATCTCGCTCAACGCCGCCGGCCTCGCCGAGCTTGCCCTGCCGCTGCCCGCGGCGCTCTGGCTGTGCGCGGCAGGCGGCATGGGCGTTGCCCTGCTGCGCGCGGGCAAGCGCCGAAGCTCTCAAGTCGGCTAGAATTGCGCCCTTCGCAGCGCACTTTGCGACACGCGCTGCATCACCGTCTCCGTATTCACATCACCTCTCGAACGCCATGGCCCAATACGTAATGTCGATGCTCCGCGTGAGCAAGGTTGTCCCGCCCAAACGGCAGATCATCAAGGACATCTCCCTTTCCTTCTTCCCCGGCGCCAAGATCGGCCTGCTCGGCCTGAACGGCTCCGGCAAATCGACCGTCCTGCGCATCATGGCCGGTGCCGACAAGGAATACGAAGGCGAAGTGCAGCACCTGCCGAACATCAAGATCGGCTACCTGCCGCAGGAACCGCAGCTCGACCCGGACAAGACCGTGCGCCAGGAAGTGGAAAGCGCCATGGGCGAAGTGATGGAGGCCCAGGCCAAGCTGGAGGCCGTGTACGCCGCCTACGCCGAGGAAGATGCCGACTTCGACAAGCTGGCCGAGGAACAGGCGCGGCTGGAGGCGATCATCGCCACCGCCGGCTCCGACACGGAGCACCAGATGGAAATCGCCGCTGACGCGCTGCGTCTGCCGGACTGGGACGCCAACATCGGCAAGCTCTCCGGCGGCGAAAAGCGCCGCGTCGCGCTGTGCAAGCTGCTGCTCTCGAAGCCCGACATGCTGCTGCTCGACGAGCCGACCAACCACCTCGACGCCGAGTCGGTGGAATGGCTGGAGCAGTTCCTGGTGCGCTTCCCCGGCACCGTCGTCGCCGTCACCCACGACCGCTACTTCCTCGACAACGCCGCCGAGTGGATTCTCG
>DAORCC010000294.1:0-2112 GCA_035345235.1 Azospira sp.
ACCGCGCCGGCGCCGAAGATCAGCACCGGAATATACAGGGGCAGCACCAGCAGCGACACCAGTACGCCGCCGCCGCGCAGGCCGAGCGTCAGTGCCGCACCGATTGCGCCGATGCCGGAGAGTGCCGGCGTGCCGATCAGCAGCGAGACGGTCAGGATGAACAGTGCATCCATCTCCAGATCGAACTGGATCCCGAGTACCGGCGCCAACAGTGCCAGTGGCAGTCCGGAGACCAGCCAGTGCGCAATGACCTTGCCGATCACCGTCAGGCCCAGCGGTTGCGGAGCCAGCACCAGTTGTTCCAGCGTGCCGTCACGGTAATCGTCGGCGAAAAGCCGCGGCAGCGACAGCATCGTCGCCAGCAGCGCACCGACCCACAGCACACCCGGCGCCAGCTTCTTCAGCAACTGCGGTTCCGGCCCGATGCCGAGCGGGAACAGGCTGGCGACGATGATGAAAAAGAACAGCACCGACACGATGTCGGCCTGCCGGCGCATCGCCAGCTTCAGGTCGCGCGTGGTGATCGCAACGATCATCCCGATCATGAGAGCTTCAACTCCCGCACCGTGCCGGCTGGAATGTCGACCGCCTGGTGCGTCGTCAGCACCGCCATGCCACCGCGCTGCAGGTGGGCGCCGATCAGCCCTGCAAGCCAGCCTACAGCCGCCATGTCGAGTGCGACAAAGGGCTCGTCGAGTACCCACAATGCCCGCTTCTCGTGCACCAGCCGGGCGAGCGCGACGCGCCGTTTCTGCCCTTGCGACAGGTACTTGCAGGCCAGATCCTCGCGACCGAGCAGGCCGACGGCCTCCAGCGCATCCAGCGATTCATCCTCGGACAAGGTCTCGCCGGCGAGTCTGGCAGAGGCCGACAGGTTCTCCAATGGCGTCAGCTCCTCCTTGATCGCGTTGAGGTGGCCCAAATAACAGAGCTCTTCACGGAATTCCTCGCCGAGGCGGTGAATTTCGTCGCCCTTCCAGCGGATCTCGCCTGCAACCGGATGCGTCAGGCCGCAGATCATGCGCAGCAGCGTCGTCTTGCCGGACCCGTTCCGCCCCTGCAGGAACAGCATTTCGCCGCCGTCCACGCGAAAGCCGACGCCTGCGAACAGGCGGCGATCGCCGCGGACGCATTCCAGATTGGAGGCTTCAAGCATGGGATTTCGGAGGAGGGAGGAGGCAGGACGCTATTCTGAAGGCGCAATTCTAGTCGCAGATTGACCAGAATCAAAAGCGCTGCAAACACTATTGCCTATTGTTTATCCTTTCACATGAATAACTTATCGATGGAGCAGGGCGGCGTTCAACTGATGGTGGGGTGGGATGGCGCGCGGATCAGCGCGGCCACCGTCGATTGTCGTCGTCCGCAGGCGGCGCGCCTCCTTGCCGGCCGCCCGGTGGCCGAGGCGGTCGCACTGGCCCCACGACTGTTCAGCCTGTGCGGGTGTGCGCAGGGCGCCGCGGCGCGGCTGGCGGCAGCCGCCGCCGAGGGGCGTGACGAAGCCGGCGAGGTGCACACGCTGATGATGCGAAGCATCGTTCTCGAAGCCATTGGCGAACATCTGTGGCGCCTGTTGCTCGACTGGCCGGCGCTGCTCGGCGGCCCGGCGGAAAAATCGACTTTTCTCGAATGGCGCAAGCGCCTACTTGCGGTACAGGCGAGCGGCTGCCTGCCGGAAGAGGTTCTGGCGCTTGCCGCCGACCTGCGCGCCTGGCTGGCGGGCCGCCTCCCGGGCCCGTTTTGCGGCGACCGGAGCCATGCGCCCCCGGTGACCTTGCTGCCCTGGTGCAGTGCCGAGGACTGGGCGGCCGTCGTGATCGACGACGCATTTGCGCAGGCGCCCACGCTGGGCGGCGAGTCAGCCGAAACGGGGGCGCTGGCCCGACAGTCGGACGTGCCGGAAGTGACGGAACTGCTGGCGGACGACCGGCGCGTTGCAGCCCGCGTTGCGGCCCGTTGGGCCGACCTTGATTTCCTGGCTGACGGGCTCGTCGAGCCGGGTTTGCTGGGAGGCTGGCTGGATAGCGCGCCAGTCGGGCCAGGCGTCGGCTTGGCCCGGGTCGAAACCGCGCGCGGCCTGCTTCTGCATCTGATGCAGGTCAAGGACGGGCG
>DAORCC010000295.1:0-2108 GCA_035345235.1 Azospira sp.
GAATGCCAGCTGCAGGATCTGGCGGTCGGGTACGGTGCCAGCAGCTCGCGCTACCAGGAAGAGAAGCGCGTGGTGTTCCACAAGAACGTCGGTCCGCTGATCTCGATGGAAGAGATGAGCCGCTGCATCCATTGCACGCGCTGTGTACGCTTTGGCCAGGAGGTTGCCGGCATCATGGAACTCGGCATGGCCAACCGCAACATGCATTCCGAGATCCAGACCTTCGTCGGCCGTTCGGTCGATTCCGAACTGTCGGGCAACATGATCGACCTGTGCCCGGTCGGTGCGCTGACCTCGAAGCCGTTCCGCTATTCGGCCCGCTCGTGGGAGCTGCAGCGCCGCAAGTCGGTCAGCCCGCACGACTCGGTCGGTGCGAACCTGATCGTCCAGATCAAGAACAACCGCGTCATGCGCGTGCTGCCGCGTGAAAACGAGGCCGTCAACGAGTGCTGGATTTCCGACAAGGACCGTTTCTCGTACGAGGCGCTCAATAGCGACGCCCGCCTGACGAAGCCGATGATCCGAGTCGACGGCCAATTGCGTGAAGTCGAATGGAACGTTGCCCTCGACTACGTCTCGCATGCGCTGAAGGATATCGTCAAGGAGCACGGCGCCGGTGAACTCGGATTCCTCGCCTCGCCGCACGCGACGCTGGAAGAGATGGCGCTGCTCAAGAAGCTTGCTGCCGGCCTCGGTTCGAAGAACGTCGATTTTCGCCTGCGCCGCCGTGACTTCTCGGCCGACGGCAAGCTCGCCGGCCGTCCGTGGCTGGGCCTCAAGCTCGCCGAAATCGCGGACCTCGATGCCGCTCTGGTGATCGGCAGCTTCCTGCGCAAGGAGCAGCCGCTCGTAGCGCAGCGCCTGCGTCAGGCGGCCAAGAAATTTACCAAGGTCAGCATCGTCTCCGTCGGCGGTGACGACCAGTTGATCAAGCTGCACCAGAACTTCACCGTGTCGCCGGCCCATCTGGTGCTGGTCGTCGCCGCAATCGCCAAGGCCGCCGCGTACGCCAAGGGCGTCCCGGCAATCACCGGCTTCGACGGTATCGAGCCGTGCGAGAAGGCCAAGGCCATCGCGCAGAGCCTGATCGAAGGCGGCAAGCGCCACATTTTCCTTGGTAACGTGGCCGAACAGCACCCGCAGGCGGCGGTGCTGCACGCCCTGGTTCAGGAGCTGGCGACGCTGACCGGCGCCACCTTCGGCTTCCTCGGCGAAGCGGCCAACAGCGTCGGCGGCTACGTCGCCGGTCTGGTGCCGACGGCCAACGGACTCAATGCCTACGAGATGCTGGCTCAGCCGCGCAAGGCCTATGTCGTGCTCGGCGCCGAACTTGATCGTGATGCGAACAACGCGCAGCTGGCGACTTCGGCGCTCAAGCAGGCCGCCTTCAGTGTCGTGCTGACGCCGTTCAAGGATGGCAGTGCGGCCGAGACGGCCGATGCCTTGTTGCCGATCGCACCCTTCACCGAAACCTCCGGCACTTTCGTCAATGCCGAAGGCCGTGTGCAGGGCTTCAACGGCGTGGTCGCCCCGCTGGGCGAGGCCCGCCCCGGCTGGAAGGTGTTGCGCGTGCTCGGCAACGTGCTCGGTCTCTCCGGCTTCGATTTTATGAGCAGCGAAGCCGTTCGAGATACCGTCGTTTCGGCCAAGGCGGAATTCGCCTCCGGTCTCGACAACGGTCTCAAGGATGTCGTCGCCACGATGGCTGCAGCCCCTGAAGGCTTGCAGCGCATCGCCGATGTGCCGATCCACTTCGCCGACATGCTGGCCCGCCGCTCGCCGGCGCTGCAGCTGACGCGCGATGCCGTGGCACCGACGGCTCGGATGAGCGCTGCCACGCTGGCGAAAGCCGGCGTCGCCGACGGCGCCAGTGTCACCGTCAAGCAGGGCAACGGCAGCGCGGCGCTGGTCGCGAAGGCCGATGAAACGGTTCCGGCCGGCTGCGTTCGCGTTTCGGCCGCACATGCAACGACTGCCGGACTGGGTGATCTGTTCGGTGCCATTACCGTGGAGCGTGCGTAAATGGATGCGCTGATGCAATACGTTTCCGGGATGTTCGGCTCGGCCTGGCCGCTGGTCTGGACGCTCGCCAAGATCGTCGCCATCGT
>DAORCC010000296.1:0-2041 GCA_035345235.1 Azospira sp.
GCCTTTTCCTCGGCCGGCGTCATGTCGAGAAGAAGGATTGCGCGCACTGGCAGCCAGCCCGTCGCGTGCTGATGGCGCGCGCCGTCGAAGCGGCCATCTTCGAGAACGGTCCGGCCACGATCCTCGGTGAAGGCCTCGCCTATGATCGCTGCCAGATCGGCGTCGTCACCAACGTCTCCGATTTCGAACATCTGCGCGCCGACTACGACGTGCAGAGCGTCGACCAGCTGTGGAAGGCCATGCGGACACAGGTTGACGTCGTGCTCGACAGCGGCGCCTCGGTGCTCAATGCCGCCGACGAACAGGTGGTCGAGATGGCCGAGCTTTCCGATGGCGAGGTCATCTTCTACGCCATCGACCCCGACACCCCGGCACTGGTCGAGCACCGCAAGCAGGAGGGGCGCAGCGTCTATGTACGCGATGGCTACCTGACGCTGGCGATGGGCGAGGACGAAGAACCGCTGATCGAAACCATCGCCTTCATCGGCACACCGAAGGGCTGCGCCGCACACGAAATCGAGAACCTGCTCGCTGCCGTGGCCGCTGCCTGGGCGCTGGATCTGTCGCCGGAACTGCTGCGCACCGGCATCAGCACCTACGAGACGGACGAAGCCGACGCTGCCTGAGCAACTGCCAGCCTGGCCCTGACACAAGAAACAAAGGACGAGACACCCCATGGACGTTTCCCGCACCCGGGCCCTGCGCGGCCCCAACCTGTGGAGCCGACACACGGCGATCGAATGCATCTTTGCCTGTGCCGAAGCAGAACGCGACATCAATCTTCTTGCCGGCTTCGAGGCGCGGTTGCGCGCCCGCTTCCCGGCCATCGACCTCAATCCGCCGACCGGCGGCCGCCCGATCTCGCTCGCACACGTGCAGGAAGCCGCGGCACTCAGCCTGCAGGTTCAGGCCGGCTGTACGGTGACCTTCAGCCTGACCAAGGAAACGGTCGAACCCGGCACCTTCCAGGTCGTCGTCGAATACTCGGAGGAACCTGTCGGCCGGCTTGCCTTCGAGATGGCTGAGCAGTTGATTCGTGCCGCGCTCGACGACACCCCCTTCGATATCGACGATGCCCTCTTCCGCCTCAAGGACCTCGACGGCGACGTCCGCCTCGGCCCTTCGACCGGCGCCATCGTCTATGCCGGCGTCGCCCGCGGCATCCCTTACCGCCGCCTGACCGAGGGCAGCCTCGTGCAGTTCGGCTGGGGCAGCAAGCAGCGCCGCATCCAGGCCGCCGAAACCGACCTGTCGAGCGCCATCGCCGAATCGATCGCACAGGACAAGGAACTGACCAAGAAGCTGCTGCACGCTGCCGGCGTACCGGTACCGCTTGGCCGTCCGGTCGAGGATGCCGACGATGCGTGGGCCGCCGCGCAGGAGATCGGCGGGCCCGTCGTGGTCAAGCCGCAGGACGGCAACCAGGGCAAGGGCATCACGGTAAACGTCAGCACGCGCGAAGACGTGATGAAGGCTTACGAAGCGGCACGCGAACATCGCCGCCACATTCTCGTCGAGCGCTACCTGCCGGGCCACGACTTCCGTTTCCTGGTGATCGGCAAGCAACTGGTTGCTGCTGCCCGCCGCGATCCGGCGCAGGTGATCGGCGACGGGCAGCACAACATCAAGGAGCTGGTCGACATCGTCAATGCCGACCCGCGCCGCGGCACCGGGCATGAATCCTCGCTGACCCGAATCCGCTTCGACGACATCGCCGTCGCCCACCTCGCGAAGAAGGGCTACACCCCGGAGACCGTACCGGCCAAGGGCGAGCGCGTCCTGCTGCGCAACAATGCCAACCTCTCGACCGGCGGCACTGCCACCGACGTCACCGACGAAGTGCACCCCGAGCTGGCCGCCTGCGCGGTGGCCGCGGCACAGACCGTCGGCCTCGACATCGCCGGTATCGACGTCGTCTGCCAGACCGTGCAGGAACCCCTCGAAGCCCAGGGGGGCGGCATCGTTGAGGTCAACGCCGCACCCGGTCTGCGCATGCACCTGACGCCGTCGTTCGGCAAGGGCCGGCCGATCGGCGAGGCCG
>DAORCC010000297.1:0-2030 GCA_035345235.1 Azospira sp.
GCCTGAGAGCTTGTGAATAAATCTACTGCGCGATCCGATTGCTTCGTTGGGCGGTACTCGCTCCTCGCCTATCCATTTGATATGTCTCGTCGCTGTGCTCCGTCCGCCCCGCACCTGGAGCGCTCGCCACGATTTCTTCGCAGGCTCTGACATGACGACACTCGCAATGATCGCCGCCATGGCGCGCGACCGGGTCATCGGCCGTGACAACACGCTGCCCTGGCACCTGCCGGAGGATTTGAAGCACTTCAAGGCCACGACGCTCGGCAAACCGGTCATCATGGGCCGCAAGACCTGGGAATCGCTGGGTCGGCCCCTGCCGGGACGACGCAATCTCGTGATCAGCCGCAATACGGGCTACGCGCTGAGCGGAGGCGAATTGTTTCCGTCGCTGGAGTCGGCGCTGGAGGCTTGCACCGATGAGGAAACGTGCTTCGTCATCGGTGGCGCCGAACTCTACCGACAGGCACTGCCGCTCGCGCAGCGGATTCATCTGACCGAGATAGAGACCGACGTCACCGGCGGCGATGCGCATTTCCCGCTGCTGCCGGCAGCGGAATGGCAGGAAGCCTCGCGCGAGGCCCATGTCAGCGAGAAGGGCCTGCATTACAACTTCGTGGTCTATTCGCGGCGCTGATTCCAGCACACGATTCAGGCCAGGCATGGCTGACGCAGGCAGGAGCCCGCGTCTCAACGCCGGGGCGGCCGCCCCTCCAGCCGGTTGTACTCTTCGAGACAGCGTCCGAGCGCCTTGCCATAGTCCTCGGCGCTCTTGCCCGATAGCGTGCACCCGCCCGTGGCGTCGGGAACGGCAGCATCCGATCCGGTCTTCCCGGGAGCGGCCACTGCGGGCGGCCGAACTTCCGTATTTTCGGGTTTCTTGGCACCTGTGGCACTTGTCGCGGGGGCCACCGGCTTATCCTGCATGTCCGCCTTTGCATCCGCCTTGTCCGGCGCAACAGCAGGATCGCTCACTGTCGCCCCTCCGGCAGTTTCAGCCCTGGCCGGCGAGCGGCTCGAGGCTTCCAGAATTTCCTGATGGCTGCGCCGCGCTTCCTCCCCCCGCTGCACCATCTCCGCCTGTTCGGCGGCCTCGCGTGCGGCCTTCTCCTTTTTCAGCACCGCGGCCGCCTCGGCAGCGGCTTTCGCCTTCTGCGCACTGGCGCGGTAAGCGAGACCGCTGGCGACTGCCAGTGCGAGCACCAACAGGCCGGCGCCGCCCAGGATCAGGGTGCGCTTCGAAATCGGGGGCAGCGAAAATTTCTTCTTGCCCTCGCCGGATGTCGCGTCAGCTGCGTCAGCGCCGGCCGTTTCCTTCATCTCTTCCATCAACAATCCTGCATAGGTTTATGTTCGACATGAACTTCTCTACGGCAAGGCATACAAAAACTGAAACCACGGCCGATCATACGCCCCACGATGGCCGCGGAACAGCGGTGCAACGGCGTATGCCGTACCCGGCATCAACCGGAATTCCGCTCACGGGCTGACTATTTTTTAAGCAGTGATTCGGGTACAATCCGCGCCTTTCCCATTTCTGACCGACACCTTTCCGCCATGGATTTTTGCGGTTTCACGCTCCGGAACAATCTGTTCGTCGCGCCCATGGCGGGCGTGACCGACCGTCCGTTCCGCCAGCTCTGCAAGAAGCTGGGTGCCGGGCTCGCCGTGTCGGAAATGGTCACCTCGAACTCGCTGCTCTACGGCAGCGCCAAGACGCTGCGGCGCGCCAACCATGCCGGTGAAGTCGAACCGATCTCGGTGCAGATTGCCGGCGCCGATCCGAAGATGATGGCCGAGGCGGCACGCCACAACGTCGCCAACGGTGCTCAGATCATCGACATCAACATGGGCTGCCCGGCGAAGAAGGTCTGCAATGTCATGGCCGGTTCGGCGCTCCTGCGGGACGAACCGCTGGTGAAGCAGATTCTCGATGCCGTGGTGCAGGCCGTGCCGGACACGCCGGTGACGCTGAAGATCCGCACCGGCTGGGACAGCCACAACCGCAACGCGCTCGCCATCCTGAAGAT
>DAORCC010000298.1:0-2020 GCA_035345235.1 Azospira sp.
CCGACGGTGGCGATCATCGCCAGGATGTCGTCCACGCTGCGCTGGTTGAAGGCATAGACCGGCACGCCGGCGCCGATCAGCTCGCGGCTGATGTCGGCCTGCAGGTTGGAGAAGGTGAGCACCAGGTCGGGCTGCACGCCGAGGATTTTGTTCAGGTCGCCACTGGTGAAGGCGAAGACCTTCGGCTTCTCCTTGCGCGCCTCCTTGGGGAAGACGGTGTAGCCGGAGATGCCGGCAATACGGTCCTGCTCGCCGAGGGCGTAGAGCACCTCGACGGTTTCGGTGGTCAGGCAGACGATACGTTGCGGGAGGTGGCGTTGCAGCATGGAGCGGCCCGGTAGTGACGAGCCGCCATTGTACCGGGCGGCATCACGCCCGCAGGCTGCGTACGATCATCAGTGCCGCCGTCGCCAGCAGCATCGCCGCGAACAGGCGGCGCAGGCGCTTCTCCGGCAGGCGATGCGCCCACGCCACGCCGGTCGACACCGTCGCCATGCCGCCGATCGCAAGCAGCGCGCCGGTCTGCCAGGCCACCTGCTTCGCCTCGGCGAAGGTGGCGAGCGCCACCACCGCCCCCGGCGCCACCAGTGCTAGTGCAAGGCCCTGCGCCACCGCCTGCGGCTTGCCGAAGCCGCGCGTCAATAGCGGTGCCGCGACGATGCCGGAGCCAACGCCGAACAGGCCGGCGAAAAATCCCCCAACGACACCGACCCCCGGCAGCCAGCGCTCGTGCCAACCGGCACTCACAGCCTTTGCCGCCGGCCGTGCCCCGTGGAAGAACCACAGCGCCAGCCCGACGAGGAAGACCGCGAAGCACAGCATCAGCACATGCGAGTCGAGATGGACGGCCAGCCAGGCTGCCGGCCAGGTGGCGAGCAGCGTCGCCAGCCCGAGCAGCCCGGCCGTGCGCAGTGGCAGGGTGTGGCGCTGGCGGTAGCGCCAGAAGGCGATCAGTACGTTCGGCGTGATCATCACCAGTGCCGTGCCCTGCGCCAGTTGCTGCTCCATGCCGAAGCCCATGGCCAGCACCGGAATGGCGATGATGCCGCCGCCGATGCCGAGCAGCCCGCCGATACCACCAAGGAGCGCACCGAGCAGCAGCGGCCCGAGCAGGGAAAGGGAAAGCAGCGAGGAGAGAAACGAAGCAGCGAACGGGAAATCCATGTCCGGCAGGATATCGGTTACGGATTGAACTAGAATCAACCGTATCGTCACAACATAATTCACGAATCGTGAAAAATGCACCGCAACTCGATGACCTGCGCCTGTTCTGCGCTGTCGCCCGCAACCGCAGCTTTGCCGCCACGGCGCGCGAACTCGGGCTCTCCAACGCCGTCGTCAGCAAGCGCATCGCCATCCTCGAAGCCGGCATGGAAGCGGCGCTGCTGCACCGGACGACGCGCAGCGTCGCCCTCACCGAGCAGGGCGAGACGGCGCTGCAATGGGCGCAGCGCATCCTCGACGACGTCGACCAGCTGTCCGATGCCGTGTCGCAGACGCGCAGCGAACCCGTCGGCCTGCTGCGCATCTGCACCAGTGCCGGCTTCGGCCGCAACCGCGTCGCGCCGGCACTCTCTGCGCTGGCCAAACGCCACCCCGGCCTCGAGATCCAGCTCGAACTGCTCGACCGACCGGTCGACCTGATCGAGGAAGGCTTCCACCTCGACATCCGCTTCGGCGAAGCGCACGAACCCTACCTCATCTCGCGCCGGCTCGCCGCCAACGAACGCGTGCTCTGCGCGGCACCGGGCTACCTGCGCAAACACGGCAAGCCGAAGCGCCTCGCCGACCTCGCGCAGCACCGCTGCATCCTCATCCGCGAGCGCTATCAGGATTTCGGCCGCTGGACGCTGCAGGGGCCGCAGGGCGAGGAAACAGTCAAGGTCGGCGGCCCGCTCTCGGCCAGCAACGGCGAGATCGTTCACCAGTGGGCCATCGACGGCCACGGCATCATCCTGCGCTCGATCTGGGATGTCGGCGCGAGCCTCGAACGCGGCGACCTCGTGCGCGTGCTGCCGGA
>DAORCC010000299.1:0-2018 GCA_035345235.1 Azospira sp.
CCGGTCAGCCTGATCCGTTTCGATCGCGTCCTGATGACCAAGGAAGCGGTCAAGTCCTTCGAGGAGATGTACGCATGAACGCCGCACCGATGAAAGAGGAGCGTCTGCTCCAGGTCATCCTGGCGCCGATCATCTCCGAAAAGGCGACCATGCTGGCCGACAAGCGTGAGCAGGTCATCTTCCGCGTCGCCACCGACGCCACCAAGCCCGAGATCAAGGCCGCCGTCGAACTGCTCTTCAAGGTGCAGGTCAAGGATGTGAAGGTGGCCAACGTCAAAGGCAAGAACAAGCGTTTTGGCCGCTTCACCGGCCGCCGTTCCGACTGGAAGAAGGCCTTCGTCTGCCTGAAGCCCGGTCAGGAACTCAACTTCGCGGCAGGAGAATAAGCCATGCTGGTCAAAGTCAAACCGACCTCCGCCGGCCGCCGTTCCCTCGTCAAGGTGGTGACCCCGGGCCTGCACAAGGGCAAGCCCGAGGCCGCCTTGGTCGAGAAGCAGAACCGCAAGTCCGGCCGCAACAACAACGGTCACGTCACCACCCGGCACAAGGGCGGCGGCCACAAGCAGCACTACCGGATCGTCGACTTCAAGCGCGACAAGGACGGCGTTGCCGCCAAGATTGAGCGTATCGAGTACGACCCGAACCGGAGCGCCCATATCGCCCTGCTGTGCTACGCCGACGGCGAGCGCCGCTACATCATCGCCCCCCGTGGCGTGGAAGTCGGCGCTACCCTGATGAACGGTGCCGAGGCCCCCATCAAGCCGGGCAACTGCCTGCCCCTGCGCAACATCCCCGTGGGTTCCACCATCCACTGCGTCGAGATGATGCCCAAGAAAGGCGCCCAGATCGCCCGCTCCGCCGGTGCTTCCGTGCAGCTGCTGGCTCGTGAAGGCAGCTACGCTCAGTTGCGTCTGCGCTCCGGCGAGATCCGCAAGGTGCACATCGACTGCCGCGCCACCCTGGGCGAAGTCGGCAACGAGGAACACAGCCTGCGCTCCATCGGCAAGGCCGGCGCCAACCGCTGGCGTGGCATCCGCCCGACCGTGCGCGGCACCGCGATGAACCCCATCGACCACCCCCACGGCGGTGGCGAGGGCAAGACCGGCGAAGGTCGTGTGCCGGTTTCTCCCTGGGGTCAGCCCACCAAGGGCTATCGCACCCGCAACAACAAGCGGACCGACGGCATGATTGTTCGCCGCCGTCACAAAGCCTAAGAGGTGAGTTGATATGGCTCGTTCTGTTAAAAAAGGCCCCTTCGTTGACGGGCATCTGTTGAAGAAGATCGCGGCGGCGGTGGCCATCAGCGACAAGAAGCCGATCAAGACCTGGTCGCGCCGCTCCACCATCCTGCCCGACTTCATCGGTCTGACGCTGGCCGTCCACAACGGCAAGCAGCACATCCCCGTGTTCGTCACGGAAAACATGGTGGGCCACAAGCTCGGCGAGTTCTCGCTGACCCGGACGTTCAAGGGTCACGCCGCCGACAAGAAGGCCAAGAAGAAATAAGGAGCACAGCGATGCAAGTTTCTGCCATTTTGCGCGGCACTCGGCTGTCCTCCCAGAAGGCCCGCCTGGTCGCCGATCTGGTCCGCGGCAAGCCCGTGGACCAGGCCCTCAACATCCTGACCTTCTCACCCCAGAAGGCCGCCTTCACCATCAAGAAGGTGCTGGAGTCCGCCATCGCCAATGCCGAGCACAACGAAGGTGCCGACATCGACGAGCTGAAGGTCAAGACCATCTACGTGGACCAGGGTCCCACCCTGAAGCGCTTTACCGCGCGGGCCAAGGGCCGCGGCAACCGCATTAGCAAACCCACCTGTCACATCACTGTGACCGTTGGCGACTGAAGGAAGGCACATGGGACAGAAGATTCATCCGACCGGCTTCCGGCTCAGCGTCAACAAGGGCTGGACCTCCAAGTGGTTCGCGAACAGCAAGAATTTCGCCGGCACCCTTAACGAGGACATCAAGGTTCGCGCGTTTCTGAAGAAGAAGCTGGCGCACGCCTCCATCAGCAA
>DAORCC010000300.1:0-1973 GCA_035345235.1 Azospira sp.
GGATGAATTACTTGGCGTTCATCCAGGCGCGGGCGGCGTCGAGCATGCGGCAGGAATAGCCCCACTCGTTGTCGTACCAGGCCAGCACCTTGACCAGCGTCGAGCCGTCTTCGGCCTTGAGCACGCGGGTTTGCGTCGCGTCGAAGGTGGAGGAGACGGTGGTGTGGTTGAAGTCCGACGACACCAGCGGCTCGTTGTTCACGTCCATGATGCCCTTCAGCGGGCCGTTGGCCGCAGCGGTCATCAGCGCGTTGATTTCGTCCTTGGTGGTGGCGCGCTCGGCGGTGAAGGTCAGGTCGACCAGCGAGACGTTGATCGTCGGCACGCGCAGCGCGAAGCCGTCGAACTTGCCGACCAGCTGCGGCAGCACCAGGCCGACGGCCTTGGCGGCGCCGGTCTTGGTCGGGATGATGTTGGCAGCGGCGGCACGGGCGCGGCGCAGGTCCTTGTGGCGCACATCCACGGTAACCTGGTCGTTGGTGTAGGCGTGGATGGTGGTCATCAGGCCGGACTTGATGCCGATGTTCTCGGCCAGGATCTTGGCGACCGGGGCCAGGCAGTTGGTCGTGCAGGAAGCGTTCGAGACGACGGTGTGCGAGGCCTTCAGCGCACCTTCGTTCACACCCATGACGATGGTGGTGTCGACGTCGTCGCCACCCGGGGCCGAGATCAGCACGCGCTTGGCGCCCTGGTCGAGCAGGGCCTGGGCCTTGGCCTTGGTGGTGTAGGCGCCGGTGCACTCGAGCAGCACGTCGACGCCGTGCACGGCCCAGTTCACGCCCTTCGGATCCTTGGTCGAGTAGAAGGCGATCTTCTTGCCGTCGATGATGATGCAGTTCTCGCCTTCGGTCTCCACCGAAGTGCGGAAGCGGCCGTGCGTGGTGTCGTACTTCAGCAGGTGGGCGTTGGTCGCCAGGTCGCCCGAGGCGTTGATCGCGACGACCTCGAATTCATTCTGCAGACCCTGTTCGTAGATGGCGCGCAGCGTGCAGCGACCGATACGACCGAAACCGTTGATGGCGACTTTGATACCCATTGCTCTGACTCCTGAAAAGAACTGAGTTGCGAATTGAAGGATGCGAATTAGAGAATGTTTTTCACTGTGGCGACGACATTGGCCACGGTGAAACCGAAGAACTCGAACAGCTTGCCGGCCGGGGCCGATTCGCCGAAGCGGTTGATGCCGATGACGGCGCCCTTGAGGCCGACATACTTGTGCCAAATGTCCGGATGGCCGGCTTCGATGGCGACGCGCTTCTGGCATTTGCCGAGCACGCTGGCGCGGTAGTCGGCGTCCTGGCGGTCGAAGGCGTCGGCGCAGGGCATCGAGACGACGCGGGCGGCGATGCCTTCGGCCTTGAGCGCGGCCTGCGCGTCGAGCGCGAGCTTCACTTCCGAACCAGTGGCGATCAGCACCACCTGGGCTTCGCCGTCCGCTTCCGACAGCACGTAGCCGCCGCGGCGGATGGTGTCGGTCGAGATGCCGGCAGTGACCGTCGGCAGGTTCTGGCGGGAAAGCGCGAGCACGCTCGGACCATCCTTGCGCTCCAGCGCGGCGGCCCACGCCACGGTGGTTTCGGTCGCGTCGGCGGTACGCCAGACATCGCAGCCCGGGATCAGGCGCAGGCTGGCGACGTGCTCGACCGGCTGGTGCGTCGGGCCGTCCTCGCCGAGACCGATGGAGTCGTGCGTATAGACCATCACCTGGCGCTGCTTCATCAGCGCCGCCATGCGGATCGCGTTGCGCGCGTAGTCCGAGAAGACGAGGAAGGTGGCGGTGTAGGGGATCAGGCCGCCGTGCAGCGAAAGGCCGTTGGCAATCGCCGTCATGCCGAACTCGCGCACGCCGTAGAACAGGTAGTTGCCGCCGTCGACGCGGGTGACGCCCTTCGAGCCCTTCCACAGCGTGAGGTTCGAACCGGCGAGGTCGGCCGAGCCGCCGATCAGTTCCGGCAGCAGCGGGGCGAAGGCGC
>DAORCC010000301.1:0-1941 GCA_035345235.1 Azospira sp.
AGCGCCCCGACCGGCGGCGAGATCGACATGTCGTTGTCGTTGAGGATGACGAGCAGGTCGGCATCGGCGACGCCGGCGTTGTTCAGCGCCTCGAAGGCCATGCCCGCCGACATCGCGCCGTCGCCGATGATGGCGACGACCTTGCGCTGCTCGCCCTTCTGCTTTGCGGCCAGCGCCATGCCGAGCGCGGCCGAGATCGAGGTCGAGGAGTGGCCGACGCCGAAGGTGTCGTACTCGCTTTCGCTGCGCTTGGGGAAGCCGGACAGGCCATCGTGCATACGCAGCGTGTCCATGCGCTCGCGACGGCCGGTCAGGATCTTGTGCGCATAGCACTGATGGCCGACATCCCAGACCAGCCGGTCTGCCGGCGTGTCGAAGACATAGTGCAGCGCCACCGTCAGTTCGATGGTGCCGAGGTTCGACGAGAAGTGGCCACCCGTTTGCGAAACCGACTCGACGAGGAAGTTGCGCAGTTCGTCGGTCAGTTGCGGGAGATCGCGCCGATCAAGCCTGCGCAGGTCAGCCGGTGAAGCAATGCCGGGCAGCAGCGGCGTGGTACGGGAGTCGCTCATGGGGGCGTCTTCTAGAATTTCCGGTGGGCGATGAAGGCCGCAAGTTCGGCCAGGCGCTGGCTGCGTGTGCCGAACGGCTTCAGGCTGTTCAGCGCGTCGGTTTCAAGCTCACCCGCGAAGCGGCGTGCGCCTTCGAGGCCGAGCAGGCTGACGTAGGTCGGCTTGTCGGCGGCGGCATCCTTGCCGGCTGTCTTGCCGAGCGTGGCCGTGCTGGCCGTGCAGTCGAGGATGTCGTCGACCACCTGGAACAGGAGGCCGGCACGTTTCGCGAAGCGGTCCAGTGCGGCACGCTCGTCGTCCGGCATGGCGTCACCACAGAGGGCGCCAAGCAGGATGGCCGCGCGGATCAGGGCGCCGGTCTTCAGCGCGTGCATCAGTTCGAGTTCCGGCTGGGTCAGCGGCTTGCCGACCGAGTCGAGGTCGATCGCCTGGCCGCCGGCCATGCCGCAGGAGCCGGAAGCGACGGCGAGGACGCGCACCATCTCGACCTGGCGTGCCGGCGCCAGGCCTTTCTGGCGGGCTAGGATCTCGAAGGCCTGTGTCTGCAGGCTGTCGCCGACCAGCAGCGCGGTCGGCTCGTCGTATTCGACATGGCAGGTCGGGCGTCCGCGACGCAGCACGTCGTCGTCCATGCACGGCAGATCGTCGTGGACCAGCGAATAGACGTGGATGCATTCAACCGCGCAGGCAGCGGCGTCCAGGGCATCCGGCGCCGCGCCGGTGATCTCGCCGGCGGCAAAGGCCAGCAGCGGCCGCACGCGCTTGCCGCCGCCCAGTGTGCTGTAGCGCATCGCCTGATGCAGACGGGCAGGAATCGATTCCGCGGCGGGCAATGCTCGTGACAGTGCGCTTTCGACCCGCGCCTGGACGTCGCTCATCCAGTCGGAGAAATTCTGGCTCAAGGCTGTTCTCCGCCGTCCAGCGGGCGAAGGATGCCATTGTCGAGGACGCGCACCTTTTCCTCGGCGTCGGCCAGTTGCCGCTGGCAGTGCTGCAGCAGTTCGACGCCACGCCGGTAGGCGCTCAAGGATTCCTCCAGCGGCAGCTGGCCGGCTTCCATCGCGGCGACGAGTTTTTCCAGCTCGGCGAGCGCCGCTTCGAATTTCAGCTCGGCAACGCCGGGAGCGGATGTGGACGGGGATGAAACTGCTGTTTTTGCCATGGGGCGGGAGTCTGGCACAGGCGTGTGCGCAAAAGTCGAGGAAAACCCCGAAAAATACCGTAAATAGAGGCTTTTGGTCAAATTGGCCGGCGCGGTACAATAGCTGTTTTGGTCTCTGGCCTTTGTCTTTCAGGAGGCGTGGAATGTCCGACATCGCATCGGCCGCAAAACTTGCCCCGGCGGCTTCCCAGCTGCCGGTCAACTGGT
>DAORCC010000302.1:0-1936 GCA_035345235.1 Azospira sp.
GGCGGGGTAAAATCCGCCCCCATGGAACTCCGTCTGGAACAGATCAAGGAACGCCTCGACCTTTACGAGCGGCTGATGCGGCTGGACAAGCCGATCGGCATCCTGCTGCTGCTCTGGCCGACGCTGTGGGGGCTGTGGTTCTCGTCCTACGGCCAGCCGCAATGGATGGTGGCGTGGATCTTCGTGCTCGGCACGGTGCTGATGCGCTCGGCCGGCTGCGTCATCAACGATTTCGCCGACCGTGATTTCGATCCGCATGTCGAACGTACCAAGCTGCGGCCAATGGCTGCCGGCAAGGTGTCGACCAAGGAGGCGATGGCCCTCTTTGCCGCGCTGGTCGTCTGTGCCTTCGTGCTCATCCTGCCGCTGAAGAGCTGGCTGGTCGTCGGCCTGTCGTTACCCGCCCTGTTCCTCGCCGCGAGCTATCCCTTCACCAAGCGCTTCTTCGCGATCCCGCAGGCCTATCTCGGCGTCGCCTTCGGTTTCGGCATCCCGATGGCCTACGCGGCGAATACGGGGAGTGTGCCCGCCGAGGCCTGGTGGCTGCTCGCCGCCAATGTCTTCTGGGCGATCGCTTACGACACCGAGTATGCGATGGTCGATCGCGAGGATGACCTCAAGATCGGCATCAAGACCTCGGCAATCACCTTCGGTCGCTTCGATGTCGCCATCGTCATGGCCTGCTACGCGATCACGCTGGGCCTGCTGGCGTGGATCGGTCACGGCATTTCGATGGGGGCGGCCTACTACGCCGGACTGGCCGTTGCTGCCGGTATCGCCGGGTACCACTTCACGCTGATCCGCCATCGCGACCCGGCAAAATGCTTCAAGGCTTTTCTCCACAACAACTGGCTGGGCATGGCGGTATTCGCCGGCCTCGCCGTCGATTTTCTGATCCGCCAGCCATGATCCGTTGCCTCGCCCGCCTGCTTCCCCTTGTCGCCATCCTTGCCGGCAGCCCCTTGGTGGCGGCTGACGAGGCGGATCGCCAGAAGGTCGACATGCCGGCGCCGGCAGCATCGGCCCTGCGCGAGGAGATGCTGATGAAGCTGCAGGCCCTGCATCAGGTGGAAGCCGCGCTGGCCGCAGGCAAGCCGGCGGATGCGGCCCCCTTCGTCGAGCGCCACCTCGGCCTGGGGGCGATGGGACAGCATGCCTCCCTGCCGCCGGAGGCGCGTCCTGGCCGTTATCTGCCGGATGCCATGTTCGCGCTTGGGCGCCAGTCGCACCGCAACGGCTCGGAGCTGGCCGAGGCGCTGAAGGCGGATGACCGTGCCCGCATCGACGCCGCCTTGCGTGACGTCACGGCCACGTGCGTTGCCTGCCATTCCACCTACCGGATCCACTGACATGCAATACGCCGACCTGCGCGACTTCATCGACCAACTCGAAAAGCTGGGCGAGCTGAAGCGCGTGGCCGTCGAAGTTGATCCGGTGCTGGAGATGACCGAGATTTGCGACCGTGTCCTGCGTCAGGGCGGTCCTGCGATCCTCTTCGAGAAGCCGCGCGGACACTCGATGCCGGTGCTCGGCAACCTCTTCGGCACGCCTCGCCGTGTGGCGCTCGGCATGGGGCAGGAAAGCCTGGCGGCACTGCGCGAGGTCGGCCGTACGCTGGCCTACCTGAAGGAGCCGGAGCCGCCGAAGGGCCTCAAGGACGCATGGGAAAAACTGCCCATGCTGAAGCAGGTGCTCTCGATGGCGCCGAAAGTGCGCTCCTCCGCGCCGTGCCAGGAAATCGTCTGGGAGGGCAAGGACGTCGACCTCGCGCGCCTGCCGATCCAGCACTGCTGGCCCGGCGACGTGGCGCCGCTGGTGACCTGGGGCCTGACCATCACGCGCGGCCCGAGCAAGTCGCGGCAGAACCTCGGCATCTACCGTCAGCAGGTGCTGGGGCCGAACAAGCTGATCATGCGCTGGCTGGCGCATCGCGGCG
>DAORCC010000303.1:0-1907 GCA_035345235.1 Azospira sp.
ATCCGGAAAGCCGGCCAGGCCATTGGCAAAGGTGAATACGGTGTCGGGATCTACCGGCACGTCCCTGAGACCGAAACGTTCGAGATCGATTTTCATGGCTCCCCCACCCCGCGACCGCATGCACGCCCGCCGAAGGCTGGCAATGTAACCCGAATCAGCGCGCGGCGGCAATTCGCCCGAGTGTGCAACGATCCGCCCGCGGGCATCCAACCGCGAGGCACGCCACAGTCGCCGGTTCGGGACATCGACGCACGCGACGTACCCCTCGCATCCCAAGTCCCGCGATTCGAACTGCATAGAGCGCTTGGAAGGCTGGTATTTGCAGGCTTTCCGGTAGACTATCGGTGTGGGAACGGACACCGGCTGGGTGATCACGGGGGGCAGAGCAATGAAGGATCGGGCACAGAGTGTGCTTCCGTTCAAGGTCGAAGCGACGGAGGATCGGCTGACGGGGAATGCCGGGCTGGCGCTGTTCGGGGAGTTCCTCCGGGGCGTGGGGCTGCAGCGGTGGCTGGCTGCCGAGATGCCCAAGCCGGGCAGTGCGCGGGGTTATCCGGCGAATGCCTACGTCACGCCGCTGGTGCTGATGCTTACGGCTGGCGGGCGTTCGCTGGAAGACCTGCGAACCCTCCGGGACGACGCGGCGCTCGGCCGGGTGCTGGAGCAGGACGTGTGGCCGAGCACGGATGCAGTGGGGGACTGGTTGCGTCGCACGGGTGCGGGCGCTGGACTGGAGGGGCTGGATCGGATCAACCGGCGGGTGGCCGCGACGCGCATTCGACAGCTTGGGATCAAGGCCCATACTCTGGACGGGGATGCCTCGCAGATCGTGGCCGAGAAAGAAGCCGCACGCTTCACCTACAAAGGTGAACAAGGCTACCTGCCGATGATCGGGCATCTGGCCGAAGCCGGTGTCGTGATCCATGACGACTTCCGGGAAGGCCACATCGCCCCGGCGACGCAGAACCTCGAATTCATCAAAGCTTGCGAAGCACGCTTGCCCAAGGGACACCGCATCGCCCACGTCCGTCTCGACTCGGCCGGTTACCAAGCCGAGATCTTCAATTACTGTGAAGAGACGGGCAAGACCTTCGCCATCGGCGGCCGGCTGGACGCTCCCACCCTGCAGGCGATTGCTGAGATTCCGGCGGTGTCCTGGAAGACCTATGCCGACTGCGCGGTGGCCGAGACGGTGCACAGCATGGGCGAGACGAAAAAGGCTTTCCGGTTGATTGTCGTGAAATATAGGCGCCAAGCCGAACTGTTCGACGAATCGCCGAAGTACCACGTGATCGCCAGCAACCGGGTCGAATCGACCGCAGACACCCTGATCTGGTATCGCCAACGCGGCGAGGTGTCCGAGAACGGGATCAAGGAACTGAAGATCGGCTTTGGCATGGAACGAATGCCCTGCGGGCAGTTCGCCGCCAATGCGGCCTTCTTCCGCCTCGGGGTCATCGCGCACAATCTCTTCGTGCTCTTCAAGCATTCGGCCCTCGACGAGGGTTGGCAGCGCCATCAAGTCGCCACCGTCCGCTGGCGACTCTTCCATCTGCCGGGCAAACTTGTCCGGCATGCGGGCGCCTGGGTCTTGAAGATCGCCCGTGAGAGCCTCGACCGGTTCCAGGGCATCCGCGCCCGGAGCTTCGCCTGCGCGGTCGCCAACCGCGGCCCGTAGTCGCTGCTTCTCTGTTGCCGCCAACGCATCCCGGAGCCAGGAAGCTCCGGGGCAGACCCGTTCGGCCCGAGCGGCACCAGCTATGCAGAATGGATCCCGCCAGCTTCGTTGACCACAACGGTTCGCCTTCAGGCTTCCTTCTCGCCGCCGTGCCCACCTATCCAGGCTTCTCCCGACGTTCCCAGGCCGCCGCAGCCGGACCGGCCAAAACTCGATCGCGGAATTTGGG
>DAORCC010000304.1:0-1903 GCA_035345235.1 Azospira sp.
TTCGAGATCAACGAAGCCTTCGCCGTGGTCACCATGGCCGCCATGCATGACCTCAAGCTGCCGGCCGAGAAGGTCAACATCCACGGCGGCGCCTGTGCGCTTGGCCACCCGATCGGCGCGTCCGGTGCCCGCATCGTCGTCACCCTGCTCGGCGCGCTGAAGAAGTACGGCATGAAGCGCGGCGTCGCCTCGCTGTGCATCGGCGGCGGCGAAGCCACGGCGCTCGCGGTGGAAATGCTCTAAGTGTCGCAGCCGGCGTCGTTGTCCTCCTTTGCCTATTTGAAGCTTGTCGGGGCCATGTTCATGTGGGGCGGAACCTGGATCGCGGGGCGGATCGTGGCGCAGGAAGTACCTGCGCCGCTGCTCGCCGCCGCCTTCCGTTTCCTCATCGCCGGACTCGTGCTGGCGGGCTTCGCACTGGCCACCGAGGGCAGCATTCCGCGCCCGGCCGACGGGCGCGAGTGGGGCATCGTCACCGGGCTCGCCTTCACCGGCATCTTCCTTTACGCGCTGTGCTTCTTCTACGGCCTGCGCCACATCCCCGCCGGGCGTGGGGCGCTGGTCGTCGCGCTCAATCCGGTCGTCGTCGCACTTGCCGCATGGTTCGTCGGGCAGGAGCGCATGACACCGACGAAGCTCGCCGGCATCGCCATCGCGCTGGCCGGCTGCCTGATGGTGATCGGCAACGGCGATCCGCTGGCGCTGCTGCATGGCGCGGTCGGCATGGGGGAGTGGCTGATCGTCGGCTGCGTGCTGTGCTGGACCGCCTACACCTTCATCGGCCGCAGTGCGACGCAGACGCTTTCGCCGCTGGCCGCGACGCTGGCGGCCAGCTTCATCGGCGCGCTGCTGCTCGGCATCGCTGCCCTCGTACAGGGTGGCATCACCGTCACCGACTGGTCCTGGCGCGTCTGGGTCAGCGTCCTCTTCCTCGCCGTGTGCGGCACCGCGCTCGGCTTTACCTGGTTCGCCGACGGCGTGCGCCTGATGGGTGCGGCGCGCGCCTCGGCCTTCATCAATCTCGTCCCCGTCTTCGCCGTCCTGCAGGCGGCGGTGCTGCTCGGCGAGCGGCTGGCACTGGCCGTCCTCGCGGGTGGCGCGCTGGTCATCGCCGGCGTATGGCTGACGACCCGAACTGACAAATATTCCTCGGAGAAAACCGCATGATCCTCACGCAAGAACAGGAAATGATCCGCGACGCGATGCGCGATTTCGCGCAGGAGCGCCTCGCTCCCTTCGCCGGCGAGTGGGACCGCCACCACACCTTCCCGGCCGAGGCGCTAAAGGAACTCGGCGCACTCGGCGCGATGGGCGTCACCGTACCCGAGGAATGGGACGGTGCCGGCATGGACTACATGAGCCTGGTGCTGATGCTGGAGGAGATCGCCGCCGGCGATGGCGCCACCTCGACCATCGTCAGCGTGCAGAACTCGCTGGCCTGCGGCATCACGATGAAGTACGGCAGCGACGAACAGAAGGAGAAATACCTGAAGCCGCTCGCCCGCGGCGACATGCTCGGCTGCTTCTGCCTGACCGAGCCGCACACCGGCTCCGACGCCTCGGCGATCACCACCCGCGCCACGCGCGACGGCGATCACTTCGTGCTCAACGGCGTCAAGCAGTTCATCACTACCGGCAAGCATGCGCAGGTGGCGATCGTCTTCGCGGTGACCGACAAGTCCGCCGGCAAGAAGGGCATCTCCTGCTTCCTCGTGCCGACCGAAACGCCGGGCTACATCGTCGCCCGCATCGAGGAGAAGATGGGGCAGCACGCCTCCGATACGGCGCAGATCATCTTCGAGAACTGCCGCATTCCCGCCTCCTGCCTGCTCGGCCAGGAAGGCGACGGCTACCGCATCGCCCTCTCCAACCTCGAGGCCGGCCGCATCGGCATCGCCGCGCA
>DAORCC010000305.1:0-1893 GCA_035345235.1 Azospira sp.
TTCATTTGCTCATCCACTTGCGCAGCAGGCGCTTTTTCAGGGAGGCGCGTTCTTGCGGGTTGCGTCCCTTGTGATTGGCGATGCGATCCGCCGTGGCGGCCTGGCGCTTGACGGGCCAGTAGGAGCGGCCATCCTTGCCCATCGACCAGACGCTGCTGGCCTGGTTTTCCAGCAGGGGCAGATGGGCGCTCAGGGCTTCGGGCGACGCGCTGGTCAGCGCCGTGCGCTCACGGGTGCGCCAGCGCTGATGCCAGAGCTTCTTGTCCTCGCGCTCGCTGCCGCAGGTCGTGTGCCCGACGATGGGTGTTTTGCGGCGGCTGCGGCTCATAACGTAGTGGTCTCCAAGAACATTCAGGACTGATCCCAGGCGTCGATGGTCAAGACCTGATCGGCAGGACAGGCGGCTACGCGGTCGGGAACTGGATGGTGTTCAGTCTCATGCCGACCCCATTCGATTGATCGCGTCGCTTGCGGCACGCTGCGACGCAAGGAGGTTTGCGACCTGGTTTAGCAGCCGTGTCCGCTGCATGTCTGTTACCTATCTCCCCGACCGCTCATTGGACCAACTCCAGAGATTGGGCTCTATCGCTCAGCCAATACGAAACCGGCATTGGCTGATGCCACAACCGAGACGAACACAAATGGCTCGGTACCTGTATTTCGCGCCCCGTGCACTTGGCCCGGTCTTGCCACGGCTATCTCACCTTCCCTGAGGGCACGAACAATCCCATTGCCCTGAAAGTAATCAGCCATTCCCGACAAAACAGTCCACGTGTCTTGGCCGTGAGGATGAATGTGAGCCGCAATTTCCTGCCCGGGATGGACATGCCAAACCACGATAATTGAGTCTCGGGTTTCAAGCACAACGGAACGAATAGGCTCGCCTTCGGACGGCTGAACATACTCGGCTACAGAAAATATTCTCGATTCAACAGTCATCGGAGATCCCTCTTTCACAGTGCCCCCAGACAGGCTGGATATGAGTTCTAACTCGAATTTGAACGGGAGGCTGGTCGTGCGGTCGTGCAGTTGCCGATGAGCGTGTCGGCTGCTGCCTCCTTGCCCACCAGCGAACTCACGTCCGTTGCGGCCATCCAGAAGGTCTTGCCCGAGCGCGGCTCATAGGTCGCGGGATCGAACACGCCAGAGGGGCCGAACATCGGCGGCTTGATTGGTCATGGCTCCATGCCTTTGTCGTTACGGTCTTCATCGTCGGCATCCTGACGCACGGCGGGCAATTGCTGGAGCAACGCCGGCAGCCATTCCTGTACCGTCTCCCACACCACATCGAGGTTGATGTCGAAATAGCCGTGAGCCATGCGATTACGCATATTGCGCATGCTGCGCCACGGCACGTCGGCATGCGCCTGGGTGAACTCGACGTAGCCATCCATCACCTTTGTGGCCGCCTCGCCGATGACGATCAGGCTCATGATGACGGCCTGCTGGGTGCGCTTGTCGGCCAAGAAGTCGTCCTTGGCCATCCCTTCCACGAAGCTGCGCGCATCGGTTGCGGCCTGCTGAATGTGGTCGAGGTAATCGGGCAGGCGGTTCTCGCTCATATCGGTTGCGCCTCCGCGAGCACCTTGGCCCGGAACTTCGGCGGCAGGTCGCCGGGAGTCAGCAGATCGACGTCAACGCCGAGCAGCGATTTCAGTTCTTCTTCCAAATCGCCCAAGTCCAACAACGTGGCACCGGGCAGCGCATCGACCAACAGGTCGAGGTCGCTGCCATCCCGGTCGGTGCCATGCAGCACCGAGCCGAAGACGCGCGGGTTCGCGGCGCGAAAGCGGCCTACCGCTTCACGCACTGCGCTTCGCTTCATGTCAAGCACAACAGACGGTCGCATGGGCATCCTTTCTTATCGAAACTCGTTGAGATGATATGCAATCA
>DAORCC010000306.1:0-1886 GCA_035345235.1 Azospira sp.
TCGCGTCGAGATGAAGCAGCAGGGCAACCAGCTGCTGCTGATGCAGCTGCGCTGATCCCGCAAACGATGCGTCAGCGCACCGGGAACTGCATCGCCTTGAATTCGAGAAACTCCTCGATCCCGTAACGCCCGAGTTCGCGGCCATTGCCCGATTGCCGGTAGCCGCCGAAGGGCGCCGAGATGTTGAAGAAGCCGCCGTTGATTTCGACCTGCCCGGTACGCAGGCGGCGCGCCACGCGCTCGGCGCGTTCGTCGCTTCCGGCCCACACGCCCCCCGCCAGTCCGTACGGCGTGCCGTTGGCGATATGGATCGCGTCCTCCTCATCCTCATAGGCGATGATGGACAGGACCGGCCCGAAGATTTCCTCCTGGGCAATCGTTGTGTTCGGGCCCACGTTGCCGAAGATCGACGGCGCGACGTAGTAACCGCCCGGGTTCACGTCTGCCGGCAGTTCGCTGCCCCCCGTCAACAGTTCGGCCCCTTCGGCGAGGCCGCGCGCAATGTATTCGCGCACGCGCTGCTGCTGCGCAGCCGACGCCAGCGGTCCGAGCGTCGTGCCCTCGGCGAACGGGTCGCCGACGCGGAAGGATTGCGCTGCCGCAACTGCCAGCGCTGCGGCTTCCGCATAGCGGCTGCGCGGCACCAGCAGCCGCGTCTGGGCGGTGCAGGTCTGGCCGGCATTCGCGTAACAGTTGGCCACGACGGCCGGGACAGCCGTCGCGAAATCGGCATCATCGAGCACGATACCCGCCGATTTGCCGCCCAGTTCCAGCGCGACGCGCTTGATCGTTGGCGCAGCCAGTTCAGAGACACGGGCGCCGGCACGTGTCGAACCGGTGAAGGACACCATATCGACCTCGTGATGCGCGACCAGCGCCTCACCGACCACCGGCCCGTAACCGGTCACCAGGTTGAAGACGCCGGCCGGGACCCCGACCTCATGCATGATTTCGGCCAGAATGAAGGCATTGAACGGTGCGATTTCAGAAGGCTTCAGTACCACCGTACAGCCGGCCGCCATGGCGGCCGCAATTTTGGCGGCGATCTGGTGCAGCGGGTAGTTCCACGGCGTGATCGCAGCGACAACACCGATCGGCTCGCGCACCACCTTGGAGTGCGCGACCCGTTCCTCGAACGGAAAATCGGGCAGCAGCCTTGCACAGAGCCCGAAGGTCGCCGCCGGCGACGGCACCTGCACGCGCTTCGAGAAAGCCAGCGGCGCCCCCATTTCCTGCGAGATGCAGCGGGCAATCTCTTCGCCGCGCGCCTTGATCGTCTCCTGTACACGCTTGAGCAGTGCCGCGCGTGTAGCGACCGGGGTCGCCGCCCAGGCATCGAAGGCAGCCCGTGCTGCCGCCACGGCGGCCCCTGCGTCGCCGGCATTGCCTTCGGGGACGGTCGCCAGCAGCGTACCGTCGGCGGGCGCGAACACCGCAATGCTGCCCTGCCCTTGTGGCGCCACCCAGCGGCCCCCGATGTAGAACTCCGTACGTGCTTCCATACCCTGTCGTTCTCCCGTGCATCCGGCGCCAGTGCCGGTGAGCCAGTATAATCGCGGGATAACATTCCACCGATAACAGGATTCACCAAAGTGTCCGATCGCCTTGCCGTCCTCCCCCAATACCTTCTCCCCAAACAGGCACTCACCGCCCTCGCCGGAAGATTCGCCGGTGCCGAAGCAGGAGGCCTGACCACGCGCTTCATCCGCTGGTTCGTCGGTCGCTACGGCGTTGACATGAACGAAGCCGCCAACCCCGAGATCGCCGCCTACAAGACCTTCAACGATTTCTTCACGCGGCCGCTCAAGGCCGGTGCCCGCCCCCTCGCCGAGGCCGATTTCCTGTGCCCGGTCGACGGCGCGATCAGCCAGTTCGGTGCCATCGAG
>DAORCC010000307.1:0-1872 GCA_035345235.1 Azospira sp.
TCAGTGCCGCTTGGCCTTGGTGTACTCGGCGACCAGCTGCATCAGTTCCTCTTCCTGGTAGGGCTTGCCCAGGTAGTTGTTCACGCCGATCTCGAACGCGTAGTTGCGGTGCTTGTCGGCCGTACGCGAGGTGATCATGATGATCGGGATACCCTTCAGCTTGTCGTCGGCGCGCACGTTGCGCGTCAGGTCGAAGCCGTCCATGCGCGGCATCTCGATGTCGACCAGTAGCACATCGGGGATCACGTCCAGCATCTGTTCGAGCGCGTCGACGCCGTCCTTCGCCGTCAGCACCTGATAGCCCTCGCGGGCGAGCAGGCGGCCGGTGATCTTGCGCACCGTCAGCGAATCGTCGACCACCATGACCGTCGGCAGTGTCGAGGCGGCTTCTTCCTTCTCGACCGGCGCCTGCGGGATGGCGGCAGCGGCTTCCGGCATATGGGCAACGCGTGCGCGCGAGGCCAGGGCGACCGGGTTCAGGATCAGCACGACCTGGCCATCGCCGAGCACGGTGGCGCCGTCGATGCCGACCACGCGGGCGAGCTGCTGGCCGATGTTCTTGACGACGATTTCGCGGTTGCCGAGCAGTTCGTCGACCTGTACTGCGATGCGCTGGGCACCGGAGCGCAGCAGCAGCACCCAGTACTGGCGGCGGGCCTCGGGCAGCGCGTTGGTCTCGCCGAGCAGGTGCGGCAGGAAGCGGTACGGATAGATGTTGCCCAGCCATGCCGTCTCGCCAGCCTCGCGGATGCGGGCGAGGAAGGTGTCCTTCAGCTCCAGCACCTGCTCGATCATCGACGACGGGATGGCGTAGAGATGATTGCCGGTACGGATCAGCAGCGCCTGGGTAACGGCCAGCGTCAGCGGGATGTAGAGGCGGAAGGTGGTGCCCTTGCCGGCGACGGAATTCACTTCGATACGGCCGCCGAGCTCGCCGACTTCGGTCTTGACGACGTCCATGCCGATGCCGCGGCCGGCGATCTGGTTGATTTCGGTCGCGGTCGAGAAGCCGGCCGCGAAGATCAGCTTGATCAACCGGCCTTCGTCGGCAACTTCGTCGGCGCCAAGCAGCCCGGCTTCGATACCGCGGGCGCGGATGCGCTCGTAGTCGAGTCCGGAACCGTCGTCGGCCATCGTGATGATGATTTCGTTGCCTTCCTGTGCCAGCGTCAGCGAGACTTCACCGATCTCGGTCTTGTCGGCGGCGATCCGTGCTTCGCGGCTTTCAAGGCCGTGGGCGACGGCGTTGCGCAGCAGATGCTCCAGCGGAGCGCCGATCTTCTCCAGCACCGAACGGTCGAGTTCGACCTGGCCGCCGCGGATTTCGAGGTTGGCGCGCTTGCCCAGTTCCTTCGCCGTCTGGCGGACGATGCGATAGAGACGCTCGGCCTGGCTGGCGAACGGCACCATGCGCACGCTCATCAGTTCCTGCTGCAACTGGCGGTTCATGCGCGCTTGCGCGAGGATCGCCGCGTTGGCTTCGTCGAGGTTCTTGAGCAGGTTCTGCTGGACGGTGGCGACGTCGTTGACCGACTCGGCCATCATCCGGGTCAACTCCTGGAAGCGCGTGAAGCGGTCGAACTCGAGCGGGTCGAAACCGGCCTCGGCGTGCTTTTCCTCGCTCTGCGCGATGCGCGACTGCATCTGCGTTTCGGCCTGGATTTCGATGTCGCGCAACTGGCGACGCAGACGGATGACGTTTTCCGTCAGGTCGAGCAGCGAGCCCTTGAGGCCGATCATTTCACCTTCGATACGGGCACGGGCGATCGACAGTTCGCCGGCGCCGTTGACCAGCTGGTCGATCAGGTCGGCGCGGATACGCAGCACGGCGCGCTGCGCGGCGGCTTCTTCCGAAGCCTCCGTCGGTGCAGC
>DAORCC010000308.1:0-1872 GCA_035345235.1 Azospira sp.
GGTCCTTGCCCATCAGGTAGTTGTTCACCACGAAGGACCAGATCAGGTCGTTGGCACGCAGCATGTTGAAGGTGCCGGCCATCTCCGAACCTTCGAGGTAGCCGCGCTCGGCCATCTTCTTTTCCAGCGCATCGACCGTCGGTTCATCGAGGAAGACGCCTAACTCGCCCGGCTCGGAGAAGTCGAGCATGGTCGTGAAGAAGGTCGCCGAAGCCGCGCGCTTGTCCTTCTTGGCGGCCATGTAGGCCAGCGTCGTCATCAGCAGCGTGCCGCCCAGGCAATAGGCGGCGAGGTTGATTTCCTTCTCGCCGGTGGCCTGTTCGACGGCGTTGATGGCGGCCATCGACCCGTCCAGCACGTAGTCCTCGAAGCTCTTGTGCGAGAGGCGCTCGTCCGGGTTGACCCAGCTCATGATGAAGGTGGTGTGGCCCTGGTCGGTGGCCCACTTGACCATCGAGTTCTTGTCGCGCAGGTCGAGGATGTAGTACTTGTTGATCCACGGCGGCACGATCAGCAGCGGCTTCTTGTACTGGTCCTTGGTCGCCGGATCGTACTGGATCAGCTGGATCAGGTCGTTCTGGAAGATGACCTTGCCCGGCGTCGTGGCGACGTTCTTGCCCATCTCGAAGGCCGAGGTGTCGGTCATGCGGATGCGCAGCTGGCCATCGCCCTGCTCGACGTCATGCAGCAGGTTGTTCAGGCCCTTGACCAGGTTCTGGCCGTGCGACTTGACCGTTTCGCGGAACACTTCCGGGTTGGTCAGCGCGAAGTTCGACGGCGACAGCGCGTCGATGTACTGGCGGGTGAAGAAGTTGATCTTGGTCTGGGTGGTTTCGTCCAGGCCCTCGACGCAGCAGACGGTGTCATGCAGGTGGCGGGCGGCAATCAGGTAGGACTGCTTGATGTAGTCGAACAGGAAGTGCTGCTCCCAGTCCTCGTCCTTGAAGCGCTTGTCGGCCTTCTCCGGCGCGGCGACCGGGTTCATCGGCATGCCCATCATCTTGAGCATCGAGCCCTGCCAGAGCGAGAAATAGTCCCACATCATGTTCATCTGCGTCTGGGCCAGCTTGTAGGGGTTGGCCAGCAGGCGTGCGGAAAGATCCATGTAGGCCTTGGCGATGCCCATTTCGTCGGAAGGGGCGGCAACGCCTTCCTTGGCCTTCTTTTCCATGAACTGCGTGATCAGGCGCGAGGCGCGTTGGGCGACTTCGGCGTAGGTCTTGGCGACGTCCGCCGGGTTCGGCAGGGTCTTGTCCTGTTCTGCTTGCGACATGTGAGGCTCCCGTTGAGGTTTTTTTGCTTCGTCTACTGTTTCCGGATGAACCGGACCACGCCGTCGGCACCATCCTTGCGGACAAGCCGGCCGGCATATTCAAGACGGTTGAGATGGGCGATCGCCTCTCCCATCGCGAACATCACCTGGTGGGTGTCGAGTTCGCGCGGAAAGAGCGTCGCCAGCAAATCAGCCGCGCTGCGCGGTTCCGTACAGGCATCCTCCAGAACCCGCAACCGCTCCTCATGGTGTGCATGCTGTGCCGCCACTCTGTTGTGAATGCCGACGAAGGGCAAGCCGTGCGAGGGGAGCACGAGCGTCTCTTCCGGCAACTCGCGGTATCGATCCAGGGAATCGAGGTATTGCGCGAGAGAATCCGCACCGGGGGTCACTGCGAAGACGCTGATATTTGTCGAAATTTTCGGCAACAGCATGTCTCCGGAAATTAACACGCCTGCATCGGCGCAGTAAAGCGATGCGTGCTCGGGCGAATGTCCGTATCCGACACGAATCTGCCACAATCTGCCGCCGATGGTGATGCGATCGCCGTCGAACATGCGCGTGTAGGTGTGCGGCAGGGCCGGCACGCCGCGGGCGTA
>DAORCC010000309.1:0-1849 GCA_035345235.1 Azospira sp.
GCATCTGAGAAGATCTGCTGGGCACGGCCCAGCTCCCCGCGAGTATTGTCGAACTGTACCGAGAACTCCTCGCTGCAGCGAACCAGCGCATCTCCGGTTGCGGCCAGGACGTCCGCGTCCGGGCTGCTTTGGCTCCCGCGCTCCGGCGTGCCCGCATCCGGGGCATTGGCACCGACGATCATGAACCAGCCGATCGCAATCAGCACGACCGCGCTGACAAAAACGCCGTTGTGCAGCGCCGGCTCCATTGCCGCAGCGCCCCCAGCGACAACCAGTAGCCACAGCATGCCGAAATGCTTGCTCTTGTCTCCTGCCGTCATTTCCCTTCCTCGCTCCCGTGCTGCTGTGCAGCCATACAGACTCCGACCAGCCGTTCCCTGTACCGGAAATCGGCCAAATTATCCCTTTGTCCCACCCTTGTCAGCCGGCGTCAAGATCTCGTTTGCCTTATCCTCGCTATCGACATCTTCCGTGGGGCTTTCGCCTTCGTTGAGGAAGGCATCCTCCGTTTTCTTGTTCAGGACGATGATGCTGATCCGCCGGTTAACCGGATTCAACGGGTCGTTCTTGTCGAACAGTACCGTCGACGAAAGACCGACGACCCGCAATACCTTGTGATCATCCATCCCGCCGACCACCAGTTCACGGCGTGACGCATTGGCGCGATTTGCGGAAAGTTCCCAGTTCGAGAAACCCTTCTCGCCGCCGGAAAAACGGGCGGCATCGGTATGCCCCGAAACCGTGACGCGATTGCCGACGCTATTCAGCGCCCGTCCGATCTCGCGCAGGATCTCCTTCGTATACGGCTTCAGATCGGCACTGCTTGAATCGAACATCGGGCGATTCTGTTCATCGACGATCTGGATGCGCAGGCCTTCGCTTGTAATGTCGAGCAGCAGCTGGTTCTTGAACTGCTTGAGCGTCGGGCTCCCCTCGACCATCTTCTCGATGCGCTGCTTCAGTTCGTTGAGCTTTGCCTTCTCCTGCTCTTCAAATTGCTTCCTGAGGAATTCCTGATTCGTTTCCTTCAGGTTGATCGTCTTCTTCTTCGACTCGATCTCGCCATCCTTGACCTGCCCGGTAGAACGGGTCAGGTCCTTCCCGCCCCCCTGGATCACGCTGGAAGCATCACCAACGCCGGAGCCACCGGACATGCCGACCTTCAGCGGGTTCTGGAAGAAATCGGCGATGCCCTGCAGGTCCCCCTTGGCCGTCGAGCCGAGCAGCCACATGAGCAGGAAGAACGCCATCATCGCCGTGACGAAGTCGGCGTAGGCGATCTTCCAGGCGCCCCCGTGATGGCCGCCAGCGACCACCTTCTTGCGCTTGATGATTATGGGACGTGTCGAGTCGTCGCTCATCTATTGCTCCGGGATTGCGACCCGCACCCCTTACTTGCCCTTGCGGGCCTTGAGTTCTTCTTCCAGTTCGCGGAAGCTCGGACGGACGCCGCTCTCCAGCACCTTGCGCCCGAACTCCACCGCCACCTGCGGCGCATAACCTGACATGGAGGCCAGCAACACAACCTTGATGCACTGATAAATCTTGCTGCTCTCGTGCGACTTCTGCTCGAGCAGGCTGGCCACCGGAGCCACGAAGCCGTAGGAAATGAGAATACCGAGGAAGGTACCGACCAGCGCGCCGCCGATCATCTTGCCCAGCACCGCCGGCGGCTGGCCGACCGAGCCCATGACGTTCACCACGCCCATCACCGCAACGACGATACCGAAGGCCGGAACGCCGTCGGCAACCTTCGAGACCACGTGTCCGGGCACCTCGACTTCGTGGTGATGGGTCTCGATCTCCATGTCCATCAGGCTTTCGATCTCGACGGTATTGAGGTTGCCGC
>DAORCC010000310.1:0-1849 GCA_035345235.1 Azospira sp.
GCGCACATCACGGCATCCTGTCGGTGCCGGGTAACGTCGCAGGGGGCAAGGTGACTGGAGATCCCTTCCTGCGGATGGACGGTCAGGCGGTGTTCAAGTTCGCCGTGCGCGTGCTTGCCGACGTGGCACACGAATGCTGCGAGCAGGCACGAGTGGCGCCGGCCGACATCGACTGGTTGATTCCGCACCAGGCCAATATCCGGATCATTGAGGCGACGGCAAAAAAGATGAGCCTGCCGATGGCGAAGGTCATCGTCACCGTAGACCAGCATGGCAATACGTCGGCCGCATCAGTGCCGCTGGCGCTTGACGCCGCAGTGCGCGATGGTCGTATCCAGCGCGGACACAAGATCATGCTCGAGGGCGTCGGTGGCGGTTTCACCTGGGGCGCCGTGCTGCTCGAATTTTAAGTAGGAGACAACCGATGTCCTTTGCTTTCGTATTCCCCGGTCAGGGGTCGCAGTCAGTCGGCATGATGGCTGCATACGGCGATGCCGCCGTCGTTCGCGCCACTTTTGACGAAGCCTCGGCAGCGCTTGGCGACGATCTCTGGCAAATGGTTGCCGATGGCCCGGCCGAGCTGCTGTCGCAAACGGTCAACACCCAGCCGGTAATGCTCACTGCCGGTATCGCAGCCTGGCGCCTGTGGCTGGAGAAGGGCGGTCGGAAGCCGACCGTCGTCGCGGGTCACAGTCTCGGCGAATATGCGGCACTGGTTGCCGCTGGCGTGCTCGAACTGAAGGACGCTGTGCCGCTGGTTCGCCTGCGCGCCGCAGCGATGCAGGAAGCCGTGCCGATGGGTACGGGTGCGATGGCCGCGATTCTTGGCCTCGACGATGATGGCATCCGTGCCGCCTGTGCTGAATCCGCTCAGGGTGAGGTCGCTGAGCCGGTCAATTTCAACGCTCAGGGCCAGACCGTGATCGCCGGTCACAAAGGGGCCGTCGAACGTTCCATGGAAGCCTGCAAGGCCAAGGGCGCCAAGCGCGCCGTCGCGCTGCCGGTATCGGCCCCGTTCCACTCGTCGCTGATCCGCCCAGCGGCCGACAAGCTGGCTGCACGCTTGGCCGAGCTGGACCTCGCGGCACCGCAGATTCCGGTTATCAACAACGTCGACGTGGCCATTGAAGCCGATGTCGCCCGAATCAAGGACGCCCTGGTTCGCCAGGCCTACAACCCGGTGCGCTGGGTCGAGACGGTGCAGAAGATGGCCGGCATGGGTGTAACGATGGTCGCTGAGTGCGGCCCGGGCAAAGTGCTCGCTGGCCTGACCAAGCGCTGTGGCGCCGATAACATCAACGGTGTGGCGCTGGCGGATGCTGCTTCAATCGACGCCAATCTGAATCTGGAGTAAGACCCATGCTGAACGGACAACTCGCCCTCGTTACCGGCGCCTCGCGCGGTATCGGCCAGGCCATTGCCCTCGAACTGGGCAAGGCCGGCGCCATCGTCGTCGGTACGGCGACCACTGCTGATGGTGCCGCGAAAATCGGTGCCTATCTCGCCGACGCCGGCATCAAGGGCAAGGGCGCGGCACTGGAAGTGCGCGACCCGGCCCAGGTTGACGCGCTGGTCGCGGAGATCGAAAGGGAATTCGGTGTTGCCGTCACCATCCTCGTGAACAACGCCGGCATCACCCGCGACAACCTCGCCATGCGCATGAAGGATGACGAGTGGGATGCCGTCATCGACACCAACCTGAAGTCCGTTTTCCGCCTCTCGAAGGCGGTCATGCGCGGCATGATGAAGGCGCGCAACGGCCGCATCATCAATATCACGTCGGTCGTTGGTCACGCGGGGAACCCCGGTCAGGCAAACTACTGCGCCTCGAAGGCCGGCGTCTCGGGCA
>DAORCC010000311.1:0-1846 GCA_035345235.1 Azospira sp.
GACCGGCGTCTTCTTCACGGCAGCGCTCGCGCTCCTGCAGACCAACCTGCGCCGCTTGCTGGCCTTCGCCGTCGTCAGCCATACCAGCCTGATCGTGATCGGCCTGTTCACGCTGCGCCCGCTCGGCGTGCAGGGGGCCCTGCTGCTGGCGGTGAACTTCGGTTTTGCGGTGACGGTGCTGCTGCTGATGGTGGCCTTCGTCTACCGGCGCACGCAGACCGCCGAACTTTCCGAGCTCGGCGGTCTTTTCGAGCGCATTCCGTTCATCGCCATCGCGTTCCTGATCGGCGGCTTTTCCATCGTCGGCATGCCCGGTACGCCGGGATTCGACGCGGCGCACCTCGTGCTCGAGGCTGCCATCGAGCATTTCGGTGCGCTGCCGACGGTCGCCGCCGCGCTTGGCAACGTCGCCGCTGCCGGATTCCTGCTCTGGGCCTTCCAACGCGCGTTCCTGGCGCCGCTGCCGGAGGGATCGAAGCCGGTCGAACGCGTACGGCCGATGGAATACCTGCTCGGCGGACTGACGCTGTTCGTACTGCTGGCGGCAGGCTTCATGCCGGAACCGTGGCTGCACCTGACCGCAGCGGCGACGCAGGCGATCGCTGCGCGTTTCGGTGGAGGCTGATGCGATGACCTTGCCGCTGCATTTTCCGATCCTCTCGCTGCTTGTCGCGCTGCCGCTCGTCGGCGCGCCGCTTTGCCTGCTTGCGCGCGATGAACGGCTGGCGCGCACCATCGCGCTGCTGACGGCGGCGCTTGCACTGCTTACGGCGCTGGTTGCGCTGGGGGCGTTCGATGCCGCTCTGAGCGATTTCCAGTTGCTGCACCGCCTGCCGTGGATTCCGGGGCTGGGGGTCGACTGGTTCGTCGGCGTCGACGGCCTCTCCATCCTTTTCCTGCCCGCGACGACGCTGCTCTTTCTTGCGGCGCTCGTCGTCAGCGGGCGAGCGCTGTCGCCGGCGCCGGGAGTTTACTATGCCTGCGTCCTGCTGCTCGAGGGCGCCACGCTCGGTATATTCTGCGCCCTCGACACCTTGCTCTTCTTTTTCTTCTGGGAGCTGACGCTGCTGCCGCTCTACTGCCTCGTCGGAATGTGGGGCCTCGCCGGCAGCGGTCCGCGTGCAGCGACGCGCTATTTCCTGCTGATGCTCGGCGGTGGTGTGCCGCTGTTGCTGGCCTTCCTCGTTCTCGCCAGCCACGCCGGCATGGGTTTCGACCTACCTTCGCTGCTTGCCGCGCCCCCCGGACGGGATATCCAGATTCTGGTCTTCCTGCTCTTTCTCGTCGGCTTCGGCGTCAAGGTCCCGCTCGTGCCGCTCCATACCTGGCTGCCATCGCTCGCGCTCGGCGGACCGGCGATGGTGACGGCGCTGGTCGTCGGCATGAAGCTGGGCGTCTATGGGCTGCTCCGTTTTGCAATCCCGCTCGCCCCGGTCGCGGCACAGGACATGCACTGGTTGCTCGCCGGACTCGGCACGCTCGGCATCCTCTACGGCGCCGTGGCGACAACGGCACAGAGCAACCTGCGCGGTGTCGTTGCCTACGGCAGCATCTCGCACGTCGGTCTTGCCTTGCTTGGGCTGGCCTCCTTTTCGGCCGCCGGCCTGCAGGCCACGGTCCTGCTCCTGCTCGGTTTCACACTCGCGACGGGCGGCTGCTTTCTGCTCCTCGCCGGCTTGCAGCGGCGTATCGGCACCACGGATCTGACGGCGCTCTCCGGCATCCGCCAACGCATGCCGCGGCTGGCGGGGTTTTTCCTGCTGTTCGGGCTGGCCGGCATGGGCATGCCGGGAACCATCGGCTTCCCGGCCGAGTTCCTGATCGTCGTGACGACCCTGCAGGAGCA
>DAORCC010000312.1:0-1844 GCA_035345235.1 Azospira sp.
AGCACTGCCTTCACACGGCAGGGGTCACTGGTTCGATCCCAGTACCGCCCACCAGAATCATCGGAAAAGGCTGCCTTCGGGCAGCCTTTTCCATTTTCAGGCAACTCGTAAGCTACGGTTTCCATTGCGCTTTGCTCGTTCAGTCGACTGGAAATTTCCGGCAAATGGTGTAGATTTCCAGTAGGGAGTGTCACTTTCGAAGGAGTCTTCCATGGAAGTCGGATCAGTCAGCAGTTCTGCGGGTACGGCGGTTCAGGCGTCGCGTCAGACTCAGACGCAGGCTGTCGAGCAGCAGCAGAAGCCGCCCGAGAAGCCGCGGCAGGAAGAGCAGCAGGCGCCCAAACCGGTGAAGAACGCCGAAGGGCAGACGACGGGTACGGTTATCAATACGACCGCGTGAGCGTCGGTTATTGATGCTGCCCTATTGGGAGTAGGCATTATGGCAACGGCGATTTCCGCTTCGGGTTCCGCGATCAGCGCGGGTACCGACCAGTTGCGGGTTCAGCAGGCCAAGCGGAACGCAGATCAGGCCGAGGCGGCGGCGCGCGCGTTGCGGCGTGCGGCCACGAGTGCGCAACAGGCGGCGGACAGCGCCCAGGAAAATGCGCGCTCCTTGCAGGTGCGCTCGAGCCAGGCACAGGTGGATGCTGGGCAGGCGCGCCAGCAGGTGACGTCGTTGCAGTCGGTACGCACCGTGCAGCAGGGGTTCGAGACGGTTCGCTCGCAGATTGCCGAAGGGCTGAAGTCGCTCGATGCGCCGGCGCCGGTGGTCAACGCCGAGGGGCAGACTACGGGAACCCTGGTCAACGTCACCGCCTGACGCGGACGGGCAGGGCGGTATAATCGCCTGCACCGGCGACACTCGTAAGGTGATTCGCTGGCACCACGCGGCCGACCTCGGGTCGGCTTTTTTATTTCCGTATCTCGTTCAATGTCCGCTGCTGACAACCGCATGCCGCTGATCGACGCCCTCAAGGGCGTCGCCGCGCAGATCATCCTGTTGCATCACCTCGTATCGTACGGACCGCTCTCGAAGGCGGCGAATGCGATGGCGCCGGTGACAGCCGGCTTCCTGTTCGATTACGGTCGCATGGTGGTGCAGGTGTTTCTCGTCATCGGCGGTTATCTTGCGGCACGTGCGCTGCTGGGGTCGTCGGCACTATCGACGATTCCTCCCGGACGGCTCATATGGCGGCGGTACGTCCGCCTCGTCATCCCTTTTGCTGCCGCGATGGTGATCGCGATCCTCGGGGCGGCAATGGCGCGCCTCTGGCTCGCCGACGATGCGATCCCGGCGGCGCCGACATTCACGCAAGTGCTGGCCCACGTACTGCTGCTGCATGGCGTCATCGACGTTCCTGCACTGTCGGCAGGCGTTTGGTACGTGGCGATCGACCTGCAACTGTATGCGTTGCTGACGCTGCTGCTATGGGTCGGCATGCGATTCGGCGAGCGGGCGGCAGTGGCGCTGGTTGCCGTGACGGCGATGGCGGCGCTGTTCCATTTCAATCGCAATGCCGAACTGGATGCATGGGCGATCTACTTCTTCGCGTCCTATGGAATGGGCGCGCTCGTCTGGTGGGGGTGCGCACGGGGGAATGCGCTGCGCTGGCTGCCGCTGCTCGCCGGCATCACCGTTCTCGCGCTGGCGCTCGACTTCCGCCTGCGCATTGCGCTCGCCCTTTTCGTGGCGCTGCTGCTGGCGTTGGTAACGCTGCGCCCGCAACTCCGGATTCCGGATTCTGCTCTGCTGGCCTGGCTCGGGCGCACGTCCTACTCGGTCTTTCTGGTGCACTTTCCGGTCTGCCTGGTGGCCAATGCCTTCTATGCCAGATTCACGGATG
>DAORCC010000313.1:0-1841 GCA_035345235.1 Azospira sp.
CGCAGGTGGCGGCGCGCATGGCGCGCACACTGGAGCGCTGGAAAGGGTTCGCACCGCGCTACCAGGTGTCGATGCGCGCGGCGCTGGAGAAAGTTGCCGGCACTGAGGATCTGTCGCCGGATGTGGCAGAAATTATCGGCAAGGCGCTCGGCTGAGCGAGCCCGCTGCCGCTTAACGGCTTCTCCGGCGCTCGAAGCGCTGCCAGATCCACCCGCCGGAGCCTTCACGTCCGGTCAGCAGGTAGGCCAGCACGTTGGCATTGACCACTGCGGTACGCTGTTCATCGCGGGCATGGCCACGCCCGGCAAACAGCAGGACATCACCACACTGCAGGGGCATGTTGTCGGCCGGAAACAGCGCATGCCGCGCCTGTCTGACCAGCATCAGCGGAAGCGCTTCCAGGGGTTCGTCGTGCCCGTGAAAACTCCGCAGCAGGACGGAGATTTCGGCATGCCCCCCGGCAAGATGGTCGGACAGGGCCGGCGCCTCCGCCGCGTTGATGGCGACGGTCCACACCTGCGGCACCTCATTGCCGAACATCGCCTCCATGCGTGCGCACGCCGTAGCCGCCCACTCATCGGGATGCTTGCGCACCTCGCCGAGGAAGGTCGCCAGCAGGGGCGTGATGATGGTCGCGAGGGATTCGTGCGCGATGATCCGGCTCGAAACCATCGTGAACTGTGCCGAGAAAGCCTCGAAGAGCGGCGAATTGAGCACGCGGTTCTGGCGCAGGATGACGAAGAGATCGGAATTCAGGCCCTTCGCCGTCACGGCGATTGAAAGGTTGTTCACGTCATTGTCGGTACCCGCAACCAGACCGACGGCCTCGACGATGCCCGCCGACTGCAGCGTATCGGCGCGCACCCCCGATCCGACCACCCGCTGCAATGGCGGCTCGACCGGTTCCGATGCGTCCGGCGTGATCACCGTCACCCGGAACTGATGGTCAGCGAGTTCGCGCACGACCGGCTTCGCGAAGCGGCCGTTTCCACAGACGACCCAGGCCCCCGCCGGCGGACGATGAGGCACCGGCATCTGGCTGCCCGGCAGGCCGGTCACCCATTCGAGCAGGCGAAGCGTATGCGGCGCCTCGATCGCCAGGCCCAGATATTCGGCGAAGCGCTCGAACGGGTTGATGATGTGGTGTGTTCCGAAGGACACCATGTTGTCCACCGTAGCGGCATTCTCTGCCCGGGCCAGCACGGTGAGCTGCGGATTCAGCAGTCGTGTCGCGATCGCGATCGCCAGGTTGGCGTTGTCGTCGTTGGTCAGCGCCAGCACCCCCACGCACTGTGGATGCCGCAGCCCGGCCAGTTCCAGGATCCGGGAGGACATGGCATCCGCGGCCAGCGCCGGCACGTCGGTCTTGAAATCTTCCAGATCGAGTTCCTGCACGCGCTCCTCGCGCGACTCGACGACGACGAAACGAACATTCATTTCATCAAGCGTCCGGCAAACCAGCGCCCCGGTCTCGCCGCAGCCGCAGACGAGATAGAACGGCTCCTGGAGATGGCGCACGCGCCGTGCAAAGCGGCCGACCACCAGCACATTCTGGAAGGCCTTGTCCTGCAGGAGCGCGAGCAGGGTCACGATCGAATAGGACCAGCCGATCACGGTCAGGTAGATGCAGACCGTGACCCACAGTCGCTGGGCATCGGAAAATGCATTCGGAATCTCACCGAAACCGATCGTGGTCGCCGTATAGCTGATGAAGTAGAAGGCGTGGAAGAAGGAGAGCGGTGGCGCCGGCTGGCCGGTGGCATCGACGCCTGGCACCAGCGTCAGTCCGAGCACGGACACCGCGTAGATGACGATCAACACGATCAGCGGCGCCCGCATGC
>DAORCC010000314.1:0-1812 GCA_035345235.1 Azospira sp.
GGCGTTATCAACGTGAGACGATGATGTCATCAATGTAAAGTTAGCGCTTATGGGGCAGAGGGGAGCGCAGCAGCATCCTGTGACCAGTCGAAGCCACGAGTCAGCGCCTGGCATTCGGGGAGCCCGGAAAAAGCCTTGAGAGTCTGAACTGGAGCCTTCTCGATCAGGTCAAGCAGGCAGTGCGCGTTGGTCAGGGTCTTCTTGCCCATGCATTCTCCCTTTGGCCGTTCACATGGCCACAGTCCATTGGCGCATGACCGCCACCGATTGAGTCAGACCCTGCGCCAGCAGGGTGTCGAGGTATTCGTCTGCCGTCTTGGGCGGGTTTTTCAGCGAGCGCCGATGGCAGGCTGCGGCCTCCAGCACGCCTGCGGGATGCAGATCCAGCAGATCGACGATGAAGTCGTCCGGATGCTGGGCCGCGAGGTTGTAGGGCCTGAGTGCCTCTGCCGGGAAGTCCTTGAGGTTGAAGGTCACGATCAGGCTGGCCCCGGAGTGGATGGCGGCCGCCGCCACGTGGCGGTCGTCCGGATCGGGGAGGTTGATCGATGGAATCAGGTACTCGAATCCGGTGACCAGACTGTCCCGGACATGGGCATTCATCAGATGGCGTGTCCGGTTCAGTTGGTCTTGGGTCAAGTCAGGGCGGTTGGCCAGGACATTGCGCGTCCACTCGTCGTGGATCAGATCGCTCCATCGTGCCCGGTACAAATCCGACAGCGCCAGATGCATCAGCAAATCGCGCAGCGGTGCCGGGTAGAGCACGCAGGCGTCATAGACGACGGTGAAGTGCGAGCTCATCCGATCAGTATCCCATGCCGAGTTCCTGGGCCTGCGCGGCCAACTCATCCAGAGCTTTGCGACGCTCGGCATCAATGCGCTTCTTGTAGGCGATGACGTCCTGGTAGCGCACGCGGCGATGCGTGCCGATCTTGTGGAACGGCATGTCGCCCTTCTCCAGCAACTGGACAAGGAAGGGGCGCGAGACGTTGAGCACGTCGGCGGCTTCCTGCGTGGTCAGTTCTGCGTGGATCGGAATGATCGACACGGCGTTGCCCTGGCCGATCTCGGTCAGGACTTCCAGCAACAGTCGCAGCGCCGACGTCGGGATGCGCACGGCACGCACCGCACCCTTGTCGTCATGGAAGTCGATCTGCTGGGTTTCGGCACGGGTTTGGAGCACGGTCGACAGCGCGCGGCCCGACTCCCGTGCGAGCGCGATGTCCTCTTCTGAGGGCAGTGTTTTGGGGATAGCGGGAGCGTTCATGGAGGTCTCCTCGTTGGGTCAAATTTCAACTGAAGCCATTATAAACGAAATAAGCGAAATCGCAATAACCGAAACGGCGAGCGCGTATCCCTATAGATCAATGAGTTAATGAGATTGCATTGGCAGGTCTGATGTTGGTGGCTGCTCACGAAAGCCCAAAACGCACTCGCGCAAGCCCAAGGCATGGAGCAATTCAATAGGAACTCCCAAACAAAAGGAGTTCCGCAATGCAAAACCAAACCCCATCCGTTCAACCCAGCCGGAACGCTATCCGGCAACTCCCGCACGGTGCCGTGCGCATCGCTCTTGACGAACATGAGCTCGCCGCCCGCTGGGGGCTCTCCGTCAAAACCCTGCGTCGCTGGCGGCAGGAACAGCTCGGTCCAGTCTTCTGCAAGCTCGGGGCGCGCGTCACCTACCTGATCTCCGAAATCGAAGCCTTCGAACGGCGCGTCTCGCGTTATTCGACTTCGGTTCGTGCTTACCAGTGAGGGGCATAAGCGCTAACTTTACATTGATGACATCATCGTCTCACATTGATAACG
>DAORCC010000315.1:0-1800 GCA_035345235.1 Azospira sp.
AGGATCGCGGCGCCGTGCGCCGGCGCGCGATCGAAGCGTGCACAGGCGACTACCGTGTCACCTTCGAAGACCGCGCCGATTCGGGCCGGGGTGATACTCGCGGCGCCATCGGGCCAGCGAACTGCCACCCGCTTCGCCCGCGGCGCGCGCATGCGTTCGAAGTGACGGACGACGCGGTCCGCCATGCCCTCGCGGGGCGAGACGAGCTCGCATTCGCCACCGGTACCGGCCGCGAGCTCGCGAACGAAAGCCTCCGAGACCGCACTGCCGACGCCCACCGTGAAGATCCGGTGGCCCGACTTCTTCGCCTCGTCGACAACGGTCTCCCAATCGGAGACCTCGCCGTCTGTTACCAAGAAGATGTCAGCCGACTCCGAGCGTCCGGCCACCGCATAGGCCTCGCGCAGAGCGTTGCCGATCTCGGTGCCGCCCATGTTCGCGTCGAGCGCCTTGGCAAACCGCTTGGCCTTGGCGAGGTTGGTCTTGTTGCATGGAAGCGGCCGATCGGACAACACGTTGGTCGAGTTGCCGAACGCGATCAGCGCAATTCGATCGTGCGGTTGCAGCCCATCGAGGATGCCTTCGAGCGCCTGCTTCGCCTGCTCCATCGAGTCTCCCTGCATGGAGCCGGAGCAATCGATGACGATGGCGAGGTTCAGCGGCCGCGGCTGCTGCAGCCCTGGGAAGAACGGCTGGAAGCTCGCCACGGCAGCCAGCCCGTCGCCGTCCTGGCCGCAGAGGACGAAGCTGCGCGTCGCCTGCGGGGCCTTCACGTTCAAGACGAAGTCGCGGTCCATGACCGCCTTGGGCTGACGCAGCGAGAGCACGACGCTCTCCGCCGACTTCACGAGCTCGACGGCGTGCGATGGGCAGACGAATTGGGCATCACGCAGCGCACCGAGTACCTCGACGCGCAGCGAGAACTGGTTCTCGACCGTGAGAGACGCTTCCGGCGCCTGGTGCGGCAGATGCGGCGATTCGCCGAAGCGCGGCGCGATCGTGGTCGGCAGGAAGAACCGAAGCCGATCGCCTGCCCATCGATAGAGGATGGCGTAGCGGAAGGTGATCTTCGCCGTCTCCTGCGGGAGCAGATTGCCGACGTTCATCGTGTAGAGGCCCGGCTCGATCGCTTCCAGCATCACGGCCGCATCCCCGGCTTCGACCGCGTCCTCGTACTTCTCCTCCGCGGCCTTCTTCTCGACGACGACGCCTTTCAGCAGGCGGCCGCCGATTTCGACCTCAAGCTCGAGAAGCACCGCATCGAGGGGCAGAGGGAACGTGTAGACCGCCTCGATGTTCACGCGCTCGTCGTTGCGGTAGGTCTGTGAGACCGTGACTTCGGCGAGCAGATCCTGCAGGACTGCGGAGACCGAGACGTCGCACAGGGCGACGCGTTCGCCCTCCAGGCCGGTCAGGGCCGATGCCAGCTTGTTCATTCTTTTTCCTCGCTTTCGTGAATCTGCGCGTAGGCCTGCGTCACCGCGCGGAAGAAGGCCCGCACCTGCTCCGGCGTCAGGCCGGCTCGGCCGGGCTCCAGGGTGAGCTCGACGCCGTCGGCGACGACCAGGTGGCTCCAGACCTCGACGGTCCCGGCGCGCCGTGGCGTCGGGGGCAGGGGGCCGGCGGCCTGCTGCTTGAGCAACTCGCCGATCCGTTCCAGAGACAGCCCCGCCAGCTGCCACTTCCGCACCAGCAGAAGCTGCTCGACGTGGCGCTGGGTGTAGTAGGCGCCCTTGCCGACGCCCTGCGGGCGATCGATCAGTCCGGACTGGATGTAGTACCGGACGGTGCGACGCGGCA
>DAORCC010000316.1:0-1795 GCA_035345235.1 Azospira sp.
ACCGACCTGCGCGACAGCATCGAGCACCCGCGCTTCCGCGAGGTGATCGCCGGCACCATCGAGTCGATCGAGGGCGGACAGACGCTGTCGGAAGCGATGGCACAGCATCCCGGCGTTTTCGACAAGGTCTTCGTCAGCCTCGTCCGGGCCGGCGAATCGACCGGGCGCCTGCCGGAAGTACTGAAGAACATCATCGACTCGCTGAAGTGGGAGGACGAACTCGCCTCCCATACCAAGAAGGTCATCATGTACCCGGCCTTCGTCGGCAGCATCGTCATGGCGGCGACCTTCTTCCTGATGATCTACATGGTCCCGCAGCTCAAGCAGTTCGTTAAGAACATGGGACAGGAGCTGCCGCCTCAGACGAAGGCCCTCTTCTTCGTATCCGACCTGCTCGTCGCCTACTGGTATATCGTGCTGCTGCTGCCGATCATCGGTGGCGCCATCGGCTTCCTGGTCTTGCGCACCAACCCGGCGGCCCGGCTGCGTTTCGACGGCTTCAAGCTGCGCCTGCCGGTGATCGGCGAGATCACGCGCAAGATCATCCTGTCGCGCTTCGCGAACACCTTCGCGCTGCTCTATTCGTCGGGCATCCCGATCCTCGATTCGATCCGCACGACGCAGTCCGTCGTCGGCAATCGCGTCATCGAGGAAGGTCTCGTCCGCGTCGAACAGTTGATCGGCGAGGGCCAGAACGTGACCTCCGCGTTCCACACGGTCGGTCTGTTCCCCCCCCTGGTGATCCGCATGCTCAAGGTTGGTGAAGGCACCGGCGCACTCGATGACGCCCTCACCAACGTCAGTTATTTCTACAACCGCGACGTCAAGGAATCGGTCGAGAAGGTCCAGGCGATGATCGAGCCGATGCTGACCGTGCTGCTCGGCGCCATGCTCGGCTGGATCATGCTCTCCGTGCTCGGCCCGGTCTACGACGTCATCAGCAAGATCAAGACCTGATGCCCGAACGCCGCATTCTCTACCTTGGCCCCCACCAGCTTGCCAGCTATGCCTGGCGAGGTGGCAGCGTGCGCAGCGAAGGCGCCTTCGAAAGCACGCCGGAAGGCATTGCCGCGTTCAACGACTACCTCGCCGCAAACGCGAAAAACGTTTTCACGCTCGTCGTCAACGTGGCGGAGGAAAGCTTCCAGCTCGAAACCATCCCGTTCCTGCAGGCACGCGACCGCACGGCGGTCATCTCCCGCAAGCTGTCGCAACTGTTCTACACGACGCCCTACACTGCGGCCTTCTCGCTCGGCTACGAAAAGACCCGACGCAAGGATGAGCGGCTGCTGCTGGCGGCGCTGACGGCCCCCAGCGCGCTCGACCCGTGGATCAGCGGCATCCGCGACGCCCGGATCGCCCTCGCCGGCATCCATTCATTGCCTTTCCTCGGCGAAGCGCTGCTCAGGAAGCTGAAGATCGAGGACGAGCGCTGCATCCTGCTGACCCTGCAGGACCAGACGATCCGCGAAACCTTCTACGAGCGCGGCCGGCTCCACTTCAGCCGCCTCTCGCCGCTGGCAAACACCAGCATCGGCGGCATCGCCCAGGGGTTCGCCACCGAAGCCATCAAGCTGCAGCAATATCTGCTGAGCCAGCGCCAGGTCGCCCGCAACCAGCCGCTGCGCGCCATCGTCGTCGCACATCCGCAGGCGATGACCGCCGTCCAGGCCAGTTGCATCAGCACCGAAGCGCTGACCTTCGATTTCATCAGCACGGACGACTGCAGCCGACGAATCGGGCTCAAGACGCCGCCGGCCGACAGCCACGCCGAAACACTGATCGCCCACCTCGC
>DAORCC010000317.1:0-1793 GCA_035345235.1 Azospira sp.
CCCATGCCGGTCATGATGATGCCGGTGGCCGACGGTCCGGCGCACATCGCCACCGAACGGAAAAGGACATCGACCGACGGCCGGTGCCGGTTGACCGGCGGACCATCGACGACATCGACGTAGTAGTGGCTGGGGCCGCGTCGCGCCACCATGTGCTTGCCGCCCGGTGCGATCAGTGCGAGGCCCGGTTCGACGCGGTCGCCGTCCTTCGCCTCGCGCACGCGGATCTTGCAGTGCGTGTCCAGCCGCTCAGCGAAGGTCGCCGTGAACTGGGGCGGCATGTGCTGCACGACGACGATGCCGGGCACTTCCTTCGGCAGCATGCGCAGCACGGTATCGAGCGCCTGCGTGCCACCGGTCGAGGTGCCGATCGCAACCAGCTTTTCATTCGGCCACATGCCGTGCCTGTGCTTGCCGGCAGGCAGGATGATGTCGGCGCTGTGTTTCGGGGTGGGCTGCATGGCGGGGGCTGGCGATAAAAAGGCCGCAGGGAGGTCTGCGGCCTATGATAGCGCAATCTTGCGCATCGGCTTCCCGGGCGCTTACCTGGCGCGCTTGTCGATGACGCGCTTCGCCTTGCCGATCGAGCGCTCGATGCCGCCGATTTCCACCACGCGCACCTGCACCGAAATGCCGATGTAGGACTTGATGTGGTGCTGCAGGTCCTTCGCCGCGAAATCCTTCTCGGCGGCCGTCGCGTACTGGTGTTCCGGCTTCATCTCGACATTGACGGTGAGCCCGTCGAGGTGGCCGTCGCGATAGACCTCGATCACGTAGTGCGGCGACAGCTTCTCGCGCTTGAGGATCAGCTCCTCGATCTGCGACGGGAAGACGTTCACGCCGCGGATGATCAGCATGTCGTCGGAGCGGCCGGTGATCTTGCCCATGCGCCGCATCGTGCGCGACGTCGGCGGCAGCAGCCGGGTCAGGTCGCGCGTGCGGTAGCGGATCACCGGCAGCGCTTCCTTCGTGAGCGAGGTGAACACCAGCTCGCCGTGTTCGCCGTCCGGCAGCACTTCGCCGCTCACCGGGTCGATGATCTCGGGGTAGAAGTGGTCTTCCCAGACGGTCGGGCCGTCCTTGGTCTCGATGCACTCGTTGGCGACGCCCGGACCGATGACCTCCGAGAGGCCGTAGATGTCGATCGCGTCGATGCCGAAGGTGGCCTCGATCTCCCTGCGCATCTGGTCGGTCCACGGCTCGGCGCCGAAGATGCCCAGCCGCAGCTTCGTCTCGCGCGGGTCGATGCCCTGCCGCTTGAATTCGTCGGCGATGTTGAGGATGTACGAGGGCGTGACCATGATGATGTCCGGCTGGAAATCCATGATCAGCTGCACCTGCTTCTCGGTCTGGCCGCCGGACATCGGGATCACCGTCGCCCCCAGCTTCTCGGCGCCGTAGTGCGCGCCGAGGCCGCCGGTGAACAGTCCGTAGCCGTAGGCGACATGCACGATGTCGCCCTTCTTGCCGCCGGCGGCGCGGATCGAGCGCGCCATCAGCGTCGCCCACATGTCGACGTCGTTCTGCGTGTAGCCGACCACGGTCGGCTTGCCGGTCGTGCCCGAGGAAGCATGCACCCGCACCACCTCCTCGCGCGGCACGGCGAACATCCCGAAGGGGTAGTTCTCGCGCAGGTCCTGCTTCGTCGTGAACGGGAATTTCGCCAGGTCGGCCAGCGTCTTCAGGTCGTCCGGATGGACGCCGGCCTCGTCGAACTTGCGGCGGTAATGCGGCACGTTGTCGTAGGCGTGCTTCAGCGACCATTTCAGGCGCTCGGTCTGCAGCGCGACGAG
>DAORCC010000318.1:0-1773 GCA_035345235.1 Azospira sp.
GCCCCTCACTCCTTCCGCTTCTTCGCCCGCGGGTGCGCCGCGTCATACACCTTGGCGAGATGCTGGAAATCGAGATGCGTATAGACCTGTGTCGAGGCGATGCTGGCGTGGCCGAGCATTTCCTGTACCGCGCGCAGATCACCCGACGACTGCAGCACGTGCGAGGCGAAGGAGTGGCGCAGCATGTGCGGATGCACGTGTGTCGGCAGGCCGAGCAGCAGCGCGCGGCGCTTGAGGCGCGACTGGATCGTGCGCACCGAAAGGCGGCGGCCGTTGCGGCCGAGGAAAAGCGCCGTTTCGTCGGCATTTGCCGCCTTCAGCAACTCGCCGCGACGGGCCGCCCAGGCGGCGATCGCTTCGCGGGCCTTGGTCCCGACCGGGACGATGCGCGTCTTGCCGCGCTTGCCCAGCACGCGGAGTTCGCCGGCCGCGACATCGGCGAGGCAATTCACATCGATGCCGTCTAGCTCCGCAAGACGCAGGCCGGAGGAGTAGAAGAGTTCGAAGATGGCCTGGTCGCGCAGATCGAGCAGGTCGTCGCCGGTCGGTTCGAGCAGGGCGTTTGCCTCGTCCGGTGACAGCGCCCGCGGCAGGGCCTTGGGACTCTTCGGCGGCCGCACGCCGGCAACCGGATTCTGGGGCGCCTCGCCGTGCAGGCCCAGCCAGCGATAGAAGCCGCGCCATGCGGACAGCACGCGCGCCAGCGAGCGGCCGGACAAGCCGCGCGCATGCAGCTGGGCGACGAAACGCCGGATGTGATGCGGCTCGATCGCCGCGAGGGCCAGGTTGCCGGCAAGCCCCGCCAGTTCGATGAGCAGGGCGAGGTCGCGCCGGTAGGCGGCAATGGTATGCGCCGACTGGCGGCGCTGGCCGGCAAGTTCGGCCAGCCAGGCGTCGATCCGGCCGGCCGCGTCGCTCACGCCGCTTTCAGCGTCCGGGCGATGGCGGCCGAGGCCATGTCGCCGAGGCGCTCCAGGTAGAGCGTGCCCATGCCGGTATAGAAGCGTTCATTGTCGACGGCACCGAGCGCGATCATGCCGATGGTGCCGCCGCCGGCGCGCAGCGCGATCAGGGCCTGCGAGCGGATGTTGACCGACGCCTCACCGAACCAGGTCGAGGTCTCGAAGCCCGAGGTGGAGCCGCAGAACGGGTGCGTCAGCGTCTCGGCGAAGACCTGCAGTTCCTGGCTGACTTCGGCGAATTCGGGCAGCGCCTCGCGTTCCCCGGCCGGCAGGCTCCACAGGCGCACCGCCACTTCGGGGACCGCGAAATCCTCCTTGAGGTGGTAGCCGAGCGTATGCATCACGGCCGGGAAGGTATAGGCAGAAATCAGCGCGACGCCGAGGCGGTGCATCTTGTCGCTGATCGCGTCGTTCTCCTCGCCGAAGCCGATCAGCTCGCCGAGCTTGGCCTCGAGCTGGCGGTTCTTGTCGCGCAGCGTCAGCATCTGCCGCTCGGTGATCGAGATCGCCCGCCCGCCATGCGGATGCGGGATCGCGATCTGTGCCATCAGGTCGGCGTACTGCTCGAAGAACTGCGGGTTGTTCTGCAGGTAGTGCGCGACTTCATCAGCCTTCATAGTTCGATCTCTCCCGAAAATACCGTAACGGCCGGACCGGTCATCATGACCGGTGTCCCGGGCCCGCCCCATGCGATGTTCAGTTCGCCGCCACGCGTCTCGACCCGCACCGGGGAATCGACGAGGCCGCGGGAAATGGCCGCCACGACGGCGGCGCAGGCGCCGGTGCCGCAGGCCAGCGTCTCGCCGGCACC
>DAORCC010000319.1:0-1756 GCA_035345235.1 Azospira sp.
GCGATGATCGGCTGGTACGGTACGGCAATGCTCTGCTACGTGACGCCCAAGGAACACCTCGGCCTGCCCGACAAGGACGATGTGAAGACCGGCATCATCACCTACAAGCTGGCCGCACACGCGGCGGACCTCGCCAAGGGCCATCCCGGTGCGCAGATTCGCGACAATGCCCTGTCCAAGGCGCGTTTCGAGTTCCGCTGGGAAGACCAGTTCAATCTCTCGCTCGACCCGGACAAGGCGCGCGAGTTTCACGATGAAACCCTGCCCAAGGAATCGGCCAAGGTTGCCCATTTCTGCTCGATGTGCGGCCCCCACTTCTGCTCGATGAAGATCACACAGGACATCCGCGACTTCGCCGTGGCGCAGGGCGTCACCGACAGCGAGGCGTTGAGCCGGGGAATGGCCGAGAAGGCTATCGAGTTCGTCAGCGCGGGCGCCGAGGTCTACCGCAAGGTGTGAACCCTTGCCGCCTGGCGGGCTACGCTTGCCCGTCGGTTCCCGGCCTGCCGGCGCGGCGCACGCGTAGCCGCACCCGGATGGCGGTGCCCTTTGGTAGGCTCCGGTCTGTCATCAAGCTGTAACAGCGCTCGGCGAGAATCTGCTCCATCGTCTCACGGGAGCAACGCGATGAAGCAGGCACGGAAGACCACTTTTGCGTTTTTGCTCGCGCTGTCGGCCGTCGGCAGCGCGCAGGCCCAGATCGTCAGGCTGGACGGATCGTCCACGGTATATCCCATCTCCGAAGCAGTGGCCGAGGAGTTTCAGAAAGCCAGAAGGAACGTCGTCAAGGTGACCGTCGGAATTTCCGGCACGGGTGGCGGCTTCAAGAAGTTCTGTCGCGGCGAAATCGACCTGGCCAACGCCTCCCGCCCGATTCTGAAGAAGGAGATGGAGGTCTGTGCGCAGGCCGGCATCAGGTTCTTCGAATTGCCGATTGCCTATGATGCGCTGACCGTCGTGGTCAATGCGAAGAACCCGCTCAAGCAGGTGACGGTGGCCGACCTGAAGACGATGTGGGAAGCGGGCGCACAAAACAGGATCACCAACTGGAAGCAGGTCAATCCGGCCTTTCCGGATGCCGCACTGAAACTGTTTGGTCCGGGCGCCGATTCGGGCACTTTCGACTATTTCACCGAGGCGATCAACGGCAAGGCAAAAGCCTCGCGCGGCGACTTCACCGCTTCCGAGGATGACAACGTTCTGGTCCAGGGCGTGCAGCGTGATCCTGGCGCCCTCGCCTACTTCGGCTTCGCCTACTACAGCGAAAACCGGGAAAAGCTGAAAGCCCTGGCCATCGTCGATCCGAAGACCGGCAGGGCGGTCGAACCTTCCGTGAAGAGCGTGCTGGAAGGCCTCTACCAACCGCTCTCACGCCCGATCTTCATCTACCTCAGCGAGGCGAGCTACAAGAAACCCGAAGTGCGTGAGTTCGTCGAGTTCTACCTCAAGAACGCCGCCAAGCTGGCGCAGGAGGTGAAATACGTGCCCCTTCCTGCGCGCGCCTACGAGCTGAACGCCGAGCACCTGAAACAGGGCAAACTGGGCAGCATGTTCGGCGGCGAAGCCGAAGTTGGCGTCAGAATCGAAGACCTTCTTGCGCGCGAAGCCAGGCTGTGAGCCCATCGTCGTCGAGTCCTGCAGTCAGTGAGCGGCTGGCCCGCAAGGCGAGTCGCCACATCAGCGAGCGCATCATCGAAGCCACGCTGTTTGCTGCCGCTGCGGTCTCCATCTTTGTCACGCTGGCTATCGTTTTCAT
>DAORCC010000320.1:0-1755 GCA_035345235.1 Azospira sp.
CACAGAATACCTACCGCGAGATTTCCTCGTGCTCGACCTTCTCGGATTTCCAGGCGCGCCGCATGCAGGCCCGCTTCCGCAACGAGAAGAACAAGCCTGAGATTGCGCACACGCTGAACGGTTCGGGCCTTGCGGTCGGCCGCACGCTGGTGGCCATCCTCGAGAACTACCAGAACGCCGATGGCAGCATCACCGTTCCGGCGGCTCTGCGACCCTATTTGGGCGGGCTGGAGTTCCTCTCCGCCTGAGCGTTTGCCCGAGCGGCCGCTGGAGATTCGGCGAAGGGCCGGTAGGGCGGCTCGTAGCGGCTGAGGATGTCGTAGTACATGCGCACGTTCTCGGCGGTGATCACCGCCTCGCCGCCGCGCGCGCGGCCCGATTTCAGCCGCTCGTAGTATTCCGGCCGCGCCAGCAGCGGCAACACCGTCTTCATCTCGTACCACGAATCCGGGTCCTTCTTCAGGCCTTCGGCGATACGGCGCGCGCCGTTCATGTGTCCCATGCCGAGGTTGTAGGCGGCGATCGCCAGCCAGGTGCGATCCGGCTCGCGCACCGACTCCGGCAGCATGTCGCGCAGGTCGGAGAAGTACTGGGATCCGGCGCGAATGCTCTGCTTCGGGTCGAGGCGGTTGCTGACGCGCAGATGGTCAGCCGTATCCTCAGTCAGCATCATCATGCCGCGCACGCCGGTCGGACTGGTGGCGAGCGGATTCCACTGCGATTCCTGGTAGGCGAGGGCGGCCAGCAGTCGCCAGTCGATGCCGGTGTTGACCTGGGCAGCCTGGAACATCGTCCGGTACTGCGGCAGCGTGGTACGTATGCGCTCGACGAAACGCAGGCTGTCGGCCGCGCTCAGGCGCTCCACGTGGCCAAAATAGCGGTCGACCAGGCGTGCAAGCGTGCCATCGTCGCGGCGACTTTCGATGAAGGCTTTTGCCTGTTCCAGCAGCACCGGGTCGGCATTGGCGGGAAATACCCAGACGATCGGCGTCTCGCTGCCGACCGAGAGCGCGTACTGGAGCTGCGGGTAGTAATTCGATGCGATGTCGAGAACCGCGCGGTCGACGAGTGCCGAATCCCCGGACTGTTCGGCGATCCGTTCGAGGAGCTGCAGTTCGCTTATCCGCTTGTGCTCGCTGATCTGGATGCGCGGGAACTGCTTGCGCAATTCCTGCAGGGCCATTGCCTGCCGGGATCCCGCAACGACCTGCACCGGCTTGTCGTCGAGATCGTCCGGGGTTTCGACCGGCAGGGTGTTTTCGTTCTGCGCGATGATGTTGGCACTTGCGTAGTAGCTGGGCCCAGCCTGCAGTGCCGGGTCGGTCGGCGGCGCCAGCCATGCAGCGCCCATGTGGGCCTTGCCCTTCTTCAGCCGCTTGGCGATGTCGGCATCGTGCTTGACGACGACGAAACGCACATTGACACCGATCTCATCGGCAAACAGATGAACCAGGTCGTACTCGAACCCTGCGGGGGCGCCGCTATCGTCGATTTCGTAGGTGGTCGGTCCTTCGCGCGTCAGGACGACCAGTTCGCGGCTTTCCGCCGGTGGCGGCAGCCGGTTGTCGCCGCAAGCGGCCAGCATCAACAACGGGAAAAGAAAGGAAAACCAGCGCATTGATCGAGAAATATCTTGTGCTATACTGCGCGCCTTTCGCGGAGAGGTGGCAGAGTGGTCGAATGTACCTGACTCGAAATCAGGCGTAGGGCAACCTACCGTGGGTTCGAATCCCACCCTCTCCGCCAAGCCACACA
>DAORCC010000321.1:0-1753 GCA_035345235.1 Azospira sp.
TTGAAAGGAGTAACAGCAAATGAGAGCACCGAAAATACTGCCCTGGATCGCCAAGCGCGCCGGTATCGACGAAGCCCTGGCTTTGCGCCTGTGGCGTCGCGCCGCCGGCGAGGCCGAACTGATCATCGGCAACCACGACAGCTCCGATTTCTACCGCCTCTCGGTCGAGCGCTTCATCAGCCTCGTCGAGGAGGAAGCCGGCCGCTGCCCGATCACCGGGTCGAACGTCACCTGGATGTGGCGCCATCAGGCCCGCATGGCGACGCTCAGCCTGATCGCAGCGGAGAGCACCTACCGCCTCTGGCAGAAGAACTGGACGGATTTCTGCGCCAACCAGAAACTGGCGGCCTGACGAAGCGAGGCATCCGCCCCGTTTGCAGGACAGGGCTCCCGCTTCAAAAAGAAATCCGGGCCAGGCGCCCGGATTTTTCTTTCACCCCCCGCCAGAACGGCCAGTCGTCGATCAGCGACCGCGCGGACCGAACGTGCGCGTGGATTCCAGCCCGAGTTCCAGACGCAGCCTGACGGCGAGGGCCTCCGCTCCGGCACGTGACGCAATCTTCGGAACCTGCAGCGCATACCGGTAGGCACCATCTCCTGCCACCAGCGGACGAATGCGTGCCGGGTATCCTGCCGCACGGATGCGATCGTAGAGGGCGAGCGCCCCGGCTTCGCTTTCCTCGACCCCGACCTGAAGGGCCCAACGCCCATCCTTGCGGAAAGTGGCGCCTTCCGGACGCAGTTCCGTTTGCGCCGCCCATAGCGCCAGTTGCGCAGGATCGACACCGGCAACCGGCTTCGGCGCCTCGCCCTTGGGTGCCACGTAGAAACTGAGCGGTTCGCTCATCGCCACCGGCTCGGCTTCCGGATGCGTCACGGTAATGCGGCCTTCGATCAGGCAGACAAGATCGCGCTCGGCATCGGAACTGCCCCACAGGTCGGTGCCGCGGATACCGGCGGTGACGGTGGCGATGCGGACGTTGACCGCCCGCTTGTTCTGGAAACGGCTGAAAACACCGGTCGTGTAGCGAAACGCGCCACGCGCGACATCCAGCGCTGCCGTGAACACCCCGCCTTCGCGCACACCGAGCGCATCGACGCGCAGGCTGGCGTTCTCGCCGAGCTTGACCGCACTGCCTTCGGACAGGCGGAGCAGCACACGCGACTCGGGGCCGGTCACGATGCGGTCACGATTCTTCAGTGCCTGACCCGGTAGCAGCGGCAGGCGTTGCTCACCGCGCTCCACCCAGGCCGGCGACTGCACAGCCTCCACCTGAACGCTGGCAGCGGCAGCAGCAAGCACCTTGCCGGCGCTCAGCAGCAGCAGCGACACCCCCAGTAGCGTACGCAGGATTTTCATGAGCAGCCTCTCCGATTGAAGTTGCCGGATTCTAACTGAAGGTGGCCGGCAACGCCCGCGCCATCAGGCCAACATGCTGAATCCGCGTATAATTCCCGGTTTTCCGGAATTACCGCAGATTGCCGCCCATGCAGGACAAATACGCCCCCGCCGAAATCGAACGCGCCGCCCAGTCGCACTGGGTCAAGACCGCCGCCGCCAGGGCTGTCGAAGATACCAGCCGCCCCAAGTACTACTGCCTGTCGATGTTCCCCTACCCGTCGGGCAAGTTGCACATGGGCCACGTACGCAACTACACGATCGGCGACGTGCTCTCGCGCTTCCACAGCATGCTCGGCTACAACGTGCTGCAGCCGATGGGCTGGGACGCCTTCGGCATGCCGGCCGAGAACG
>DAORCC010000322.1:0-1752 GCA_035345235.1 Azospira sp.
GAGCGGCTGTGCAGGATCTACAACGACCTGTTCAACTGCATCCGCCAGCGGGAGTTCGACGGCTCGCATCTGAAGCTGCCGGGCTTTTCGCAGTGCTTCGAGCTCCACGCGAGTCAACGCAACGCGATCTGGCGCGTCGTGCAGTCCGGCAACACCGGGCTGTTTCACGCGGTGGGCGCCGGCAAGACGGCCATCATGGTGGCCGCGAGCATGGAACTGCGCCGTCTGGGCCTGGCCAACAAGCCGGCCCACATCGTGCCGAACCACTGCCTCGAGCAGTACGCCGCAGAGCTGGTGCGGCTCTATCCCTCCGCCGCCGTGCTCATGGCGACGAAGGAGGACCTCGCTGGCGACCGCCGGCGGGAGTTCGTGGCGCGGGTAGCCACCGGCGACTGGGATGCGATCGTGATGACGCACTCCACTTTCGAGCTGCTGCCCATGTCCGCCGGATTCACCGGCGACTTCATCAAGGACACCATCCGCGAGATCGAGATGGCGGTGCGCATGTGCAGCGCGGACAGCCGGTCCAACCGGATCGTCAAGCAGCTCGAGCGCATGAAGAAGACCTGGAAGATCCGGCTCGAACGCCTGGAGAACCAGGATCGCAAGGACGACTTTCTCTGCTGGGAAGCACTGGGGGTCGACTGGCTTGCGTACGACGAGGCCCACTCGGCCAAGAATCTGTTCCGCCACACCAAGATGGCACGCATCGCAGGCCTGCCGCTGAGCAACTCGCAGCGCGCGTTCGACCTGTACCTGAAGACGCGCCACACGATGAGCCTCTACCGAGGCGAGCACCGTGGCGTGGTGTTGGCCACGGCGACCCCGGTGGCCAACAGCATGGCCGAGGTTCACACGTTCCAGCGCTTCCTGCAGCCCAACACGCTGCGCTCGCTGGGGCTGGAGCAATTCGACGCCTGGGCCGCCACCTTCGGGGAGACGGTCACGGCGCTGGAGATTGCACCTGACGGCAGCGGCTATCGGCTCAACACCCGGTTCGCGCGCTTCATCAACGTGCCGGACCTGATGACGGTGTTCTGCGACGTGTCGGACATCCGCACGCGCGAGATGCTGAAGCTGCCGGTGCCGATCCTGAAGGGCGACAAGCCCAGAACGGTGACGTGCAAGCCTAGCGAGCCACTGCGCGCCTTCGTGCGATCGCTCGTGAAGCGCGCCGAGCGCTTGAAGACCGCGCGGGTGGACCCGCGCGAAGACAACATGCTCATGATCGCCAGCGAAGGCCGCCTGGCCGCGCTGGACATGCGACTGATCAACAGCCGCCAACCAGCCGACCCCGGCGGGAAGGTGGCGCAGTGCGCCCGAGAGGTGCACAACATCTGGCAGGAGACTGCGAGCCTCAAGAGGGCGCAGCTGGTCTTCTGCGACCTGTCCACTCCCAAGAGTGGCATGGCGTTCAGCGTCTACCGGGCGCTGCGCGAAGAGTTGATCGAGCTGGGCCTACCGGCCGAGCAGATCGCTTTTATCCACGATGCCGAGACCGACTCGCAGAAGGCACGCCTGTTCCGCCAGGTGCGCGAAGGCAAGGTTCGTGTGCTGCTCGGTTCGACCCCGAAGATGGGCGTCGGCACGAACGTGCAGCGGCGCCTCGTGGCCCTGCACGAACTCGACTGCCCATGGCGTCCGTGTGATGTGGAGCAGCGCGAGGGCCGGATCCTTCGCCAGGGCAACGAATGCGCGGAGGTGGAGATCATCCGCTACGTCACCGAAGGCAGCTTCGACGCGTACAGCTGG
>DAORCC010000323.1:0-1751 GCA_035345235.1 Azospira sp.
CATGCGCCAGTTCGTGGCAGATCACGCTGTGGTAGCTCTGGCACAGCGAGGCCAGCGCCAGCGAATTGGCGGCCGTGCCGTTGAAGGCGAAGTAGACGTCGCAGTCCGTCTCGAACAGGGCGCGCAGGCGATCCGAGACGCGCCGCGTCCACTCGTCCTCACCGTAGGCCGGCGCATGACCGGCATTCGCCGCCGTCAGCGCCGCCAGCGCCTCGGGGCAGATGCCGGCGTAGTTGTCGCTGGCGAATTGCTGTTCCATGTTCACTCCTCCAACGCGGCCGACCAGGCCGCGAGTTTACGTTCGAACGACCACGAGGCGTTGGCCGGGCTCGTCGAGGGCAGCCGCAGCAATTGCCGCCCGGCAGCAGCCGTCGCCGGCACATGGCGGCGGAAAGCTGCCTCGGCCGTGCCGCCGTTGAAGCAGATGCGGCCAATTCCGGGATGGCGCACGAGCAGGCCGGCAAGGTCGTTCGGCACCTCCGACGATCGCTCGATCGCCGTATCGAGGCTGCCTGGCCGCACGCAGGACTGCAGCACGTCCCACACGGCGATACCCGCAGCCTGCAGCGCCGCAACGCGCGCAGCGTAAGGCGCATCGGCCGGAAAATGGCACACCGCCCCGAGAATCCGCCAGAACGCATTGCGCGGATGTGCATAGTACTGCCCCGCCGCCAGCGACGCGGCACCGGGCATGCTGCCGAGGATCAGCACGCGGGCCGCGACGGGAGCACAGGGGGCAGCCGGTTCAATCGGCGCGAAGCTCTGCACGTAACTCATGCGGCACCGGCAATATTGGGTAAGATGTTTTTCATCGAGTCGAAGCGAGGCCCTGACCGGGAGAGCACCATGCTGATCGGCGTTCCGAAAGAAATCAAGAACAACGAATTCCGCGTCGGCCTCACGCCGGGTTCCGTCCGCGAACTGGTGCACCACGGCCACCGCGTCCTCGTTGAGACCCGTGCCGGCGACGGCATCGCCTGCGATGACGCTGCCTACCGCGCTGCGGGCGCCGACATCGCCGACGACGCTGCGGCGGTATTCGCGGCGGCGGAGATTATCGTCAAGGTCAAGGAACCGCAGGCGGTCGAAATCGCGCAGCTGCGCCCCGGCCAGATCCTCTTCACCTACCTCCATCTCGCCCCCGATCCGGCGCAGACCCAGGGGCTCGTCGCTGCCGGCTGCACCGCGATCGCCTACGAAACCATCACCGACGCCGCCGGCGGGCTGCCGCTGCTCGCGCCGATGAGCGAAGTCGCGGGGCGCATGGCCGTTCAGGTCGGCGCCGTTGCGCTGCAGAAGCCCAAAGGCGGCCGCGGCGTACTGCTCGGCGGCGTGCCCGGCGTGCTGCCCGGCAGGGTCCTCATCCTCGGCGGCGGCGTGGTCGGCAGCAACGCGGCGCTGATGGCAATCGGCCTCGGTGCCGACGTCACCCTCATCGACCGCTCGATTCGGCGCCTGCGTTCGCTCGAGGAACGCTTCGGCGCACGCCTGAAGACGCTTGCCGCCTCGCAGGAGGCCATCGAATCACAACTGCTCACGGCCGACCTCGTAATAGGCGCCGTGCTCGTTCCCGGCGCTGCGGCACCCCGGCTCGTGCGGCGCGCCCATCTCGCGCAAATGCAGCCGGGCGCCGTGCTGGTCGACGTCGCCATCGACCAGGGCGGCTGTTTCGAGAGTTCGCGACCAACCACCCACGCCGACCCGACCTACGTCGTCGACGGCATCGTGCACTACTGCGTTGCCAACATGCC
>DAORCC010000324.1:0-1724 GCA_035345235.1 Azospira sp.
AGCCGCACACCCACTTCACCGCCGAGGTGTACGTGCTGAGCAAGGAAGAAGGCGGGCGTCACACGCCGTTCTTCAACAACTACCGTCCGCAGTTCTACTTCCGCACGACGGACGTGACCGGCGCGGTGGAGCTGCCCAAGGACAAGGAGATGGTGATGCCGGGCGACAACGTCAGCATCACGGTCAAGCTGATCGCGCCGATCGCGATGGAAGAAGGCCTGCGCTTCGCCATCCGCGAAGGCGGCCGCACCGTCGGCGCCGGCGTCGTCGCCAAGATCATCGAGTAAGGAGCAAGGCGACAGGGGCATAGCTCAATTGGCAGAGCGCCGGTCTCCAAAACCGGAGGTTGGGGGTTCGAGACCCTCTGCCCCTGCCAGACCGAGGCCCTGAGGGGCCGCACTGGCTGGCTGCACAGCCCGCGAGAGGACCGAAAAGTCCCTGCGGGCTTTGCTGCTGATAGGCGAGCCCGCTTTGTGCGGGGCGCCTCTGCCGACGAATGAAGCGAACCATGGCGAATCCCGAAGTCGAAACTGTCTCCACCGGCGCCGACAAGGCCAAGCTGGCGGTGGCCGGCGTGCTGGTCATCGGCGCCGTGGCGGCGTTCTATGCCCTGGGCAAGCAGGACCTGTGGCTGCGCGTGCTCGCGCTGCTGGCCCTGCTGGCGGCGGCGGCCGGCGTGTTCTTCACCGCCGAGGCCGGCAAGCAACTGATCGGCTACGGCCAGGAATCGGTCAAGGAAACCCGCAAGGTCGTGTGGCCCACCCGCAAGGAGGCCATGCAGATGACAGGCTACGTGTTCGCGTTCGTGTTCGTGATGGCGCTGTTCCTGTGGCTCACCGACAAGACGCTCGAATGGGCGCTGTACGACCTGATCCTGGGCTGGAAGCGTTGAGGAACGAGCGATGAGCGATCAAGCCCCCGAGACCGTTGCCCCCACCGGCAACAAGCGCTGGTACGTGGTGCACGCCTACTCCGGCATGGAGAAGGCCGTGGAGCGCAACCTGCGCGAGCGCATCGACCGCTCCGGCCTGCAAGACAAATTCGGCCGCATCCTGGTGCCGATGGAAGAAGTCGTCGAGCTCAAGAACGGCAAGAAGTCCGTCACCGAGCGCCGCTTCTTCCCCGGCTACGTGCTGGTCGAGATGGAGATGGCCGACGAGACCTGGCACCTGGTGAAGCACACCAGCAAGGTGACCGGCTTCGTCGGCGGCGCGAAGAACCGCCCGGCGCCGATCTCGGAAGCCGAGGTGATGAAGATCGTCCACCAGATGCAGGAAGGCGTGGAGAAGCCGCGCCCCAAGGTGGAGTGGTCGGTCGGCGAACTGGTGCGCGTCAAGGAAGGCCCGTTCACCGACTTCAACGGCGCGATCGAGGACGTCAACTACGACAAGTCCAAGGTGCGCGTCTCGGTCACCATCTTCGGCCGCGCCACGCCGGTCGAGCTGGACTTCTCGCAGGTCGAAAAGGTCTGATTTTTCCGGGCGCGCCCGCCCCGACCCCGGGCGCGTCGACATCAGCAGGGTCGATTTGACGAGGAGCCGGAGTCGCATGCGCGGCCGAGGCGTTCGAACTCGATAGGAGCCATTCATGGCAAAGAAGATCGTCGGCTTCATCAAGCTGCAGATCCCGGCGGGCAAGGCCAATCCTTCGCCCCCGATCGGCCCCGCGCTGGGTCAGCGCGGCCTCAACATCATGGAGTTCTGCAAGGCGTTCAACGCGCAGAC
>DAORCC010000325.1:0-1720 GCA_035345235.1 Azospira sp.
ACGAGCTTCAGTCGCTTGCAGATCTCGGTCGTCAGTGCGGCCTGGTTCATGCAGTAGAAGTGCAGGCCCGGCGCGCCACCGGCAAGCAGCCGTTCGCACAGTTCCGTGACGACATCGAGGCCGAAGGCCTTGATCGAATCGGCGTCGTCGCCGAAGCCCTCGAACTTCCTGCGCATCCAGCGCGGGATCTCGGCGCCGCAGGCATCCGAGAAGCGGGCGAGCTTGGAGAAGCCGGAGATCGGCATGATGCCGGGAACGATCGGAATGTCGACGCCCTGCTTGCGCACCGCATCGACGAAGTGGAAGTAGGCATCGGCGTTGTAGAAATACTGCGTGATCGCCGAATTGGCGCCGGCCTTCACCTTCTTCACGAAGGCCGCGAGGTCGTCCGCCGGCGAGCGTGCCTGCGGGTGCCATTCGGGGTAGGCGGCGACTTCGAGCGTGAAATGGTCGCCGGTTTCCCTGCGGATGAATTCGACCAGCTCGTTGGCGTAGCGGAATTCGCCGGCGTCACCGGTTCCCGAGGGCAGGTCGCCGCGCAGGGCGACGATGCGGCGGATGTTCTCGGCCTTGTACTCGTCGAGGATGGCGCGGATGCTCTCGCGCGTCGAGCCGATGCATGAGAGGTGCGGTGCGGCGGAAAGCCTTTCGGCGGCGATTTCGCGCACGATGGCGAAGGTGCGCTCGCGCGTCGAGCCGCCGGCGCCGTAGGTGACGGAGAAGAACTCGGGCTTCAGTTCGGCGAGCTTCGCCCGCGTTGCACGCAGCTTCTCGACGCCTTCCGGCGTTTGTGGCGGAAAGAACTCGACGGAGATTTCGGTGTGTTTCATGTCAGTTCCGGGTAATGATCGTGACGGTGCTCTGCTTCGGGAAGAGCAGCGCCGTCAGTGCCCATGAGACGAGGCTGTAGAGCAGGGTGCCGAACACCGCCGACCAGAAGCCGCCGATCTGCACGCCGTCAAACAGCGAAGCGGCGAGCTGGAAGAGCAGGGCATTGATGACGACGATGAAGAACCCCAGCGTCAGCAGCGTCACCGGCAGCGTCAGCAGGATCAGCAGCGGGCGCAGCACGGCGTTGATCAGGCCGAGCACGAGGGCCAGCCCGAGCGCGGTGCCGAAGCTGGCGATCTGGATCGACGGCACGAGGTGGGGCAGCGCGAGCAGCGCTACCGCGTTGATGATCCAGATCGCGAGCAGGCGGAGCATCTTAGTAGCGGTAATGATCCGTCTTGTACGGGCCTTCCATCGGCACGCCGATGTACTTGGCCTGCGCTTCGGTGAGCTGCGTCAGCGTCGCGTTCAGCGTCTTCAGCTGCAGGCGGGCGACCTTCTCGTCGAGGTGCTTGGGCAGCGTGTAGACGCCGACCGGGTAGTCGGCCGTCTTTGTGAACAGTTCGATCTGCGCGATCGTCTGGTTGGCGAACGAGGACGACATCACGTACGACGGATGGCCGGTGCCGCAGCCGAGGTTCACCAGGCGGCCCTTGGCGAGCAGGATGATGCGGTTGCCCGACGGCAGCGTGATGTGGTCGACCTGCGGCTTGATCTCTTCCCACGGGTAGCCTTCGATCGAGGCGACGTTGATCTCGGAGTCGAAGTGGCCGATGTTGCAGACGATGGCGTTGTGCTTCATCTTCACCAGGTGGTGGTGGTCGATGACGTGGAAGTTGCCGGTGGCGGTGACGAAGATGTCGGCCTTGTCGGCGGCGTAGTCCATGGT
>DAORCC010000326.1:0-1711 GCA_035345235.1 Azospira sp.
CATTGGCACTCTCCAGCAGTTTGTGGAAGTCGTGGCCGTAGAAGATGTTGTCGCCAAGTACGAGGGCCGACAGGTCGTCCCCGATGAAGGACTCGCCGATGACGAAGGCCTGAGCAAGCCCGTCCGGGCTTGGTTGTACGGCGTAGGAAAGCTGGATCCCCCACTGCGAGCCATCTCCCAGCAGCTGCTCGAAGCGCGGCGTGTCCTGCGGCGTCGAGATCACCAGGATCTCGCGGATGCCTGCGAGCATCAGCGTCGTCAGCGGGTAATAGATCATCGGCTTGTCGAACACTGGCAACAGCTGTTTGGAGACGGCAAGCGTCGCCGGGTGCAGGCGGGTACCGGCACCGCCGGCCAGGATGATGCCTTTGCGTTTAGTAGCCATTTGCGCTCTTCAGGGCAAGGAGTTGCAACATGCGCCCGAGGAAAGGGCGCCAGTCGGGAAGTTCAAGGTCGAAATCCCGCTCCAGTCGGCCGCAATCAAGGCGGGAGTTCGCCGGGCGCTTCGCGGGCAGGGGATAGTCAGCCGTCGCAATGCCGGCCACCGTTTCCGGCGCCGGCAGGGTGGCGAATCCTGGCGTCGCAGCGGCCTGCCGCAGGATCTCGCGTGCAAAACCGCACCAGCTGACGGGGTTCGCTGCCGCAAGGTGATAGAGGCGGGCGTCGCCGATCTCGCTACCGCGCCGCGTTGCAGCGAGTATCTGGCCGGTGATGTCCGAGATCAGCGCAGCCGGTGTCGGTGCGCCAACCTGGTCATCGACAATGCGCAGCGCGCGTCCCTCGTGGGCCAGGCGCAGGATGGTCTTCACAAAGTTGTGGCCGCGGGCACCGAAGACCCAGCTGGTACGCAAAACGAGGGCGCGACCACCGGCAGCGACTACCGCCGCTTCGCCGTCGCGTTTGGTCGTGCCGTAGACGGACATCGGCGCCGTCGCATCGGATTCGACGTACGGTGTCGGTTTCGTACCATCGAAGACATAGTCGGTCGAGTAATGCACCAGCAACGCCCCCAGCGCTTTCGCGGCTTCTGCCATGACAGCCGGCGCCGTGGCATTGATCGCACGCGCGAGTTCGGGCTCGCTCTCCGCCCGATCGACGGCGGTGTAGGCGGCAGCATTGACGATGATGCGCGGTTTGACGGCGGCAATGGTGGTGCGGATTGCAGAAGTGTCGGAGAGATCGCACTCGGTATGATCGACGGCGGTCACCGTCCCGAGCGGTGACAAGGCGCGCTGCAGCTGCCAGCCAACCTGACCGTTCGCGCCGAAGAGCAGGATCGGCGTCATGCGCGCTGCCCGTAGTTCGTTTCGGTCCACTGCCGGTACGCCCCTGAGGTGACGTCAGACACCCAGCCGGCATTGTCGAGGTACCACTGCACCGTCTTGCGGATACCGGTCGCGAAGGTCTCGGCCGGCTTCCAGCCGAGCTCGCGCTCGATCTTGCGCGCATCGATCGCATAACGGCGGTCATGGCCCGGACGATCGGTGACATAGGTGATCTGGTCGCGGTAAGAGCCGGACGTCTTCGGTCGCGCCGCATCCAGCAGGTCGCAAAGCGTATGCACGATCGTCAGGTTCGGCATCTCGTTCCAGCCGCCGATGTTGTACACCTCGCCCAGGGCGCCGGCTTCCAGCACGCGGCGGATCGCCGCGCAGTGATCGCCGACGTACAGCCAGTCGCGAATCTGCTGGCCGTCGCCGTAGATCGGCAG
>DAORCC010000327.1:0-1704 GCA_035345235.1 Azospira sp.
CCGCGAAGGCGGTCGTACCGTCGGCGCCGGCGTCGTGGCAAAGATCATCGAGTAATAGAGCGATTCGCGGGGCGGCCTTCGGGCTGTTCCGCAGTCTCTGCTGCAGGGGCATAGCTCAATTGGCAGAGCGTCGGTCTCCAAAACCGAAGGTTGGGGGTTCGAGACCCTCTGCCCCTGCCACTGTTAAATAGAACGCGAAAGAAATGGCCGACAAGATCAAGTTTGCGCTGGCGCTGGTTCTGCTTGCTGCCGGCGTAGTTGGCTTTTACCTGCTCTCCGAGCAGGCAATGATCCTGCGAGTGCTCTCGGTGCTCGCGGGCGTTGCCGCTTCGGTGGCCGTGGCCTGGTTCACGGAACCGGGTCAGCGCTTCTTCGTCTTCGCCCGCGAGGCGGTTGCCGAGACGAAGAAGGTGGTATGGCCTTCGCGCAAGGAAACGATGCAGACGACCGGGATGGTGTTCGCCTTCGTGGTCGTCATGGCCGTTTTTCTCTGGCTGACTGACAAGAGCCTGGAGTGGGTCTTCTACGACCTGATCCTGGGCTGGAAGAAATCATGAGCAAGCGCTGGTATGTCGTTCATGCCTACTCGGGCTTCGAGAAAAGTGTTCAGCGTGCGCTGACCGAGCGTGTTGCCCGTTCCGGCATGGCGGACCTGTTCGGCCGCATTCTGGTGCCGGTCGAGGAAGTCGTCGAGCTCAAGGGTGGCCAGAAGAGCATTTCTGAGCGCAAGTTCTTCCCCGGCTATGTGCTGGTGGAAATGGACATGAACGACGATACCTGGCACCTCGTGAAGAGCACGCCAAAGGTGACGGGTTTCGTCGGTGGTACGGCCACCAAGCCGACGCCGATTTCCGAGAAGGAAGTCGACAAGATCATGCAGCAGATGCAGGAAGGGGTCGAGAAGCCCCGTCCCAAGGTGCTGTTCGAAACTGGCGAAGTGGTGCGCGTCAAGGAAGGTCCGTTCACGGACTTCCACGGTTCCGTCGAGGACGTGAACTACGAGAAGAACAAGCTGCGTGTGTCGGTGACCATTTTCGGTCGTTCGACGCCGGTCGAGCTGGATTTCGGTCAGGTCGAGAAGGCGTAAGCCGCTCGTTCCGGACCATTCACACGGGGGCTTCGGCGGCCCCGGCCCGCAAGGGTGATCCGCCGGAAGAGGAGCGTCAGTAGCTTTCCGGCAACGGCGGGCGAGCGCGCGCTATCACTCGTTAACAAGGAGCCATCATGGCAAAGAAAATCGTCGGCTATATCAAGCTACAAGTGCCGGCGGGCAAGGCTAACCCCTCGCCCCCGATCGGTCCCGCTCTCGGTCAGCGCGGCCTCAATATCATGGAGTTCTGCAAGGCCTTCAACGCCCAGACGCAAGGCGTCGAGCCGGGGCTGCCGATTCCCGTGGTGATCACCGCCTTCGCGGACAAGTCCTTCACGTTCATCATGAAGACCCCGCCGGCGACCATCCTGATCAAGAAGGCTGCCGGCATCAAGTCCGGCTCGGCACGTCCGCATACCGACAAGGTCGGCAAGCTGACGCGCGCCCAGTGCGAGGAAATCGCCAAGACCAAGATGCCCGACCTGACGGCTGCCGATATGGATGCCGCCTGCCGCACCATCGCCGGCTCCGCCCGTTCGATGGGCATCACCGTGGAGGGTGTCTGAAATGGCTAAGCTCACCAAGCGTGAAAAGGCCCTGCAGGGCAAGATCGA
>DAORCC010000328.1:0-1698 GCA_035345235.1 Azospira sp.
GCCAGGGCCGGCGGCGTCGGCAGCGGGCCGGAGCCGGAGACGCAGCCGTTGGCGATCGCCCCGCCGACGGGGAAGCCGCCGCCGAGCAGCGCGGCGAAGCGGCCGGTGGCGGGGTCGACCCGCCACTGGATCGGGCCGCCCGTCACCTGCCCGATGACGAGGAACCCGAGGTTCCCCGTCCCGTTGGCGTTGAGCGTCATCTGGATCGGGGAGCAGACGCCCGTGCCGCGGACGCAGCCGCTGCCGGCGAGGTGGAGCGGGAACGCGGGCGGGACGGCGAGCGCGGCGAGCAGGGCGAGGATCATCGGGACCCCAGGGTTCGGGGGCAGTCTAGCAGCCCGTAGAGAATAGCGCCCGCGCCACCGTCCTGGCTCGCCCTGGGTGGCCCTACGCAATGGCGAACTGCGGTCAACCGTCGGCGCGCCGTGGCGCGCCGGGTGCCGAAGTCCACCGGCGCTGGTTGCGGAACGGTCGCGCTCAGGCCGCGCTCGCCGCTCCGAAGAGCTTCAGCAGGTTGTGGGCGGTGCACACCATCGCCCACTCCCGGCGCACCTTCTCGATTCCCCGGAGGAGGAACCTCCGGAATCCTCTTGCTTCCTTGATATTTCCAAACACAGGCTCGGGGGTGCATTTGCGCAATCGGTAGACATCGTGTCCCTCCTTCGTTGCCAGCTTCGCCCTCATCGCCTCCTGTCTTGTCGGTTGTCTTGGTTTTTCTTCACTCTCTGCCCGCTCAGGACTCGCCTCTCCCGGGGGGGCCGCCTCCCCAGGCGGAGCCTCGTCACTCAGAATCGCGCCTACTGCCGGTGGGGGAGTTCGGTGACGCCGACGCTGGGTGGCGATGTACGCGTCCACGCCATGTTCCTCGCACCATGCCGCGTTGGCCTCGGACCAGTACCCCGCGTCTGCCGACACCTTCGTCGGCTGCCTGCCCAGGTTTACCTCCAGCTCGGCCAAGACCGGGGCCAGGTACTCTGCGTCCGGCGGCTGGTTCGACAGCAGACAAGCCACAATCACGTGCGAATCGGCATCCACTGCTGCTTGGCCGTTGTAGCCTTGCAACACGTCGCCACCCTTCGCCATGATGCGACTGTCCGGGTCGGTGAAGTTCCGCTGGGCCTTGTCGTCGGGTGTTCCATCTGGCTTGTGAGCCGGCGCGTGGTTGGGGAGCGTGTCCGACCCTCCGCTCGACGGGGACCCCGGGTTGTCATCGTCGTCTTGTCTATCCAGTTCCTTCGCCTGTTTCCGCTGATTGGTGGCTCGCGTTTCCGCGGCCTTGCGTTGCGTGTCAGTGACGTCGGGCGACGAAGCGCGCTCATCGTTCCCGGCAGCGAGATCTCGCAGCTCCGCTGCCCTCGCCAGTGCGGCCTCCTGCTCCAGCGCCTTCCTCGCTTCCTGGATTCGCGCCAAACGCTGCTCCCGGCGGGCAAGTTCCGCGGGAACATCGACTTCGTCTTGCCCTTCTCCCAATCTCGCGTCGTCGGCAGCGTCCTGATCGTGTGCTCGCGCCAGCAACGTCGCGATCTCGGCGGAGAGTCGAGCCTCCTCCTTCTTCATCCGGTCGTAGCTCATCGCGCTGTGCTTGCTGGCGTTCGCCTGAATCTTCGTTCCGTCCAGTGAGACGTGTCCGAGCTTGGCCAGCCCGGCAGCCTGGCACAACTGGAGCACCTGCAAGAACAGTCCTGCCAGCGCGTTGAG
>DAORCC010000329.1:0-1681 GCA_035345235.1 Azospira sp.
GCCGAAGAAACGAAGTTCGGCATCTTCCGGATGTAAGCGGCCGGCCATGCATCGACTGTTTGCCCTTCTGCTGGCCCTGCCGTTGCTGGTTTTTGCAGCGGATGGGCCCCGCCTGAACAAGGCGCTGAACGAACAGATCGTGTTCGTGCGGAGCGGTAGCGGCCTGTTTGTTACCGAACTGGAAACGACAATATTCAAGCCGGATGGCGACGGGCCGTATCCTCTCGTGGTGATCAACCACGGCAAGGAATTCGGCAACCCGAAATTCCAGCCGCGGGCACGCTACATCGTTGCCAGCCGCGAGTTCGTCCGCCGTGGTTACGTGGTGATGATTCCGATGCGGAGCGGTTTTTCGAAGTCGTCGGGTGGCTATATCGAAGGCGGTTGCAATATCGCCGGCAATGGCCTGGCGCAGGCTGCGGATATCGACGCCGCACTCGCGCATGCGCGTACGCTGCCCTACGTGGATAGCCAGCGCATCGTGGTCGTCGGCCAGTCGCATGGTGGCCTCTCGACGATGGCGCTCGGCACGACCGAGCAGGCGGGCGTGCTCGGGCTGATCAATTTCGCCGGCGGCCTCAGGCTCGATCGCTGCAACGGCTGGGAGGCCTCGTTGGCCGAGGCTTTCGCCGACTACGGCAAGGCAGGTCGATACCGCAGCCTGTGGTTCTACGGCGACAACGATTCCTACTGGCCGAAGAAGACGATCGACGAAATGCATGCCGCGCATGTCGCTGCCGGTGGCAAGGCACGCATGGTGGCCTTCGGCAGCTTCAAGGGCGATTCGCACGGGATGTTCTCGCAGCAGGATGGGCTGGCCATCTGGTGGCCGGAAGTCGAGAAATTCCTGATCGAACTGGGCTTGCCGGTAGGGCAACTGCCGGCATCCGGCACGGATCCGGACAGCCTGCGACTGGCGGCGGCGGGCAAGGTGCCGTTCATAGCAGAATCGGAGCGCTGCCGTCGCCTTTACCAACTCTTTGTCGACGCTGATTACCCGCGCGCCTTTGCTGCTTCCGGCAATGGGCGCTGCGGTTACGCCTGGGGCGGCGAAGATCCGAGAAATCGCGCGATCGACTTCTGTCGCGCCAAGACCGAAGAAGTCTGCAAGCTCTACGCGATTGACGATGAAATCACGTGGCGAAACGAAGCTACGAACTGAAGGAGACTCCATGTACACCAGCATCCTCACCGAAGTCGACGGTCCGCTCGGCATCCTCACGCTCAACAAGCCGGAGCGTCACAACGCCTTCGACGAAGTGCTGATCGCCGAGATCACTGCCGGCCTGCGCGAACTCGAAGCGCATCCGCAGGTACGCGCCGTCGTGCTGTCGTCGACCGGCAAGAGCTTCTGTGCCGGCGCCGACCTGAACTGGATGAAACGCGCCGCCGGCTATTCGCCGGAAGAGAACCTGCGCGATGCGCGCAACCTGGCAACCTTGCTCTCTACCCTGAACGAACTTTCCAAGCCGACCGTCGCCCGTGTGCAGGGCCCGGCCTACGGCGGTGGCGTCGGTCTCGTCGCCGCCTGCGATATCGCCATCGCCACCTTCGATGCCCAGTTCGCGCTGACCGAGGTGAAGCTCGGCATCCTGCCGGCAGTGATCAGCCCCTACGTCATCGCCGCCATCGGCGAGCGCTACGCGCGCCGCTACATGCTCACCGCCGAGCGCTTCTCGGC
>DAORCC010000330.1:0-1663 GCA_035345235.1 Azospira sp.
ACGACGACGCTGCGCACTGGTCTTACTGCCATGCGCCCCGTCAGCTACGCCGAGATGGCCGGCGAGGTATGGTGGAGCAACGGCGAGGAAAGCGGGCGCTGCAACGCGGACCACACCGACTCTCCGTGGGCGGTTCCGACCCCTGCGAGTGCGCCGACGCTGGCATCCAACCTGTCCGGCACGTTGCCGGCAGGGTCGTACCGGGTTGCGATCACTCATGCGATGCTCGACGGCGAGGAGTCGGCGGCAAAGCTTGCGGCGGTCGACCTGGCTGCCCAGGGCGGAATCACCGTGACGCTGCCGGCGGCACAGACTGGCGTCGACAAGTTCGTCGTCTATTGCTCAGGGCCAGACGGTGCCGTCCTGCAGCGGTATTCGACCGTGGCGGCTGCAACGGCCAGCGTGTCTATTTCTGCGCCCGCAGAGGGCCGTTCTGTTGGGCAGAGGGCGTTTCTCTCGCCGCTTCCTGCCGGAGACACGGTGGCGTTCTTCAATGGCCGCTTGCTGTCTGCGAGCGGGCGAGTCCTGAGCTATTCGGACACCTACGATTTCGGCCTCTACAACCCGGCGAAGAACTGGATCATGTTGCCGGATGAAATCCGCGTTGTTGCCCCATGCGAGAACGGGGTTTTCGTCGGCACGGCATCTGCTGTCTATTGGTACGCAGGCACGGATATCGCGCAGGCCGAGGTGTTCGAGCGCATCAGGTCGTCATCCGTGCGCGGTACGGTGTTCTTCCATCCCAACGGAAAGGCGGTCGGGTGGATGAGTGCGGACGGCATGCTGATCGGCACGCCGGACGGCGCCATCACATCGCCGATGCGAGCAAACGGATTCCTTCCGCCAGAGGCCGAGCACGGCAACGCTTTTGTACTGGAGCACAAGGGCGAGACGCACGTCATCTTCTCGCTCGACTCATCGGCGCGATACCCAGCAAACGTCGACCCGGGATTCACCGCTGCGCGCGAAGCCTACGACGACGAAATGGGCGCACTGTCCGTCAATCTGGCGACAGGAGCGGCGAGCCGCTACGGTGGCGCATGGGTGTTCAACTCGCTGGCGCAGATCGGCCGTTCAGCCTATGGCATGGACGCGGCAGGGCTGCGCGAGATTGCCGGTAGCGACGACGACGGCAACCTGATCGAGTGCGTAATCGACCTCGGCAAGCCGTCCGTCAGCGGGCAAATCTGGACTCCGATCGCCATCTACGCCTACGGCGAGGCCACTGAGAAGCTGACGCTCGTCGTCGTGACGCCAAGCGGGCAGGCTTACGAGTACCTGTCACACAAGTCGGCCCCTGACGCGCAGTGCATGCGGTTCCAGCCTGGCAAGGGGTTGCGGGCGGTCTATCACTGGCTGCGGCTGACGAACATCCCGTATGGCGGCGAATTCACGCTGGCGCACGTCGAGGCACTGCCTGGCGTGTCGCAGAGGAGAATCGGCGGGTGAAGTGGCCCAACGACACCAAGGATTTCGCGCTCCCTGTCCGCGATGCAGACGCAGGGCAGCCGGCCGAATCGGCGATGCGCCTTGGTGTCAGCGGCATCAGGACCGTGGAGCATGTTCAGTCAGATGGGTCGATCATGAGGCTGTCGCATCGCGGCGGATACCCGATCTACGAGACTGTCGATGGCGGAAGCGGCGCGCAGGATGCGGAGACATA
>DAORCC010000331.1:0-1656 GCA_035345235.1 Azospira sp.
ACGATGGCGGCCTTCGCCGCGGGCGAGATCGACGTGCTGGTGGCGACGACGGTGATCGAGGTCGGTGTCGACGTGCCCAACGCCAGCCTGATGGTCATCGAGCATGCCGAGCGCTTCGGCCTTTCACAACTGCACCAGTTGCGCGGCCGGGTCGGTCGCGGCGCGCACGAATCGGTCTGCGCATTGCTCTATGCCGGGCCGCTCTCCGAAACGGCACGGGCGCGACTGAAGATCATCTTCGAAAACACGGACGGCTTCGAGATCGCGCGGCAGGACCTGCACCTGCGCGGCCCCGGCGAATTCGTCGGCAGCCGCCAGAGCGGCGTGCCCCTCCTGCGCTACGCCGACCTCGAGGCCGACACCGAGCTCATCGAACTCGCCCGGAACGAGGCCGAACGCCTGCTGCACGAGGACCCCGTGGCCGTGGCGCGGCATCTCGCTCGCTGGCTGGGGTCGCGCGAGGAGCTTCTGAAGGCATAAACAGCCGATACCTTTTCCCGATGGGTTGTGTGTTCGGTATCGCTTGAGTAGCCTTCTGTCATTGCTGCAACCCCTGACAACAACAAACGACATACGGAGACCCGCATCCATGAGCAACCAGTTCGGCCTGCTGCAAACGCAGCGCTTCCGGCCATTCTTCCTCACGCAGTTCCTCGGTGCCTTCAACGACAACCTGTTCAAGAACGCGCTGGTCGTCCTGCTCACCTTTCAGTCGGCGCAATGGACGACGATGAAGGCGGAGGTACTGGCGAACCTTGCGGCCGGCATCTTCATCCTGCCCTTTTTCCTCTTCTCGGCGACGGCCGGCCAGCTGGCGGACAAGTACGACAAGGCGATGCTGGCGCGCATGGTCAAGGTGCTTGAAATGGGCATCATGATTGTCGCTGCCACCGGCTTCGCGTTGCACAGCCTCGCCGTGCTGATGGCGGCACTGTTCCTGCTCGGCCTGCATTCGACGCTGTTTGGACCGGTCAAGTACGCGATCCTGCCGCAGCACCTGAAGGAGGAGGAGCTGATCGGCGGCAATGCGCTGGTCGAGGCCGGCACCTTCGTTGCGATCCTGATTGGCACGCTGGCCGGTGGACTGCTCGCCGGGGCCGGGGTCGATCCGGTCTGGGTGGCCGCTGCCGGCTTCATCGTCGCAGCGCTCGGCTGGCTGGCCAGCCGCGGCATCGCGGTGGCGCCCGCCCCGGCGCCGCAACTTGTCGTCAGTCCCAATCCGCTGACCGAGACCTGGCGCAACATCGGCTTCGCCCGCGAGAACCGCACGGTCTTCCTCTCCATCCTCGGCATCTCGTGGTTCTGGCTCTACGGTGCGCTGTTCCTCGCGCAGTTCCCGGCCTTCGCGAAGAACGTCATCGGCGGCGGCGAAGGGGCCGTGACGCTGCTGCTCGCCACCTTCACGATCGGCATCGGCATCGGCTCGCTGCTCTGCGAGCGCATGTCGGCGAAGCACGTCGAGCTCGGGCTGGTCCCCTTTGGCTCGATCGGGTTGACCCTGTTCGGCCTCGATCTCGGCATTGCAGCGATGCCGCTGTCGGCCGGCCCGGAGCCCTTGGCGGTAGGGGCGTTGCTGGCGCATGGCAGCACCTGGCGCATCCTCTTCGACCTGTTCATGATCGGCCTCTTCGGCGGCTTCTTCATCGTGCCGCTCTA
>DAORCC010000332.1:0-1656 GCA_035345235.1 Azospira sp.
AACGCTTGAGTTAACCGGAGCCGCGAAGCGGCTTCCGGTTGAAGGAACTGTTAGGCCCCACAGAGAGCGGGCCATAACCATGAGGGAAACGCAATGGAAGAACTATTTGATTTTGGTGAGGCGCTGAACAAACTCCGCAGCGGGCAGAAGGTGCAGCGCATGGGGTGGAACGGCAAGGGCTTGTGGCTGGAGCTGCAAATGCCTGACGAGCATAGCAAGATGACGTTGCCCTACATTTTCATGTCGTACCCCGCAGACGCGAAGACGACACCGGGCGCACGGGTTCCGTGGCTCGCCAGCCAGACCGACATGCTGGCCGAGGACTGGAAGCTAGCCGCTTGAACAAAAGCCCCACGTCGCCGAACTGGTTGGCGTGGGGCCTAACGGCCTAAGTAACCGGCCTGCCGCTTGCGGCAGGTCCGGTTGACTTGGTTGTTGGTAGGCATGGATTATTGGAGATTACGGTGCAATACCACGAATTTGTAAGCGCGAAACTCGGCGCGGCGGTGGCAAAAGGCATCGCCGCTCAAGTGCGCGAATACGGCCTGTTTCCGCACCAGCGCGACCTTACAGCATGGGCGCTGCGGCGCGGGAGGGCTGCGATCTTCGCCGATACGGGCCTTGGCAAAAGCCGCATGCAACTGGCATGGGCGGATACCGTGCACCGTGAAACTGGCAGCGATGTGCTTATCCTCGCCCCGCTCGCCGTGGCCGAGCAAACCACCGAGGAAGGCGAAAGCATCGGCGTTGCCGTGACGCACGCCCGCGATGGTGAAGACGTTCGCCCGGGCATCACGATCACGAACTACGACAGGCTGCACAAGTTCGACGTGGCGCGCTTCGGCGGTGTGGTGCTGGATGAGTCGAGCATCATCAAGCACCACGCGGCGAAGACGCTGCAAACGCTGCTAGATTCCTTCGAAGCGACGCCATACAAGCTCTGCGCAACGGCGACGCCGGCTCCAAACGACTGGACGGAGCTAGGCAACCACGCGCAATTTCTCGGCGTGCGTTCTCGGGCGGAAATGCTGGCCGAGTTCTTCGTCCATGACGGCGGCGACACGCAGACATGGCGGCTCAAGGGTCACGCGCGCGCAGTGTTCTGGCGATGGGTCGCATCGTGGGGCGCGATGGTTCGTTCGCCGGCAGACCTAGGCCACGACGCCAGCGCCTACGCGCTCCCGCCGTTGAATGTGCATCAGCATACCGTTGAGACTGAGCACAACCCGGCGCACGGCCTCTTTGCGATGGAAGCGCAAACACTCATGGAGCGGCGTGACGCCCGCCGCGCTTCGCTTGTAGAGCGGGTGCGCGCCTGCGCGCAGATGGTCAATTCCGATCGGCAGCCATGGGTCGTGTGGTGCGACCTGAATGCCGAAGGCGATGCGCTCACGGCCGCCATTGATGGCGCGGTGCAGATAGCCGGCGCGGACGACGCCGACGTGAAGGAACGGCGCCTGCATGACTTCGCGCACGGAAATATTCGCGTGCTGGTCAGCAAGCCGTCGATCTGCGGCTTTGGCCTCAACTGGCAGCACTGCGCCCGAATGGCCTTCGTCGGCGTGACCGACTCATTCGAGGCGTATTACCAGGCCGTGCGGCGGTGCTGGCGTTTCGGACAGCAGCGGCCGGTCGACGTGCATGTGTTCGCCAGCC
>DAORCC010000333.1:0-1645 GCA_035345235.1 Azospira sp.
GGCGGGCGAAGTCGCGGATCAGGTAGCTGCCGGGGATCCAGGCGGGCAGGGCGAAGCGCTGGCCGGCCGGGTCGGGCTGCGCGACGCGGCAGCTGACGTGGAACAGGTGGGCGGCCGGCTCGGCGGGCGAGAGCGTGTAGCGGATGGGTGCGGTCATCGTGAGGAAAGCGTGGGTGGGGACGGAATGAACCGCATTGTATGCGCAGCCTTCGCTGCGCGTGACGTTCGGAAAACCGAATTCCATTGAGCGAGAAAGTTCGGATTTCCGAACGGTTTGGCCGGCGCCTGTTCGCCGATTGCATATAAAACAATGTGTTGCAGCAATCGTTGGCGCTGGCACGCGCTGTGCTGATGGATTGCCGGCTCGACACAAGCCCGATCAATAAACCAACTGTTGGAGACACCACCATGAAACTGCTGCCTTCCGTATTGTCCGCTACCGTTGCCGCCGCCTTCTTCGCTGCCCCTGTCGTTGCGCAGGAGAGCGCGACGCTGAAGAAGGTCAAGGAAACCGGTTCGATTACCCTCGGTCACCGTGAGTCCTCGATTCCGTTCTCGTACTACGACGACAAGCAGCAGGTCATCGGCTTCGCCCACGAAATTCTGCTCAAGATCGCCGAGGCGGTTAAGGAAGACCAGAAGCTGGCCAAGCTCGACATCAAGCTGATGCCGGTCACTTCCGCCAACCGCATCACGCTGGTGCAGAACGGCACCGTCGATATCGAGTGCGGCTCGACCACCAACAATACGGAGCGCCAGAAGCAGGTCGGCTTCTCCAACACCTTCTTCGTCATCGGCACCCGCCTGCAGACCAAGAAGGATTCGGGCATTAAGGATTTCCCGGATCTGGCCGGAAAGAACGTGGTGACCACCGCCGGAACGACCTCGGAGCGCCTGCTGAAGAAGATGAACGAGGACAAGGGCATGAAGATGAACGTCATCTCGGCCAAGGACCACGGCGAATCCTTCCTGACGCTGGAAACCGGCCGTGCCGTCGCCTTCATGATGGACGACGCGCTGCTCTACGGTGAAATGGCCAAGGCCAAGCGTCCGGGTGACTGGGCCGTCGTCGGCACCGCACAGTCGAAGGAGGCCTATGGCTGCATGATCAGGAAGGATGACCCGGGCTTCAAGAAGGTGGTCGACGGCGCCATCGCCAAGCTGCAGACCTCGGGCGAAGCCGACAAGATCTACGCCAAGTGGTTCATGAACCCGATCCCGCCGAAGGGCCTCAACCTCAACATGCCGATGTCGGATGACATGAAGGCGCTGCACAAGGCTCCCAACGACAAGGCCTACGAGTAATTCATTCCGTCCCCGGCGCGCGGCTGACTTTGTCGACTGCGCCTTGCCGTGCTGTTCGCACTGTCTGCGGCTGGTCTTCGCGTCAGCCACGCGCCGTGAACGGAATGCCGTAGCCCCGTTTTTCCCGTGCTGCACCTGTGCAGCGCTCCCGCAACTTCTCTGCTGACTAAACCATGGCCTATAACTGGAACTGGGAAGTCTTCCTGCAGCCGTCCGCCACCGGCGACGATACCTATCTGGGCTGGTTGATCACCGGCTTCAAGTGGACGGTGTCGCTGTCGCTGTCGGCCTGGGTGATCGCACTCGTCGTCGGGTCGATCATCGGCGTGCTGCGCACGGT
>DAORCC010000334.1:0-1633 GCA_035345235.1 Azospira sp.
GTGTGCGGTGACGCCGGTGGCGAAGCCGCGGATCGCCGGGTCGCGCACGCCGAGCACGTCGAACAGGTAGCGGCCGGCGACGGCGCCGAGGATGCCGGTGGTGATGACCAGCACGGCGGTGAGCGAGGGCAGGCCGCCGATGCGTTCGGCGATGCCCATGGCGATCGGCGTGGTGACCGACTTCGGCGCGAGCGACAGTTGCGTCGCCACGCTGGCACCCATCAGCCGCGCCACGAGCAGGGCCGAGAAGGCCGCGGTCAGGCTGCCGGCGACGAGGCCGACGACGATCGGCACCAGCATCGCCTTCACGCGCCGGAAGTGGGTGTAGAGCGGGATGGCGAGCGCCACCGTGGCCGGGCCGAGCAGGAAGTGCACGAACTGGGCGCCGTCGAAATAGGTCTGGTAGGGTGTGCCGGTGGCGAGGAGCAGCGCCACCAGCGCCGTCACCGCGATCAATACGGGGTTGGCGAGCGGCGAGCCGCCGCAGCGCTTGTTGACCCACACGGCCGCCTGATAGGCGATCAGCGTCAGCGTCAGCCCGAGCAGTGGCGACGCGGAAAGGTAGACCCAGAGGTCGGTGATGCGCGGGTTCATCGTGCGCTCCCGGTTTCTGCAGGTTTGCGCACCAGCGCCTTCATCACCAGTGCAGTCACGGCCATCGAGACGAAGGTGCTGACGATCAGCGCGGCGAGCAGGGCCGGCCATTCGTCGGCCACGCGCGCGAGGTGCACGACGATGCCGACACCGGCCGGCACGAACAGCAGCGAGAGATGCGAGAGCAGCGTCTGTGCGGTCGTCTGCAGCGATGCATCCGGGCCCTTGCGCAGCGACAGCGCCACGAACAGCAGCGCCATGCCGATCACCGGGCCGGGAACGGGCAGGTCGAGCCCGCGGGCGATGACTTCGCCGATGAGCTGGAAGATCAGCAACTGGGTGAGCGCAGCAATCATGACTTCTCTCCTTGAAGGAAAAACGGCACCGGGGACTGACCCGCGGTGCCGTTTCTCGCAAGCCGCACCCCTGCGGGTGCGGGGGCGTTCTTAGGCCATTGCCTCGTACAGCGGCAGGGTCAGGAACTCCGGGTACTCCGGCGTCAGGCTCATCTTGTCGAAGATGACCGCAGCCTGGTCGTAGGTGGCGGTGTCCTCGCCCTGGGCGGTGACGGTGGCCTTCACCTTTGCCAGTTCCTCGGCGATCATCGGGCGCACCATCTCGACGGTGACCTTGCGGCCGTCGTCGAGCACGCCCTTCGGCGAGACGACCCACTGCCACACCTGCGAACGGGAGATTTCGGCGGTGGCCGCATCTTCCATCAGGTTGTGAATCGGCACGCAGCCGTTGCCGGCCAGCCAGCTGCCGAGGTAATGGATGCCGACGTTGATGTTGTTGCGCAGGCCGGCTTCGGTGATCGGGGTGGTCGGCTGGAAGTCGAGCCACTGGGCCGGGCCGAAGCTGCCCGACACCTGCTTCTCGAACTGGTTCGGCTTGTCGCCGAGCACCTTGACGAATTCTTCCATGGCGATCGGCACGAGGCCCGGGTGAGCCACCCAGCCGCCGTCGAAACCGTCGTTGGCGTCACGGGTCTTGTCGTGGCGGATGCCGGCCAGCGCCTTCTCGTTGGCGACCGGGTCGT
>DAORCC010000335.1:0-1584 GCA_035345235.1 Azospira sp.
CCGGCTCGGTTGCTGCGCCGCAGCAACGACATTATTGTCTTGTTTTTATATGGATTTGTCAATCTACATGATCTTTACGCAAACCAAATATTTGCAAAGCAGCATTTTTTCTCCAGGCCCGCGCACCTCGCCCGGGCGAGTGCCGGAGTGTGCCACGCGAACATGGCGCCAAGACTCGCTTCCCATGCCGCACGTTTTTCAGTAGCATTCCTCCCCACACATTCCATCCCGGAATATTTCCCGTTTATTCCACCTTTCCATCCAGTTCCCAAGAGGCTTTTTTCGAGATGAGCGAGCATATCCATTACGTCACCGACGACAACTTCGCGACCGAAGTGCTGCAATCGCAGACGCCGGTGCTGGTCGACTACTGGGCCGAATGGTGCGGTCCGTGCAAGATGATTGCCCCGATCCTTGACGAAGTCGCCAAGGAGTACGCCGGCAAGCTGAAGGTCGCCAAGCTCAACATCGACGACAACCAGAAGACTCCGGCCCAGTACGGCATTCGCGGCATTCCGACGCTGATGCTGTTCAAGGGCGGCAACATCGAAGCAACCAAGGTCGGCGCGCTGTCGAAGGGGCAATTGACCGCATTCATTGACAGCAATCTTTAATCGCATTAGTCTCACCCCCTGAAAGCCCGCAACGGCGCGGCAAAGCAACGACAACAACGCCGTCCCGCCCCGGGGCTTTCAGGTGTAGTTCAAGTTTCCACATCCCACTCTCCCGTTACCGTCCATGCGCCGCGACCGTTCCGTGTCGCGCCTCCGCCATAGCCACAACTCCCGCTCATGCGCCTTTCCGAACTCAAGAATTACCATGTCGGCCAGCTCCTCGAAATGGCCACTGCCAACGGCATCGAAAATGCCAACCGCCTGCGCAAGCAGGAGCTGATCTTCGCGCTGCTGAAGAACCAGGCCAAGAAGGGCGAAAGCATCTTCGGCGACGGCACGCTCGAAGTGCTGCCTGACGGCTTCGGTTTCCTCCGCTCGCCGGACATCTCGTACCTGGCCGGCACGGATGACATCTACGTCAGCCCGTCGCAGATCCGCCGCTTCAACCTGCATACCGGCGACACCATCGAAGGCGAGATCCGCACGCCGAAGGACGGCGAGCGCTACTTCGCGCTGGTCAAGGTCGATCGCATCAACTTCGCCCCGCCGGAAGCGACCAAGAACAAGATCCTGTTCGAGAACCTGACGCCGCTTCACCCGACGCGCCACCTGCGCCTCGAACGCGACATGCGCGGCGAGGAAAACACGACCAGCCGCATCATCGACATGATTGCACCGATCGGCGCCGGCCAGCGCGGCCTGCTCGTTGCCCCGCCGAAGTCGGGCAAGACGGTCATGCTGCAGCATATTGCCCACGCCATCTCCGAAAACCACCCGGAAGCCGTGCTGATCGTGCTGCTGATCGACGAGCGCCCCGAGGAAGTCACGGAAATGTCGCGCACCGTCAGCGGCGAAGTCGTCGCCTCGACCTTCGACGAGCCGGCCACCCGTCACGTGCAGGTCGCCGAAATGGTGATCGAGAAGGCCAAGCGCCTGGTCGAGATGAAGAAGGACGTGATCATCCTGCTCG
>DAORCC010000336.1:0-1579 GCA_035345235.1 Azospira sp.
CGCACCGGCGCGATCGTCAAGGGCCCCGTGCCCCTGCCGACCCGCATGCAGCGTTTCGACATCCTGCGTTCGCCGCACGTCAACAAGACGAGCCGCGACCAGTTCGAGATCCGCACGCACCAGCGCCTGATGGACATCGTCGACCCGACCGACAAGACCGTGGACGCGCTGATGAAGCTCGACCTCCCGGCCGGCGTGGACGTCGAAATCAAGCTGCAGTAGAATCCGCGTTTCCCCGGCCGCCCACCTCTTGGATGACCCAAGAGCGGGGCGGCCAAACTCATCAGCCCGGCCAATCGATGTCGGGCATTGGAGCTAACACATGAGTCTGAGCAACCGTCTCGGTTTGCTGGGCCGCAAGGTGGGCATGATGCGCATCTTCACGGACGATGGCGACGCCATTCCCGTGACGGTGCTCGACGTGTCGAACAACCGCGTCACCCAGGTCAAGACCGACGAGACCGACGGCTACACCGCCGTCCAGGTGGCCTACGGCACCCGCAAGGCCAGCCGCGTCACCAAGCCCGAAGCCGGTCACCTCGCCAAGGCGGGCGTCGAAGCCGGTGAAGTCCTCAAGGAATTCCGCGTCGCCGCCGACGTCGCCGCCGGCCTCAAGGCGGGCGCCACGATCCCGGTGACCACCTTCGCCGTGGGCCAGCTGGTCGACGTGCAGGGCACCTCGATCGGCAAGGGCTTCACGGGCACGATCAAGCGCCACAACTTCGGCTCGCAGCGCGCGTCGCACGGCAACAGCCGTTCGCACAACGTGCCGGGCTCGATCTCGATGGCGCAGGATCCGGGCCGCGTGTTCCCGGGCAAGAAGATGTCCGGCCACCTCGGCGACGTGACCAAGACGGTGCAGAACCTCGACGTCGTGCGCGTCGACGAAGCCCGCCAGCTGCTGCTGGTGCGCGGCGCCGTTCCGGGTGCGAAGAACGGCCATGTGGTCGTGCGCCCGGCCGTGAAGGTCAAGGCCAAGAAGGGAGCCCAGTGATGCAACTCGAGCTCCTGAACGAACAGGGCCAGGCCACCGCCAAGGTCGACGCGCCGGACACCGTGTTCGCGCGTGACTACAACGAGGCGCTCGTCCACCAGGTCGTCGTCGCCTACCAGGCCAACGCGCGCCAGGGCACCCGTGCCCAGCTGGATCGCGCCGAGGTGAAGCACTCGACCAAGAAGCCGTTCCGCCAGAAGGGCACCGGCCGCGCCCGCGCCGGCATGACCTCCTCGCCGCTGTGGCGCGGGGGCGGTCGCATCTTCCCGAACTCGCCGGACGAGAACTTCACGCAGAAGGTCAACAAGAAGATGTACCGCGCCGGCATGGCCGCCATCTTCTCGCAGCTGGCCCGCGAAGGCCGCGTCGCCGTGGTCGACTCGATCAAGGTCGAGGCGCCCAAGACCAAGCTGCTGGCGCAGAAGTTCAAGGCCATGGGCCTGGATTCGGTGCTGGTGATCGCCGACCAGGTCGACGACAACCTGCTGCTCGCCTCGCGCAACCTGGCCAACGTGCTGGTGGTCGAGCCGCGCTACGCCGATCCGCTGTCGCTGGTCTTCTACAAGAAGGTGCTGGTGACCAAGG
>DAORCC010000337.1:0-1579 GCA_035345235.1 Azospira sp.
GCGACATGTGCGTGCCCTTGAAATTGTGCGGCAGGCTGACGTACATGTTGAAGACAGCGATGGTGTGCTGCACGCCGCCGGTCTTGTCCTGAACCTTGACCGGGTGGCGGATGGCCTTGATGCCGACCTTGTTGATGGCGATCTGGCGCGTATCGGCCGAACCCTGGACATCTTCCATGGCGGCGGGGGCTTGCGGTGCATTCATTGCGGTTCTCTGTGGCCGTTCGTTATTGTTGCGCCTGCTGGCGAGCCGTGATGGCGTGGACGATGCCGTCACCATCGAGGCCGAGTTCGGCCAGCAGCCGTGCGTGGTCGCCGTGATCGATGAATCGGTCGGGGAGGCCGAGACGGAGATGTGCCACCTTGCAACCGGCTTCTTCCAGGACCCGCGCCACCTCCGAGCCGGCGCCGCCGATCAGGGCATTCTCTTCGACGCTGACGAGCAGGGAATGTTCCCCTGCCAGCTGCAAAATCAGTTCGCGGTCGATCGGCTTGACGAAGCGCATGTTCGCCACCGTGGCATCGAGCGCTTCGCCAGCGGTCAGTGCCGGCGCCAGCATGCTGCCGAATGCGAGGATGGCAACATTCCTGCCCTGGCGACGGATTTCGCCCTTGCCGAGCGGCAGCGTCGCGAGATCGGTGCCCGGCACCTTGCCCATGCCGGCGCCCCGCGGGTAGCGCACGGCGCTCGGTCCGTCGAGCGTCATCGCCGTCGATAGCAGCCGGCGGCATTCGGCCTCGTCGGCGGGCGTCATGACGACCATGTTCGGGATGCAGGTCAGGTACGAGATATCGAAGGTGCCGTGGTGGGTCGGGCCGTCGGCGCCGACCAGGCCGCCGCGGTCGATGGCGAACACCACCGGCAGATTCTGCAGCGCAACGTCATGGACCAGCTGATCGTAGGCGCGCTGCAGGAAAGTCGAGTAGATCGCGACGACCGGCTTGAGGCCTTCGCAGGCCAGGCCGGCGGCAAACGTGACGGCATGCTGCTCGGCAATGCCGACATCGTAGTAGCGATCGGCGAACTGCTCGGCGAAGCGCACCATGCCCGAACCTTCGCGCATCGCGGGGGTGATGCCGACGAGGCGCGGATCGGCGGCCGCCATGTCGCACAGCCAGTCGCCGAAGACCTGCGTGTAGGTCAGCTTTGGCGCTGCAGCGGGCGGTTGTATGCCGATGTCCGGCTGGAACTTGCCGACGCCGTGGTAGAGGATGGGGTCGGCCTCGGCCTGCTTGTAGCCCTGGCCCTTCTTGGTGATCACGTGCAGGAACTGCGGCCCCTTCAGGTCGCGCAGGTTCTGCAGCGTCGGGACCAGCGAGTCGAGATCGTGGCCGTCGATCGGGCCGATGTAGTTGAAACCGAATTCCTCGAACAGCGTGCCCGGCGTCAGCATGCCCTTGACGTGCTCCTCGACGCGGTTGGCGAACTCGAGCAGTGGCGGTGCGACGCCAAGCACCTTTTCGCCGGCGCGGCGCGCGGCATTGAAGGTGCGGCCGGAGAACAGCCGGGCGAGGTACTTGTTGAGCGCCCCGACCGGCGGCGAGATCGACATGTCGTTGTCGTTGAGGATGACGAGCA
>DAORCC010000338.1:0-1579 GCA_035345235.1 Azospira sp.
CAGGTGCGCTTGCCGTTGTCGACGGAACTGTCACTCATGGGGATCCTCTGGCGAGTCTTCGTTATCAGGGTCAACCCGGCATTCTAGCGGACGCGTCAAGGGGGTCCCGGCGCAACGCTGCTTCCTTGACTTCCCCGGCCGCGCGGCAATACTCCGGGGCGCCGCGCAGAAATGACGGCGACCCCTACACAAACGACTGCAGAGGAGTACCCCGATGGGATTCGCTACCGAGTTCAAGGAATTCGCGATGAAGGGCAATGTCGTCGACCTCGCGGTCGGCGTCATCATCGGTGCGGCGTTCGGCAAGATCGTCGATTCGATCGTGAAGGATCTGATCATGCCGATCGTCGGGCGCGTGCTCGGCGGGCTCGACTTCTCGAACTACTTCGTCAAGCTGGCCGATCCGCCGGCCGGCTACAACGGCCCGATGACCTACGAGGCGCTCAGCAAGGCCGGCGTGCCGCTGTTCGCCTACGGCAACTTCATCACCGTGGCGATCAACTTCATCATCCTCGCCTTCATCATCTTCGTGATGGTCAAGCAGATCAACCGGCTGAAGAAGGAAGCCCCGCCCGAGGCGCCCGCCGCGCCGCCGGAAGACGTGGTGCTGCTGCGCGAGATCCGCGACGCGCTGAAGAAGTGAGACGCGCGTTCCGCCCCGCTCTTGCGGCGTGACGGAACGCACACGCCGGGGCTTGGGTTTGGGCCCATACTCCGCGCACGTCTGCCCGGTGGCGTGAAGGGTGTCCGCGGCCGGGCGGCCGTGGATGCTCCGCCCCGATGAACCTTCCCGACCCTCGCCAGAAAGCCGCCATCGATGCGGCCGTCAGCCTGATCAACAAGACCGCGGCCTCGGTGGCCGATCGCGTCTCCGATCTGCTGGGCACGCTCTCGCTGTCTGCCACCAAGACCGCCGAGCGCGATGCGCTGCTCGCGGGCCAGTTCGACCTGCGCCGCAACATGGCGGCGTTCCACCTGACTTTCCGCGATCAGCTGCGTGACGGCATCGCGCGCGACCTGGCGCCGCGCGCCGACGGACGGCGCCGCCTCGAGGCGACCGACTGGCATTCGCTCAGCCTGGTCGACGACAACGAGGTCGAGCAGCGGCTCTATGCCGACCGCATCGGCGCGCAGATCATGCAGGAATGCGAATGGGAGCAGTCCGAGGTGGCCTCGCACCTGGCCTCGCTGCTGAACACCGCGCGCCGCGACGACGATCGCAACCCGCTGCGCCCGGCCGCGATCGGGCTGGCCACCTACCGTGCCATCGAGGCCGCGACGGCGGCCGCCGAGCCGCGCAAGCTGCTGGCGCGCGAGATGGGCTCGGCGATGGCCAAGGCGATGAAGCCCTGCTACGCCGACATCCTGCACGACCTGCAATCGCGCGGCGTGAAGCCGGCCAGCCTCAACGTGCGCTCGGGCGATGGCCCGGGCTTCCACCTGCCCGGCGTGAACTCCGGCTACGCGACGCTGCAGCACAGCGAGTACCGCTCCACCGGCGGCTTCGCACCCAGCAGCGGCTTCGGCACGGCCGACGTGCCGCCGGCGCCGCTGCGCGGCCCCGGGCTGGCCGGCCTGC
>DAORCC010000339.1:0-1564 GCA_035345235.1 Azospira sp.
CTCGGCGTCACCACCCGCACCGCGTGCGTGGGCCGGCCGAGCGGGTCCTCTCCGGGCACGGCCTCGCCTTCCTTCACGAAGCCCTGCACGGCGGCGCCGTACTGACGCCCGAAGCCATCGGCGCAGGCTTCACGGCCGGCGACGCCGCGGCACGCGAAACCCTCGCGGTGTTCTTCGGCCTGCTCGGCAACATGGCCGGCAACACCGCGTTGATGCTGGGTGCCTTCGGCGGTGTGTACATCGGCGGCGGCATCGTGCCGCGCTACCTGGAAGCGTTCCTGCACTCGGATTTCCGGGAGCGCTTCGAAGCCAAGGGCCGCTATCGCGGCTACCTGCAGGACATGCCCGCCTGGGTGATCACCGACCGCTGGCCTGCACTCAAGGGGCTCGCGGCCATCATGCGGGATGCCGGCATGCGCTAGGGAAGCTCTGAACAATCCGCCGAACCATCACGATTGCTCGGCTCGCAGCCCGACATCGTGGCCATCAGGCCGAAATTATCCGTGTTTCCGCGCCGCCAGACGAGTTGCCCCATCCAGCGGACGCACTTACCCCGCCGCCGGCAGCAAGCGCCGGCGCGACATCCACAGGTTCGACAACGCGAACAGCATCAGTACCTGCGCCGCGTTCTTCGCCAAGCCGCGGTACCGCACCTTCATGTAGCCGAACTGCCGCTTGATGACGCGAAATGGGTGCTCCACCTTCGCGCGTACGCTCGCCTTCAGTCGCTCACGCTGGCATGCGACTTTCTGCTCACGCCTGCCCTTCATCGCCTTGATCGTCGAAGGCCTGGCGGCGATCAGGAACACGGCATCGACATCGGTGAGTTCCTCGCGCTTCTCCGCGCCTGTGTAGCCGCTGTCGCCGAACACCGCAGCTTCCTTCCCGTGAAGCAGCTTGTTCACCTGTGTCACGTCCGCCACGTTCGCTGCCGTGCATTCCACGTGGTGCACCAGCCCCGAGGCCTCGTCCACGCCAATGTGCGCTTTCATCCCGAAAAACCACTGGTTGCCCTTCTTCGTCTGGCACATCTCCGGGTCGCGTTCGCCGTCCTGATTCTTCGTCGAGCTCGGTGCGCTGATGATCGTCGCATCGACGATCGTGCCGGCCCGCAGGCTCTGGCCCTTGCGCGCCAAGTGCGTGTTTACCTGCTCGAAGATCTGCTCGGCCAAGCCGTGTGTCTCCAGCAAGCGGCGGAAGTTCAAGATCGTCGTCTCATCCGGCACGTCGTCCATGCCGCCCAACTGCGCGAAACGCCGCATCACCGGCGTGTCGTACAGCGCTTCTTCCATCGCCGGGTCGGACAGCGCATACCACTGCTGCAGGAAGTGCACCCGCAGCATCGTCGCCTGGGGATACGGCTGCCGGCCGGGGCGCCCCAGCTTCGGGTAATGCGGCTCGATCAGCGCCAGCAGCGCCTTCCACGGCACCACCTGCTCCATCTCCGCCAGGAACACCTCGCGCCGCGTGCGCTTGCGCTGGCCGAGACCCTCGGCATCACCGAACGAATATTGCATCGATCTCATCCCCGAAGCAGTTCGCCATTGTCGCCGAACATGGCAGA
>DAORCC010000340.1:0-1559 GCA_035345235.1 Azospira sp.
CCATCGCCGTGGCGAGACGTTCGCCGATCTGCTGGCGTGCCCAGTAGATGTCGGTTCCATCCTCGAAATCGACGGTGATGTCGGTCAGTGCGTACTTCGATGTCGAACGCAACAGTCGCTGGCGGGGAATGCCGATGAGCTCCTGCTCCAGCGGTACGGCGATGCGGCTCTCGACTTCCTCCGGAGTCATGCCGGGGGCCTTCAGGATGATTTTCACCTGCGTCGTCGATACGTCGGGGAAAGCATCGATCGGGAGCTCCCGGAAGGAGACGATCCCGGCGGCGACGAGCAATATGGTCAGCACGAGCAGCAGCAGACGCTGCGTCAGCGAGAAGCGGATCAGGGTGTCGAGCATCATTCCTTGCCTACGCCGGAGAAGATGGCCTTGAGTCCGGAAACGCCCTTGATCGCGATCCGTTCGTCAGCGCCGAGGCCATCGACGATGACGCCATCGCCGCTTTGACCCAGGACCCGTACCGGTCGCGCCACAAAGCGGGCACCGCTGTCGTCGGCGGCGACCTGCACGAACACCAACGGCACGCCTTCACTGCGGCTGACGGCCGCCGCCGGAATGCGCGGTTTGGCGTCGGCGGCGGTGATCTCGACCGCCACAGCCTGCCCCGGACGCAGGGTCTCGGCGCCGGCGCCGACCTCGACGCGCAGCAAAACACTCTGGCTGGCCGTGTCGATGGTGCGGCCGATGGCCACCAGCTTGCCGGTCACCGAACGGTCCGCGAGCTTGATCGGCATGCCCTCGCGCAGCGAGGATGCGATCGCGAATGGCGCCTGCACTTCCAGCCAGAGCGGGGCGAGCTTGGCAATACGGTAAATCGATGCTGCCCCCTCTACCCGTTGGCCAAGCTCCGCGTCCTGGGCAAGCACGACACCGTCGATGGGCGCCGTCAGGGCCAGTGCGCCGCCAAGCTTGCCGGGTGCGAGGCCGGCCAGGGCGAGGCCCTGCCGCCGCTCCCCGGCCTGGGCCGTCGCCTGTACCGCAGCGGCGCGGGTGGCCTGCAAGCGTGATTCGGCGATCAATCCTTCGGCGAACAACTGTTCGTCGCGCTTCAGGTTCTGCTGTTGCAGCGTTGCCTGTGCCGAGGCCTGCAGCGCGTCACGCTGCAGTTCCAGCGCCTGCGGGCTGGCCAGCCGGGCCAGTACCTGTCCGCGGCGGACCGAGTCACCCGGGGCCACGGCGAGTTGTTCGATCATGCCGGCGACCGGTGCGCTGACGACGCGCAACTGCTCGTTCGGGATGCGCACCGTTGCCGGCAGCGTGCCGCGGCGCGTGCCGCCGGCCTCACCGGCTAGGGCGGTTTCGACCCCCAGCGCTTTCAGCTGGGCGGCTTGCAGGGTGATCGGTTCGCCCGCGACGGAAACGCCGACGAAGAGCGCAAGGGGCAGAACGAGAAGACGAGAGATAGTGAACATGGCGGGACTCGCAGGAACGAATCGCCATCCTGGCAGGGTGAAGCTGAATGGAAGATGAACGGATTCCGATGCCGCTGGATCAGGGGGCGGCCGGCAGCGTCAGCCGTGCGCGCAGGCCGCCAAGCGGGGAG
>DAORCC010000341.1:0-1531 GCA_035345235.1 Azospira sp.
TCGTCGACCGCATGCGGGAAAGGCACCAGCACGCTGGCGACGCCGGCGGCCGCCAGTTCGGCAACGGTCAGCGCGCCGGCGCGGCAGATGACGAGATCCGCCCAGTCGTAGGCCCCGGCCATGTCCTCGATGAAGGCCACGCAATGGGCCTGCACACCGGCAGCGGAATAGTTGGCCTGCAGCGCGGCGAGGTGCTTTTCGCCGGATTGATGAACGACGAGCGGCCGCTCGTCCTCCGGAATCTGCGCCAACCCTTGCGGGATCATCAGATTCAGCGCCTGCGCGCCAAGGCTGCCGCCGAGCACGAGCAAGCGGATCGGACCGTCGTGTGCCGCATAGCGCTCAGCCGGTGCCGGCAGCGCGGCGATCTCGGGGCGGACCGGATTGCCGGCCCAGATGCTGCCCTTGAGCACCCCGGGAAAACCGGACAGGATGCGGTCAGCGACTCCAGCGAGCACGCGGTTGGCCAACCCGGCGACGGAATTCTGTTCGTGCAGGACCAGCGGCGTACGCAGCCAGCTGGCCATCATGCCGCCGGGGAAGCTGATGTAGCCGCCCATGCCGAGCACGACGTCCGGGCGCACCGCCTTGATCTGCCGACGCGCCTGCCAGAAACCGGAGAGCAGCGCGAAGGGCAGCATCAGCTTTTTCATCAGGCCCTTGCCGCGCAGCGCGCCGAAGCGCACCGGCACGAAATCGTCCGCACCGTAGCCACGGCTTGCCACCAGCTTGGCCTCCATGCCGTCCGGATTACCCATCCAGACGACGCGCCAGCCGCGAGTCTTCATCAGGTCGGCCACGGCCAGGCCGGGGAAGACATGGCCACCGGTACCGCCGGCCATGACCATGAGGGTGCGCGCTTCGTTCATTTTCGCGCTCACAGCTTGCCCCCCCGCATCAACTGCCGATTCTCCCAATCGACGCGCAGCAGGATCGCCAGCGCGACGCAATTGGCGAGGATGCCGGAACCGCCGAAGCTCATCAGCGGCAGGGTCAGCCCCTTGGTCGGCAGCAGGCCCATGTTGACGCCCATGTTGATGAAGCCCTGCACGCCAAGCCAGATGCCAATGCCCATTGCGACGAGTGCCGGGTACAGGCGATCGAGCGCGACCGACTGACGGCCGATGGCAAAGGCGCGATGCACGAGCAGGCCGAAGAGCACGATCACCGTGATCACGCCGACGAGGCCAAGCTCCTCGGCAATCACGGCGAGCAGGAAATCGGTATGTGCCTCGGGCAGGTAGAACAGCTTTTCGACCGACGCGCCGAGGCCGACGCCGAAGATCTCGCCCCGACCGAAGGCAATCAGCGCGTGCGAGAGCTGGTAGCCGCGGCCGAAAGCATCGGCCCACGGGTCCATGAAGCCGAAGATGCGGTCGCGCCGGTAGGGCGAGACGATGATCAGCACGGCAAAGGCAGCGAGCAGCAGCACGATCAGGATGGCGAAGAGCCGCGCACGCATGCCGCCGAGGAAGAGGATGCCCATGGCGATCGAGGTGATGACGACGAAGGCGCCGAAGTCCGGCTCCTT
>DAORCC010000342.1:0-1511 GCA_035345235.1 Azospira sp.
AAGGCTGGCCGGAACGTGACGCAGATGCACTACGCGCGGGCGGGCATCGTCACGCCGGAGATGGAATTCGTCGCCATCCGCGAAGCGCTGCGCCGGCGCGAATACCTCGACAGCCTGCGCGGCGCGGGCCCCACCGGTCAGAAGATGGCCGAACTGCTCGGCCGCCAGCACCGCGGCCAGAGCTTCGGCGCCGCCATCCCCGAAGAAATCACCCCCGAATTCGTGCGCGACGAAGTCGCCCGCGGGCGGGCCATCATCCCGGCCAACATCAACCACCCGGAAACCGAGCCGATGATCATCGGGCGCAACTTCCTGGTGAAGATCAACGCCAACATCGGCAACTCCGCGCTCGGCTCCGGCATCCAGGAAGAAGTCGAAAAGATGACCTGGGCCATCCGCTGGGGGGGCGACACGGTGATGGACCTCTCCACCGGCAAGTACATCCACGAGACGCGCGAGTGGATCATCCGCAACAGCCCGGTACCCATCGGCACGGTGCCGATCTACCAGGCCCTCGAGAAGGTCGACGGGCGCGCCGAGGAACTGACCTGGGAGATCTTCCGCGACACGCTGATCGAGCAGGCCGAACAGGGCGTGGACTACTTCACCATCCACGCCGGCGTACGCCTGCCCTACGTGCCGATGACTGCGAAGCGCATGACCGGCATCGTCAGCCGCGGCGGCAGCATCATGGCCAAGTGGTGCCTGGCGCACCATCAGGAGAGCTTCCTCTACACCCACTTCGAGGACATCTGCGAGATCATGGCCGCCTACGATGTGGCCTTCAGCCTCGGCGACGGGCTGCGCCCGGGCAGCATCTACGATGCCAACGACGAGGCGCAACTGGCGGAACTGAAGACGCTGGGCGAACTGACGCAGATCGCCTGGAAGCACGACTGCCAGGTGATGATCGAAGGTCCGGGCCATGTGCCGATGCAGCTGATCAAGGAGAACATGGACCTGCAGCTCGACTGGTGCGACGAGGCGCCCTTCTACACGCTGGGGCCGCTGACCACCGACATCGCGCCGGGCTACGACCATATCACCAGCGGCATCGGCGCGGCGATGATCGGCTGGTACGGCACGGCGATGCTGTGCTACGTGACGCCCAAGGAGCACCTCGGGCTGCCGGACAAGGACGACGTCAAGGACGGGATCATCACCTACAAGATCGCCGCCCATGCCGCCGATCTAGCCAAGGGTCATCCGGGGGCGCAGATCCGCGACAACGCGTTGTCGAAGGCGCGCTTCGAGTTCCGCTGGGAGGACCAGTTCAACCTCGGGCTCGATCCGGACAAGGCCAGAGAGTTCCACGACGAGACGCTGCCCAAGGACAGTGCGAAGGTGGCGCATTTCTGCTCGATGTGCGGCCCGCACTTCTGCAGCATGAAGATCACCCAGGATGTGCGCGACTTCGCCGCCACCCAGGGCATCGCCGAAGCCGACGCCCTCCAAAAGGGCCTCGAGGTCAAGGCCGTCGAGTTCGTCAAACAGGGAGCGGAGATTTATCG